>CAVCSZ010000008.1:0-53148 GCA_963605025.1 bacterium | reverse complement strand
TTTTATATTCTAATTTCTTTAAAAAATTTAAATATCTAATTTTTAAACATATTAAATTAATTTTAAAATTAGATAATTTAGAAACTTTATTTAATCTTATTTTATTTCTTTCAAATCTAGGTTCTAAATCTGTTACATCTTGAAAATATTCATAATGATGCTTTTTATTATATTTTTCTAATGTCTTTTTTCTTACATGTAATAAAGGTCTTATAAATTTAACATTATTTTTATAAGATATATTTTTAAGACCTAGATAAGAATAATATCCTTTTCTATTTATTTGAAGATAGTAAGTTTCTACTAAATCATCTTTATTATGTGCAATTAAACAAGCTTCAATAGAAGGATCATTTTTAATAATATTAATAAAGAAATTATATCTTTCTATTCTAGCCCATGCTTCTTCATTACCTTTTGTAAAATAAACTTCATGTAAATGTAATTTTTTATTATATTTATTACATAATTCTTTTATTTTTATTTCTTCCATATCACCAGTATAAGGAAGATGGTAATTAGTGTATGCTACTTCAAAATTATAATTTTTAGATAATAATAAGTAAAAAAGTGCTAAAGAATCACTTCCATAAGATAATGCTAAAAGATATTTCTTATTCTTCTTTAGATTCAATAATCTCATCTTGAATTACCTCATATAAAGAAGTAGAAGATTCTTTTAAACAATGATCTTTAACATCTAATACTTTTACTTTTAAATGATGTCTACCTAAATATAAATCAATAATATCATTAACATTTATTTCTTTAGAAGGTTTTGCAATCTTTTCATTTACATAGAATTTATCTAAGTTTGCTAAATCTTTAGCGACACTCCTTCTTTTTACTAATCTAGTTATTTTTAAATATTTATCTAATCTCATAATTTTTACTTTCCTCATGTATTATTTTTAATATATTAAATAATCTTTCTTCATAATTACCTTCTTTATTCATTGAAATAGTTAATTCATGAGAAATATAAGTTACTTTAATATATCTAAAATAATTTATTAATTTTTCAAATAATTTATTACCTATTCCTTCTATTTTAGTAAATTCTTTTGATAAAATAATTTCTATTCTAGAAGGATAATCTTTTAAAGAATCAAATTCTATAAAATTAATATAAATATCTATTCTTCTTTGATTTAATAAATTTAATAAATTAGAAGGAACATCTCCATATAAATCTTTTAAATAAGAATATAAATTATCTATTTTTTCAAATGTATCTGCTTCTTTAATTCTTTGATATATTTCCATTATACCAGATTCATTTTCATATGTTTTAGGAATGTAAGCATTTTTAATAACATTATCTACTTCTTTAGGATCATTTTCTTTAATTAAATCTCCACTTTCTTTTTCTTTAATAGCTTCATTTAATAATTTTATATATAAATCTATTCCTACTTCTTCAATAAAACCTGCTTGTTGAGGACCTAAAATATCACCTGCTCCTCGAATTAATAAATCTCTTTGAGCAATCTTAAAACCACTTCCAAGTTCTGTAAAATCTTGAATAGCTTTTAATCTTTTCTTACTTTCTTCATTTAATTTTCTTTCTTTATTAATTAAAAGATAACAAAAAGCCATTTTATCGCTTCTTCCTACTCTTCCTTTAATTTGATAAAGTTGAGCAAGTCCAAATCTATTTGCGTCATCTACTAAAATTAAATTAGCGTTTCTTACATCAATTCCATTTTCAATAATAGTAGTAGCAAGTAATAAATCTATATTTCCTTCATAAAATTCTTTCATTACTTCATTTATTTCATTTTTATCCATTTTTCCATGAATTATTCCTATTTTTAATGAAGGAATTAATTCTATTAATTTATTACTTAATTCATAAATAGTAAAAATATCATTATGAATATAATATATTTGACCTGATCTTGCTAATTCTTTTAAGATAATTTCTTTTATAACTTTATAATCTTTTTCAATAATATAAGTTTGAATTGGTAATCTTTCTTTAGGAGGAGTAGAAATAGTAGATACACTCTTTAATCCTATTAAAGATGATTGTAATGTTCTAGGAATAGGAGTAGCACTTAATGTTAAAATATCAATATTAGGTTTTTCTAAATGTATTTTTTCTTTTTGTTCTACTCCAAATCTTTGTTCCTCATCAATAATTAATAAACCTAAATCTTTAAAATTAATATTTTTATTTAAAGCTTTATGAGTACCTATTAATAAATCTATTTTACCTGTCTCAATGCCTTTTTGAATTAATTTAACTTGAGTAGAAGTTTCATTTCTAGTTAATAATTTAATATTAACATCAAAATTTTTAAATCTAGAAAGTGCTAATTCATAATGTTGTTTAGCAAGTAATGTAGTAGGTGCTAAAAATAAGACTTGTTTATGATCTAAAATAGCTTTAAATGCTGCTCTAAAAGCTACTTCAGTTTTACCAAATCCTACATCTCCACATAATAATCTATCCATTGGAGTATCTTTTTCCATATCTTCTTTGATTTCTTCAATAGATGTTTTTTGATCTAAAGTTAATTCATAAGGAAATGCATCTTCAAACATTTCCATTAATTCATCATCTTTAGAATAACTAAAACCTTTAAGAGATGATTTTTCTTTATATAATTCTAATAATTTATCTGCTAATAAATTAACTTTTTCTTTAATTCTCTTTTTAGTTTTATTCCATTTATCACTATGTAAAGAAGAAAGTTCTGGAGTTTTACCTTCTCTTCCATTATATTTTCTAATTAAAGTAAAGTTATATAAAGGAATAAATAATTTATCATTATTTTTATATTCAATAGATAAATAATCATCTGTTTTATCACCTACTGTTACTTCTTCAATACCTAAAAATCTACCTATTCCATATTTTTCATGTACTACATAATCTCCTCTTTCAAGTTCATTATAATTACCTAGAATAGTACTTTGTTTAAATTTAGAATAATAAATACTAGATTTAGATTTTCTTTTAAATAAAATAGAAGAATCAATAACTGCTAAAGACTTATTTCTATCTTCAAAAGAAAATGAATAATCACTTAATAAAATATTATAATTAGTTAATAATTCTTCATTAATAGATTTAATAATATTATATTTAATATTTAAATAATCTAAATTAGATTTAATTTCATTTAATTCATCATTATTTTTACAGATAAAAATACATGTTTTAAATTCATCTAAATACATTTTTAAACATGCATTTAAATCTATTTGAGTATTCTTAGTAATAAAAGGATAAAATAAAGGAATATTAATAGGATTATTTTCTAAAGATAAAGAATCTATATAATTAATTTCTTTAGAATTTAAAGTTAAAGAAGCATCTTTAAATAATTTTAAATTCTTTAATCCTCTTCCTGAATCAAATAAATCATTAATAAATTCATCACTTTCTAAGAATAAAGATTCTTTATTCTCTATAAATTCATTTTTATTTAATATTATTTCATTATAAGAAGATAAATAAGATAATAAATTAACATTACTTTCTTTTAAATATCCATAATATTTATAAAGTTTTACATTATAAATATTATTTTCTAAATCATAAATACATGAAGATATTTCACTTGTTAAATATTCTTTTAAATCATCTCTTAAATCATTTAAATCATTATTTAACTTATTATTTAATATTTTAGATATATTCTTTTTTTCATTATCATTAAAAATTAAAGTAGTAGCACTCATAATATCTACTTTAGAAATATTATTAATACTTCTTTGAGTTGCTATATCAAAGAATCTAATAGATTCTATTTCATCATCAAAGAACTCTATTCTAATAGGATTATCATAATTAATAGAAAATATATCTATAATATTACCTCTAGTAGCAAATTCTAAAGATTGATCTATCTTATTAACTTTAGAATAACCTAAATCAATAAGTTTATTTATTAATTCATTATATGAATATTCTTTATTTATTTCTAAAGAAAAAGATGAATTAATAAATTCTTCTTTAGTAGGATATATTTTATAAAAACTAGAAGGAGTAAGAATAAATATCTTATGTTTAGAATGAATCATTTCATTTAATGCATAAATTCTATTTGCTAAAATCTCTTTACTAGAAGAAATATATTCTACTCTTATCATTTCATTTTCTAAAAATAAGATAATATCTTCTTTTTTAATAACATTTCTTAAAGCATCATATAATTTATTAGCAGTATAATTATTACTTACTAAAATTACTAAATTATCTTCTTTTTCTAAATAATATTTATAACCTAAAAAGAAACCTCCAAGTATTTCATCTAATTTATAATAATTAGTTTTAGAGGTTTTATTATTAAAATAATTTAATTCTTCATTTAAAATTCTTATAAATTTACTCCTTAACGATTATACATACTCATAGCTTTATTTAATGATTCTTTAATCATTACTTTAATAGCGTTACTAGCATCTAAAATAGATTTCTCTATTAATTCTTTTTCTTCACCTTTATATTTACCTAATACAAAATCTACTACATTATATTCAGGTTTACCTATTCCTATTTTAATATGTAAAAATTTATCGCTACCTAAATGTTCTATAATAGATTTAATACCATTATGACCTGCGCTTCTTCCTCCTAATTTAAATTTTAAATGTCCTGGAAGAATATCCATTTCATCATGTATTACAATTATATCTTCTAAATCTATTTTAAAATAATCTTTAATTTCTCTTACTGCAATACCTGAATTATTCATATATGTTTGAGGTTTTACTAAAATTAAATCTTCATCCATATATTTAACTCTTTTATATAAAGAATGAAATCCTTCTTTATCAATAGTTTCACCTAAAGAATCACATAAACTATCTACACAATCAAAACCTACATTATGACGAGTATGTTCATATTCTTTTCCAAAATTTCCTAATCCTACAATTAATTTCATACTTAAATATTTTACCCCCTCTATATATTAAAAAGTAAGTAAAAAAAATTATTTACATAATTTTATTTAATTTTAATATTATTTTAATAATTTTAAGGTATTTTTTACTAAATTTTAATACTAATAAAAATAATTATTTTTTTAATTGACTAAAAAGTCAATATACAATAAAATAATGCTTAATCGTTTTAAATAAGGAAATAGAAATATGCCACGAACTAAAGAAGCGAATGAATTTATTAAAAAACAAAAGAAGGGTTTAATTTTAGATACAGCTTTAAAATTATTTTGTTTAGAAGGCTTTGAAAATGTAACTATGGATGAAATTAGTAAAACTTCTAAAATTTCTCATGGATTAGTCTATCATTATTTCAAAGATAAGAATGAAATTTTAGAAGAATTAGTAATTTTAGGTAAAAATACTATAAATGAAGCATTTATTAATAGACCTAAAGAGAAAAAAGAAGGAAAAGAATTCTTTGAAGATTTCACTGATTTTATTATTGAATGTGTAAATAAAGGTGAAAAATATACTTATTATGTTTATTTATTCTTAAATTTTAAATTTAATATCGTAGATTATCAAACTTATTCTACTTTAAATTATTATCAAAAATTTGAAGAAGAATTTAAAAAAGCACAAGATAATAATGATTTTGAAAAAGGTGATGTAAAAGATTATTTAACTTGTTATTTTACATTAATAATAAGTTTAATACATTCATTATTAATACATAAAAAAGAAATTACTCTTCCAAGTAAAGAAGTAATTATGAATTTATTTTATAAAAAGGAGGTTAAATTATGAAATTAGTATTATCTACTATTAAAAAGAAATGGTACTTTTTGCTTGGTGCTATTATATCTATTATTTTACAAGTATATTTTCAATTACAATTAACTACTTTTATGGGTAATATACAAACAATTATTACTTATAAAGATGTTATTCCTTCTCAAGTAATTGAAGTAGTTAATCCTATTACTAAATCTATTACTTATATTAAAGATGCATTAGGAAATGATAACATGATTAATTTAATTTTAAATCAAGGAGGATGGATGATTCTTACTTGTGTAATTATTTTATCTTGTGCATTTCTTCAATTCTTTTGTGCTTCATCTTTAGGTGCTTTTGTAGGTAAAGAATTAAGAGATAAAATGTATTCTAAAGTTAATGAATTATCATTAAAAGATTATAATCATTTTGGAACATCTACTTTAATTACAAGAACTACTAACGATATAGAACAAATTAAAAATGTTACTGTATTTGGAATAAGAATTATGATTATGTCTCCTGCTTATATCATAATTGCTTTAATTTATACTTTAAGATTAGAAGATCCAGCACCTAAATTAATTTTAGTTTTATTAATTATTATACCTTTAATTGTATTAATTCTATGTATTTTATTCTTCTTTGCGTCTCCTTTATTTAAAAAGATACAAACTCAAACTGATAATATAACTGTTGTATTAAGAGAAAATTTAACAGGTATTAGAGTTATAAGAGCATATAATGAACAAGAAGAAGAAAATAAGAAATTTAATAAAGAAAATATAGGAATGAGAGATATTAATATTAAAGTAGGAAGATTAATGTCTATTGCAAATCCTATTATTTCTGTATTATTTAATTTATGTTATATAGGTATATATGGATTTGGATTTTATTTATTAACTGAAATTAAATCTACTCCTTCTAGTTTTAGTGTTGCTATATTAAGTCAAATTACTAATATTTCAATGGTAGCTCAATATTCTTTACAAATAATGCAATCATTTTTAATGTTAGGAATGATTATAATTATGCTTCCTCAAGCAAGTGTATCTTCAAAACGTATTAAAGAAATATTAAGTATTGATACTAGTAAAGATTATAAATCAAATAAAGAAAACGCTATTAAAGAGTTAGAAAAATCTAAAAAGAATGCTCTTTTAAAATATAAAGAAGATTATTCTAAATCTCATAATAATGAGAAATTATCTATTTCTTTATTAGATAATAAATATAATAATTTATCTAAAGAAGAAATAGAAAAAGATTCTTTATATCCTTATTATAAAGAATATAAAGATATTGAATTAAATTATAATAATTTAATTAATGAATTAAATTCTTCAGAAGGTAAAGAATATGAAGATATAATTAGTAAAATATTTAATAATATTGAAGAAAAAGGTATTATTGAATTTAAAAATGTTTCATTCCAATATCCTGATAGTAATGTTCCTACTATTAAAAATATATCTTTTAAAACTAAACCAGGTACAGTTACTGCTATTATAGGATCTACAGGAAGTGGTAAATCTTCTTTAATTAATTTAATTCCTCGTTTCTATGATCCTACTGAAGGAGAAATATTATTAGATAATATTGATATTACCAAATTACCTGAAAAAGTAATTAGAGATCATATAGGTTTTGTACCTCAAACTGCTTTATTATTCTCAGGTACTATTGAAGAAAATATTAAATTTGGTAAAGAAGATGCATCTAAAGAAGAAGTTTTAGAAGCTTTAAGAGTTGCTCAAGCAGAACATTTTGTATCTAAACTTGATGATGGAATTAATTCTTATTGTGCTCAAGGAGGAAAAAATTTCTCTGGAGGTCAAAAACAAAGACTTGCTATCGCAAGAAGTTTAATTAAAAAACCAGAAATATATGTATTTGATGATTCTTTTAGTGCTTTAGACTTTAAAACAGACGCTAAATTAAGAAAAGAATTAAAAGAATACACTAAAGGTTCTTCTATTATAATAGTAGCTCAAAGAGTATCATCAATCTTAGATGCTGATAATATTATTGTTTTAGATGAAGGAAAATGTGTAGGTCAAGGTACACATAACGAATTATTAAAAACTTGTGAAATATATAGAAATATTGTTAAATCACAACTTGATCCAGATGAAGTAGAAAAAACTATTCAAATGAATGAATCAAGTGTTTTAGAAGGAGGTAATTAATTATGCCACCAATGCCAAAAGGAAAACGTTCTAAACCTAAAAATTTTAAAGGTACTTTAAAAAGAATGATTAAAGATTTTAAAAATCAATTACCTCTTATTTCTATAGTTATTCTTTTAGCAATAGGAAGTGCTGTATTATCTGTTTATACTCCTTATATTTTTAATGATTTAATCTCTTCTAGTACTATAGAATCTATGTTTATTATAGATGGAATAGATAGTAATGGTAATATAATTTTATTAATAGATTGGAGTTTATTCTTTTCTAAATTTGGATTAGTTTTAGGATTATATGTTATTAGTGCATTACTTTCATGGTTAAGTGAATTTGTAGCAGTTTCTATAAGTTCTAAATATGCTTATAACATGAGAAATAAAGTATTAAATAAAATAGATAAATTACCTTTATCTTATTTTGATAAAGTACCTTATGGAGATACTTTATCAATTGGTACTAATGATGTTGATAATATATCAAGAAATTTACAATCAGTTATTACTCAAACATTCTCTTCAGTTACATTATTCTTTGGATCATTAATAATGATGTTAATCTTAGATTATAGAATTGCTTTAGTAGCACTTGCATCTATTCCATTATCATTAGTATTTATTATCATTATTTCTAAATTTTCAGGTAAAGAATTTAGTAAATATCGTAAAGATTTAGGTATATTAAATGGTAAAATTGAAGAAACTTATTCAGGTTATAAAATAGTTAAATTATTTAATAAAGAAGATAAATTTATAGAAGAATTTAAAGATATTAATGAAAAAATGAGAAAAAGTGATCAAAAATCACAATTCTTATCAGGATTAATCTTCCCTTTAACATTCTTTGTTAATAATTTATGTTATGTAGGTATTGCGGTAGTAGGTGGAATTGTTACAACTGCTAACGTAATGATTACTTTCTTTACTTATTTAAATTTATTTACTAGACCATTACAACAAATAGGTCAAATCTTCTCAATTATTCAATCTATTATAGCAAGTGGAGAAAGAATCTATGAATTATTAGATGAAAAAGAAGAAATACCTGATGAATTAGATGCAATTAGTAATGAAGATGATATTAAAGGTGAATTTGAATTTAAAAATGTAGATTTTAAATATTTAGAAGATAAACCTTTAATTGAAGGTATGAATTTACATGTTTCTAGCGGAGACACAATAGCAATTGTAGGTCCTACAGGAGCAGGTAAAACTACTTTAGTAAATTTAATAATGAGATTCTATGAAATTAATAATGGAGAATTATTATTAGATGGAGTATCTACTAAAAAATATAAACGTTCTACTTTAAGAGGTAGTGTAGGTATGGTTTTACAAGATACTTGGTTATTTAAAGGTACTATTAAAGAAAATTTATTATATGGAGATAGTAACGCTACTGATGAAGATATTCAAAAAGCATGTAAAGAAGCTCATTGTGATCACTTTATAGAAACTTTACCAGGAGGATATAACTTCATGTTAAATGAAGATGGTAATAATATTTCTCAAGGTCAAAGACAACTTTTAACTATTGCAAGAGCTATTATCTCTAAACCTAAAATATTAATTTTAGATGAAGCTACTTCAAGTGTAGATACTCGTACTGAAAAAGCTATTCAAGATGCTTTAGATTCTATTATGAAAAATAAAACATCATTTGTAATCGCACATAGATTATCTACTATTAAGAATGCTAAAACTATTATTGTTATGAAAAAAGGACATATAATAGAAACAGGTAATCATGAAGAATTATTAAATAAAAAAGGATTCTATTATGATTTATATAATTCTCAATTCTCTGGAATAAATCCAATGAAGAAAGAAGAAGATATATTAGAAAGTTAATAATTAAAAAAGGAATTGTATTTAATTTACAATTCCTTTTTATTTTTATACATTTAAACTATAGATAGCTTTCCAAGTATCATTTACTTTATTACTTCTATAAACATGACTTGTTAAATCAGATTTATAACTTCCATCAGTATGTAAAGTACTATAACGAGCATAACCTAATAATTCTTCATGGTTAGCATTTATAAATGCTACATAATATTGGTTAATATTTTCAGTATAATTTGATACATCATCATAATTCTTCCAGAAAGTTTCACCTACTCTACAATAATCTCTAGATTTATTTTGAGTATTCCAATCATAATAATTGTAATAACAATAATAATCTACTCCTCTAAAGATACCTCTATCAGATACTCTAGCATCTGGAATTTCATTATAAATACCAATAGATTTATCAAAGTTTTCTTGTTGATAAGATGGTACTCTAAATCCCATATCTCTTAAATAATATTTAAAGTTATAATCATCACTTACTTTAAAAGTATTAATATAATTCTTATAATCATTTAACATTAAATTATTGAAATCACTATTAGATTTATAAGTTTTAAAACAATGATATGTTGTATGTTCATCAATATCATCATCTACTAAATTATTATAAGTAACATCATTTAAGTTAACTGTAGCTAAATAAGCAGAGATTGTATAATCAACAGTTACATGTAAATTACCATTACTATCAAAATTTCTTTTTAAATGTGACATTGTAGGTTTTTTATCATCATTATGTTTATTTTTAATTTCATATAATTTCTTTAATTCTTTTTGGAATACTGCATTAAGACCATTAACTTCATCACACATTCCTTTAAACATTTTTTCTATAGTATTGATATTACTATCACCTTCAGCGTATTTAGAAATTTCTTTACTACATTCAAGTTTAGCAAGTAACGCCATAGAATTAATTAAGAATGCACATTCTTTAATAAAATTACATCTTGGTTCAACACTTTGATAATCCCAAATATCATTAGCACCAAAAGTATTATCATATAAATCCATTAAAGTTTGTGATGTTTTAATTTTATTAGGATAATGAAGTTCATTTGCTAATAAAGTAGTAGCGTTAGTTAAATTATTACTTAATCCATAGAAATTTAAATATTTTGCGAAATTATCAATAAACTCATCTCTTTCTTTTGCAAGTTTTTCTTTATCATATCCATTTTGTTCTTTAATTGCTAAATTTTCTAATGTATCCATTTGAGCAAGAACTGGATTTCTAACTTCTTGAAGTCTTTCTAAGACTTTAGTCATGATATTTTCATCTTGTATTTGTTGAGCTTTTTTATTAACTGCATTAAATCCATCAGTAATTTGTTGTTCAATTTTATTTAATTTATCAATAATTAAATCTAATTTTTTAGTAGTAGCATCTCTTACATCAATTCCCATTTCAGAACATGCTGTTTTTAATCCATAAACTGCAAGAGAAGTTAATCCTGATTTAAGAAAACTTGCGCCTCCATCTAAAATAGATTTTTCTAACCAGTTTAATTCATCCTCATCATTAGTAAACATAGGATCATTATTATTCATATTACATTTAATAATAGGATCATTTTGATTATTATCTTCAAATGATCTAGAAGCACATCCTACAAGTAAAGGTAATGTTAATAAACTAATAGCAACTTTTTTCATATAGAAATCCTCCTAAATAATTAATTTTCTTTATTTGCTTGTTTACATTTTAAACCATTAAGCATATATTGTCAATAGTATAGTTACAATTTTAATATTATTGTTTCATTTTATTAATTTCTATTATCATCTAAATTATTGTTATATTCTAAATATCCACTTAAATTTGAATAAACTTTATTAAGTTTTGGATATATTTTTTTATAAACATTTTTATATAAAAATTCATATCTTTTAACATTTTCTTTATTAGGATGGTAAATAGTTTGATATTCAATACATTCTTTTTTAGCACTTTCTACATCTTTATAAATACCTAAAGAAATAAGTTGAGAAATACCACATCCAATTATACTTACTTCATAATTAGAAGGTTTATAAACATCTAAATTAAAAATATCTGCTAAAATCTGACATATAGCGTTAGATTTAGATCCTCCTCCACCTATTGTAATATATTTAGGTTTTTGATGAGAATTCTTAGAAATAGTTTCTAATCCTTCTTTTAAAGAATATCCTAAACCTTCAATAATAGATCTATAAATATGATATTTAGTATGTACATCATAAAAACCTATAATAGAACCTTTAGCAAGTGGTCTTTCAAGTTGAGGTCCCCAGAAAGGTTGTAAAACTAATCCATTAGAACCTGGTTCTATATCTAATATTTTTTTATTTAATAAATGTTCAGGTGCTATTTGTTCAATTTCAGCTTCTTTAATATCTTCTTTTCCAAATTCTTTAGAGAACCAAGAAAGCATCCAACATCCTCTATATACTTGCATTTCACCTGAATAATATCCTTTATATGCTGCAATATAAGAAGGTAAAAATCTATAAGGTTCAAAATATTTCTTACTAGTCATTGCAATACTACATGCAGTACCCATAGAAATATGAACATTACCTTTATCAATTCCTCCACTTCCTAATGCTTCACATGATTTATCATTACCAGTAGTAATATATTTTAATCCTTCAGGAAGTCCTGTTTCTTCACTTCCTTTTTTAGTAATTTTACCTAATACATCTCCAACATCAACTACTTTAGGCATCCATTTAGGATCTATATCAAAAATACATCCCTTTAATGCTTTTTTACCATATATTTTTCCAGTTTTAAAATTTAAAGGAAAATGTCCTATCATATTAGAAGGAGAATCTCCTAAAACACCTAACATTCTATAATTAAAATAACTATTTAATGGAGCGTACCATCTAATTTTATTATAATTATCAGGTTCATTTTCCATTAACCATATTGCAGGAGTTCTTTTTCTATTTAAAATAATAGTGTCAGTCATTCCTACAATTGAAAATGCTAAATTATATAATAAAGGTAATTTATGATCTAATCTTGCTTTTCTTTGATCTAACCAAATAATACTAGGTCTTATAATATTATAATCTTTATCTAAATATGCTGCTGTATCTCTAAAACATGTAGAAGAAAAAGATTTAACTGTTTTAATTAATTCTTGATTATTATTTACTAATCTTTTAGAAGCTTTACACATTAAATCATAATAATATGATGGATATTGTTCAGCATATCCAGGTTTAACACTAAAATATGGAATATCATATTTTTCTTGTTCAATTGCTAAAATTTTTCCTTTTTCATTTATAATTGCTACTCTTACTGATTGAGTACCATAATCTATTGCTATTACGTTATTTTCCATATTTAAATTATATATCAAATTACAGTAATTTATTTAATAAAAAATATCTTAATAATACTTATTTTTAAAGGTTGTTGTATACATCTTATTTACTTTAATTAAAAAAATATAAATGTTATAATAATTATTGCTATGGTAGGTTTACCTACCTTTTAGGAGGAAAATAAATGTCAAAACAATACGTTTACCTTTTCAAAGAAGCTCATGGTTTAGGAAAAGAACTATTAGGTGGAAAAGGTGCAGGACTTGCTGAAATGACTTCAATTGGAGTCCCAATCCCACAAGGATTTACTGTTACAACAGAAGCATGTACACTTTATTATGAAAGTGGTAAAAAAATGCCAGATTACCTTATCGATCAAGTAGATGCAGGTATTAAAGAAGTTGAAAAAGAAACAGGAAAATCTTTTGGTGGTATCGATTCTTCAAAAGTCCCATTACTCGTTTCAGTTCGTAGTGGTGCTAGAGTTTCAATGCCAGGTATGATGGATACAATTTTAAACTTAGGTTTAAATGATCAATCTGTTGAATTATTAGCAAAAGTTAGTGGTAATGAAAGATTCGCATATGATTCATATCGTAGATTTATCTTAATGTTTACAAACATTGCTAAAGGTCATCCACGTACAGACATGGATAGAATGTTAGATAAAATTAAAGAAGAAAACGGTTATAAATTAGATACTGAAGTTAATGCAGAACAATTAAAAGAATTAGTTAAAGCTTATAAAGAATATTATAAGAATACATTTAATGAAGAATTCCCTTCAGATCCATATGTTCAATTACATGAAGCTGTTGAAGCTGTCTTTAGATCATGGGATAACCCAAGAGCTAACGTTTATAGAAAAATGAATGGTATTCCATATGAATGGGGTACAGCAGTTAACGTTCAATCAATGGTATTTGGTAACTTAAATGATAATTCAGGTACTGGTGTTGCTTTCTCAAGAGATCCATCAACTGGTAAAAAAGAAATCTATGCTGAATATTTACCATGTGCTCAAGGTGAAGACGTTGTTGCAGGTATTAGAACTCCATTACATATTTCAGAATTAAAAAATAGAATGCCAGAAGTCTATAATCAATTCACAAAGACAATTAAAGAAATGGAAAAACATTATAGAGATATGCAAGATATGGAATATACTGTTGAAAACGGTAAATTATATTTCTTACAAACTCGTAATGGTAAAAGAACTGCTCAAGCTTCATTACAAATCGCATTTGATTTATTAGATGAAGGTTTAATTAGTGAAGAAGAAGCTGTTTTAAGAGTTGAACCAAAATTATTAGACTCATTATTACACCCTACATTTGATACTAAAGAATTAAAAACTTTAAGTCCAATTGCAACAGGTAACCCTGCTTCTCCAGGTGCTGGAGTTGGTCATATCTCATTTGAAGCAAAAGATGCTGAAAAGAGACATTCTAATGGTGAAAAAGTTGTTTTAGTTAGAGCTGAAACTTCACCAGAAGATATCGAAGGTATGGTTGCTGCTGAAGGTATTTTAACTATGAGAGGTGGTATGACTTCTCACGCTGCAGTTGTTGCTCGTGGTATGGGTAAATGTTGTATTACTGGATGTGGTGCTGCTATTGTTGATGAAGAAGCAAAAACAGTTACAATCAATGGAAAAGTTTATGGTGAAGGAGATACTTTATCATTAAATGGTTCTACTGGTGATGTTTATGAAGGAAGTGTTACTTTAGTAGAAGCAGATACATCAAGTGGTAACTTTGGAAGATTAATGGATCTCGCAGATAAATATAGAAGATTAAAAATCAGAACAAATGCAGATACTCCTCGTGATGCTATTCAAGCTGCTAAATTCGGCGCTGAAGGTATTGGATTATGTAGAACAGAACATATGTTCTTTGATAAAGATAGAATCTTCCATATGAGAAAAATGATTCTTTCTGATACTGTTGAAGAAAGAGAAGCAGCATTAGCTGAACTCTTACCATATCAAAGAGATGACTTCTATGGATTATATTGTGCAATGAAGGATTTAGAAGATATTAATGTTAATGTCCGTTTATTAGATCCACCATTACATGAATTCTTACCACAAGAAGAAGATAAGATTCAAGAATTAGCAAATGCTTTAAATAAATCAGTTCAAGAAATTAAAGATAGAATTACTTATTTACATGAATTCAATCCTATGATGGGACATAGAGGATGTAGATTAGATGTTTCTTATCCAGAAATTGGAAGAATGCAAGCAAGAGCTATTATTGAAGCTGCTATTAAAGCAAGTAAAGATTTAAATAAAGAAATTGAACCAGAAATTATGATTCCATTAACATTAGATGTTAAAGAATTCAAATTTGTTAAATCAGTTATCGTTGAAGAAGTTGAAAAAGTCTTAAAAGAAAATAATGTTAAATTACATTATCATATCGGTACAATGATTGAAATTCCTCGTGCAGCTTTACTCTCAAGTGAAATTGCAAAAGAAGCTGAATTCTATTCATTCGGTACAAATGACTTAACTCAAATGACATTCGGTTTCTCAAGAGATGACGCTAGTAAATTCTTACCAGACTATTATGGAAATAAGATTTTCGAAGAAGATCCATTCCAAACAGTTGACCAAAAAGGTGTTGGTAAATTAATTAAGATGGCTGTTAAAGATGGAAGAGAATCTCGTCCAGAATTAATGGTAGGTGTCTGTGGTGAACACGGTGGTGATCCTAAATCAATTGAATTCTTCAATAGAGTAGGATTAGATTATGTTTCTTGTTCTCCATTCAGAGTCCCAATTGCAAGACTTGCAGCAGCTCAAGCTGAAATCTTATTAAAGAAAGAAGGAAAATAATAAAAATTAAGGTTGTTCAAAAGAACAACCTTTTTTTAATATTATTAATTAAAAAATTAATTCAAAGAAAAAGCTCCTTTATTTAAAGGAGCTTTATAATTATTTTTTAATAGGTTTAATTACTTCAAGTCCACCCATAAATGGTCTTAATACTTCAGGAATTGTAACACTTCCATCTGCATTTTGATATTGTTCAATTAAAGCAGGGAAAACTCTACTAGTAGCAAGTCCACTACCATTTAATGTATGCATATAATGAATTTTACCTTCACTATCTTTATATCTCATCATACCTCTTCTAGCTTGATAACTTCTAGCATTTGAGACACTTGATACTTCTTTATAAATATTTAATGAAGGAATGAAAACTTCAATATCATAAGTTCTTGCCATAGAATGAGAACAATCACCTGCAGCAAGTTTAGAAACTCTATAATGTAATCCGAGTTTTGTCATTAATGATTTAGCTTTTTCACATAATTCTTCAAAAGCTCTATCACTATCTTCTTCTTTTGTATATTCTACCATTTCAACTTTATTGAATTGATATCCTCTAATCATACCTCTTTCTTCTGCTCTATTAGTACCTGCTTCTTTTCTATAGCAAGGAGTATATGCAAAGAATTTCTTTGGTAATTCATCTTCTTGTAAAATTTCATTACGATAATAATTTACTAAAGCAGTTTCTGCAGTAGGAAGTAAGAATCTAAATTGATCTGGAATATCTAATTTAAATACATCTTCTTCAAATTTAGGGAATTGTCCTGCTGTAAATCCTGATTCATAATTTAATAAATGTGGAGGTAGCATCATTTGGAAACCATCTTTGAGATGTTCTGAAATAAAGAAATTTAATAAAGCCCATTCAAGTTGAGCGCCAAGTCCTGTATAGAACCAAGTTCCTGTACCTGCAACTTTTACACCTCTTTCATAATCAATTAATCCTAATGATTCACAAAGTTCAACATGTGATTTAACTTCAAAATCAAACTTAGGTTGTTCTTTATTATAGAAAATAGGTTTATTATTTTCTTTTTCACCTGGTAATAAATCTTTATCAGGTAAATTTGGTAAAGCTACTAAGACTGCATTAGTTTTTTCATCTAATTCTTTTAATTTTGCTTCATTTTCAGCATTTTTAGCAGCTAATTCTTTAACTTTAGCGAAAATTTCTTTAACATCTCCACCTGCTTTTTTAACTTCTGGAACTGATTTAGATAATTTATTTTGTTCAGCTTTATTTAATTCAGTTTCTCTTTGTAATCTTCTTTTTTCTAAAAGATCATCTACTAAAGAATCAATATCTGCTTCAAAACCTTTTCTAGCAATTAATTCTTTAACTTCTTCTTTATTATTAATAATGTAATTAATATCTAACATAATTAATCCTCCTCTATATTTGAATAATCATTTATTAATTCTTTTCCTAATGATTTTAAATCTCTTGATGAGACTTCATTAAATGCATAAGTAGTAGTAGATTCAATCAAATCAAAATAATATTGATCAATTCCAATACGTAATGAATCTATATTATTATATAAATAGCAATTCCTTTTATCAATTAAGATATCATTAAATATTGAACTTTCTAATGCAAATATTTGTGTATTAGAAGCCATAGCTTCATAAATTTCCATTATATTTCCTGGTAATGTATTTAAATTTAAAAATATTTTAGCATTATACATTAATGAATAATATAATTCAGGAGTTAATGGATTTGTAAATATTAAATTCTTTGGTTTATGTTTTAATAATGATTTAAATTTAATACTTAATAATTTATCACTAGCAAATTGACAAATAACAATAAAAGTAATTTTTTCAAATTTATTACATAAATAAAGTATTTTTTCTAAAGCTTCAAAATCTTTAGATTTTATTAATGAAACTGCTAAATATGTATCTAAATTTAATCTAAAATAAGAATAAATAGCGTTTTCTAAAATATTTCCTTTTAAATTAAATCTGGAACAATCTAACACATAATTCATAACTTTAATTTTTGAAGTAACACCAAGATTAATTAATAAATTTTTACTAGAATTACTAGGTACATAAATTAAATCTATTTTATTTAATATTTTAATATCAATAGGTGATATTTCATATTTTAAGTTTATTTCTTTATTTTCTTTAACTGATTCTTTTAAAACAGCACCTTTAATATCTTCTTCAAAATAAAATAAAGATATTACTATTTTAATATTTTTAAAATTATTTAAATAAAATGAAACATCATCTAAACTAAAGAAATGTGCTACATCAAAATCACTTGAAATAGGTGCATTAGAATAAATTTGATTATTTAAAATTAATGCATTTTCTATTTGCTTTTTAAATTCAAAAAGTTCGAAATTACTAAATTTTGAATTTGTTTTTAAATAAATTAATGGTTTCATTTTAATTTTCTTTTAATTCTTCATTATTTACTTCATCAAGATTTTCTTCTTCATGAGGTAAAATTGTAACACTTTGAACAAATTCATCTTCTGTTTTAAATGAAATTAATTTAACACCTTGAGAATTTCTTCCACAATCTCTTGCTTGAGATGTAGGACATCTAACAATAATTCCTTTATTTGTAGTAATTAAATAATCTTCATCTCTATTAATAACTTTCATTGCTACTAAATCACCAGTTTTTGGTGAAATTTTAATAGTTTTAACACCTTTTGTGCCTCTTGAAGTTTCTCTATAATCTTCAATTGGAGAAGTTTTACCTAATCCTTTTTCGCTAACTACAAATACGCTATCACCATCTAAAGAAGTAGCAACTGAAATTAATTCACTTCCATCAAGATTAATACCTTTAACACCACTTGCAGTTCTTCCCATTGATCTTACTAAATCTTCTTTAAATTTAACAAGTTGACCTTTTTTACTAGCAAGTAATATATAAGAATTACCATCAGTAACTTTTACATCTAATAAAGAATCATTTTCTTTAAATGTAATCGCATATTTACCATTTTGATTAATACGTTCAAATTCTTTTAAAGAAGTACGTTTTGTAATACCTTGTTTAGTAGCAAAGAATAAATATTTAGATGCATATTCTTCTTTATTTTCTACTTTTGGTAATGAAATAATAGAAACAATATTTTCATCATCATCTAAAGATAATAAATTTTTAATATGAATACCTTTTCCTATTCTACTGACTTCTGGAATTTCATGTCCTCTTTTTCTATAAACTCTTCCTTTTGAAGAGAATAATAATACATCAGTATGAGTAGAAGAATAAACAATTTTATTTATTTCATCATCACTATAAGTAGTTAAACCTTTAATTCCTTTACCACCTCTATTTTGACTCTTAAATTCATTAATAGGCATTCTTTTAATGTAACCTTTACTAGTTAATGTAAATACTACATCTTCTTCAGGAATTAAATCTTCATCATCGATAGAAGAAATAGAAGTAGAAATTTCACTACGTCTTTCATCTCCAAATTTAGATGAAATTTCATTTAATTCAGTTTCTACAACTTCTAAAATATGTTCTCTTGATTCTAAGATATAATTATATCTCTTAATATTTTCATCTAATTTATTTCTTTCATCAATTAATTTATTATTTTCAAGTTTAGTTAATCTACCTAAAGTTAATGCTGCAATCGCACGAGCTTGAGGTTCACTAAATGAGAATCTAGATTTCATTAAGTTTTGAACAAAATCTTCAGGAGATTCACTATTTTTACTCATTTCAACAATTTCATCAATATTATCATGACATAATAAGAAACCATTAATAATATGAATTCTAGCTTCATCTTTCTTTAATAAGCATTCTGTTCTATTTTTAATTACTTCAACTTGATAATCTACATAATTAGCAATTAATTCTTTTAATCCTAAGACTTTAGGTACACCATTTACAATTGATAAATTAATAATACCATAACTTACTTCAAGCTTAGTATTTTTAAATAATTGATTTAAAACAACGCTTGCAATAACATCACTTCTTGTTTCAATTTCAATATGAACATCAATTTTAGAATAATCTTTAATAGAAGTGATACCATCAATTTTTTTATCTCTTACTAATTCTCCAATTTTTCTAACTAAATCTGCTTTATTTACTTGGTAAGGAATTTCAGTAATTATAATTTTACTTTTACCATTTGGTAATTCTTCAATATCAGTTTTACTTCTTAATTTAAAACTACCTCTTCCTGTAGTATAAGCTTCTTTAATTCCACTTAATCCATAAATAATTCCACCTGTAGGAAAATCAGGACCTTTAATATAAGTCATTAATTCATCTACTGTAATATCTGGTTTATGAATATAATTAATAATACCATTAATAACTTCTTTTAAATTATGAGGAGGCATTTTAGTAGCCATACCAACTGCAATACCTTCACTTCCATTAACTAAAAGGTTAGGGAATCTAGATGGTAATGTTTTTGGTTCTTCTAAATTACCATCATAGTTTGGATCAAATTTAACTGTATCTAGATTGATATCTCTTACTAATTCAAGAGCTAATTTACCAAGTCTAGCTTCAGTGTATCTATATGCAGCAGGATCATCTCCATCCATAGTACCAAAGTTACCATGACCTTCAATTAAAGGATATCTTAATGAGAAATTTTGAGCCATATAAACTAAAGCCATGTAAATTGATGAATCTCCATGAGGGTGATATTTACCCATGACGTCACCAACAATTTTTGCACATTTAACAAATGGCTTATTTGGAGTATATCCAGCTTCATTCATTCCATAAATAATTCTTCTTTGAACAGGTTTTAATCCATCTTTACTTTCTGGTAAAGCACGTGCAACAATAACAGACATTGCGTAATCAATAAAAGAACTTTTTACTAAATCAGAAATTTCAGTATCAGTTAAAGCAGGAACAATCCCGCTTTCTATTTGTTCTTCATTACTTTCTATTTTCTTTTCTTCCATAAAATTCTCCTATTAACTAAATATCAAGATTCTTAACGAATTGAGCATTTTTAGTAATATAATCATAACGAGGTTCAACCTCTTCACCCATAAGTTCACTAATTAATTGTTCTGCTAAATTAACATCTTCAATAGTTATCTTTAACATTTTTCTAACCTTTGGATCCATTGTAGTTTCTTCAAGTTGTTCAGGATCCATTTCACCTAAACCTTTATAACGTTGGAATGGATAACCACTAGGTAATTTTAATTGATTTCTAATTGCACTTAATTGATCATCATTATATGCATAATATGCTTTATTTTTATATTCAACTTTATATAAAGGTGGTTGAGCAACATAAATATAACCTCCATCAATTAAAGGTCTCATAAATCTATTAAAGAATGTTAAAAGTAATAATCTAATATGACTTCCATCAACATCAGCATCAGTCATAATAACAATTTTATGATATCTTATTTTACTAACATCAAAATTATCACCATATCCTCCACCAATTGCTTTAATCATATTACCAATTTCAGCATTAGCCATAATTTGTTCATCACTAGCTTTTAAAACATTTAAAATCTTACCTCTTAAAGGTAAAATAGCTTGAATTTTAGGGTCTCTACCTTGTTTAGCACTACCTCCAGCAGAATTACCCTCAACAATAAATAACTCACATTCTTCAGGATTACCACTAGAACAATCTGCTAATTTACCAGGTAAAGTAGCAATTTCAATACCATTTTTCTTTCTTTCGTTAGCTAAGAATAAAGCAGCTTTAATACGAGTTTGATATGCTCTAATAACTTTATTCATTATTAATTCAGCTTTATCTTTGTTTTCATTTAAATATCTTTCTAAAATAGAACCTACAATATTATTTGTAATTTGTTTTACTTCAATATTACCTAATTTATCTTTAACTTGTCCTTCATATTGAGGTGATCCATGTTTAATAGAAATAACTGCAACAAGTCCACTTCTAACATCTTCAGCTTTAATTCTTTCAGTATCTTTATCTTTTAAAAATTTATAATCTCTAGCGTATTTATTCATTACTCTTACTAAAGCATTAGAAAAACCTTCTAAATGAGTTCCTCCTCCAGGAGTAGAAACATTGTTACAATAAGTATAAATTTGAGAATCAAATCCTTCATTATATTGAAGTGCAAATTCTACAACGATATCTTGTTTTTCTCCATCCAATTTTTCAAAACTTTGAGCACCTTCAAAATATAAAATATCATCTACTAAAGTTTGTTTTCCTCTATTTAAATAACGAATATAATCTTTTAATCCTTCTTTAAAACAGAAAGTAGTTTTTAAAACTTCACTAGGTCTATTATCTACTAAATTAATTGTAACACCTTTAATTAAAAAAGCTGTTTGTCTTAATCTAGATTCAATTGTATCAAAAGAGAATCCTTTAAAAGATTGGAAAATAGTAACATCAGGTTTAAAAGTAACAGTAGTACCTCTTCTTGAACTATCTCCAGTTCTTTTTAATGATGAAACAATTTCACCTTTTTCACAACGCATTTCAAATTTACCACCATCTCTTTCAACAGTGATATTTGTAAATTCACTTAAAGCAGTAACTGCTTTAGCACCTACTCCATGAAGACCTCCAGAAACTTTATAAACATTTCCTCCTCCAAATTTACCACCAGCATTAACAACAGTAAAAACAGTTTCAACACCAGTAAGGTCACTATCAGGCATTTTAGTAACAGGAACACCTCTTCCATTATCTTCAACAGTTATAGATTCATCTTTATTAATTGTAACATTAATAGTAGTACAAAAACCTGCAATTGCTTCATCAATCGCATTATCTACAATTTCCCAAACTAAATGATGATACCCTTTAAAAGCAGTATCTCCAATATACATACCTGGTCTAAGACGAATATGTTCTAAACCTTTCATAACTTTTAAGTCATTACTAGTATATTCATCATTACCTTGTAATTCTTTTAAGTCATTAATTTCTTTAAAATTTTCACCAATATGAGAATTAACTTCTTCATCAACAATTAATTCATCACCTTCATTAGTTTTAGGTGTTTCAATTTTTTCTTTTTCTTCCATATTCTCTCCTTAAATATCTTTAGATATATCTTCAATTGAATAATTTGAGTAATTCTCATTTTCAATCTTATTTGTATTAGTGATAAACACTTGATCAAACTCTTCTAATAATTTTAGAAAGTTATTCTTTTTATCATCATCTAATTCACTTAAAACATCATCAAGAAGTACAATTGAACTCTCATCTTTTTTCATAAAATAAGGTGCAAGTTTAATTGATAATACTGCTATTCTATTCTCTCCTTGTGATCCATATTTAGAAATATTTTTATCATTCATTAACATAACAAAATCTTCTAAATGAATTCCTTTCGAAGTAGTTTTCTTTTTAATATCTTCTTCTTTAGAATTTTTAAATATTTCATTAAATTTTAATTCATAATTATTTAAATCATTAATAAATGACATGTATTCTAATTTTAATACATCATCTCTAGAAGTTATTTTTTTATAAACATAATTAATAAACGGATTAATTTCTTCTAAATATTTTTTACGATAAGAATAAATATTTTTAGAAATTTCACACATTTTCTGACTATAAACATCAAGTAAAATATCATCTGGATATTCTTTTTTTAATTCTTTATTACGTTCTTTTAAATAATTATTATATTTAATTAATAAATCTAAATATCTAGAATCATATTGAGATATTGATTGATTTAAATAATCTCTTCTAGATTTTGGAGATTCTTTAAATAAAAGAACATCTTTAGGATAAAAATAAATAATTTTTACTAATTTAGATAAAGTAGATATTTTATTTATTTTTTTATCATTTAATAATATTTTTTTATAATCATTACTAACTTCAATATCAATCTTTTTAATAGAATTATTTATTATAAATTTAGAATTAATTACAAATGAATTAGAATTATATTTAATTAAAATCTTATCATCTTTAATTCTAAAACTACGTGCAATACTAGAATAATAAATAGATTCTATTAAATTAGTTTTTCCTTTACCATTATCTCCATAAATAACATTAATTTTATCATTGAAACTAATATTTAAATTAGAGAAATTTCTAAAGTTAGTTAATTTAATCTCTTTAATTATCATTTTATAATTTCATAAAAAGAAGTTGAATCAATAATTACTTTATCTCCTACACGAAGTTTCTTTCCTCTTTGATAAGTAATTTCATCATTAACTTTACATTCATGAGACATAATAAAATCTTTTGCTAAATTACCTTGATCAATAATTCCTTCAAATTTTAAAAATTGTCCTAATGTTATAAATTCTGATGTAATAACAACTTGTTTAAATTTATTTTCAGCCATAAATAACTCCATTATTATTATATAATAATGGGAGTGAAAAATCTATAAAAAGAACGCTTTAAATACCTTAAATTTTAAAATTTTAATTAAGATTGATTATCTATACTAGAATAGTCTTTTTTTTAATTTACAGCCTTATTTTGCGTTAATAACTTCATCTAGAATAAATTCATTAAAATAGAAGTTATATTTGAAATAAATAAAATAGTAATAACTATATCAATTAAAAATGAAAAATACTGATTTATCTATAATATAATTATAGACATAATCAGTATTTTAAAAAGATATCATTTCTTTTAATTAATAAAACTTATTAATAAGTTCTTACAGGTGTAATAAGTTGTAAAATAGTAGGATCATTTTTAGATAATACTAAGAATGGTTTCATTTCACCTACAAATTTAATAATAACTTCATCACTATTTAAAGCACTTATTGCTTCTTTAATAAATGTAACATTAAATGAAATTTCTAATCTTTCACCTTTAAAAGAGAATAATTTTAAAGATTCACTTGCATCACCTGTTTGTTGTGATTTACTAGAAATAATACATTCGTTATTAGATAATGTTAATTTAACTATATTTTCTTTTTCTGCACTAAATAAAGCTACTCTTTCACATGCTTTAATAAATTCAGTACCATTAATTTCTAATTCATAGAAATATTCTCTAGGGAAAATTGTATTATATGCAGGATAATTTCCTTTAATAATTGAAGTTAAAAAATAAGAATCTTTAAATTTAAATAATACATTATTAGGTTGAATAAT
Source organism: bacterium (assembly GCA_963605025.1). Classification (GTDB taxonomy): domain Bacteria; phylum Bacillota_I; class Bacilli_A; order RFN20; family CAG-826; genus Onthovivens. Next base: position 28,173 of record CAVCSZ010000008.1, on the reverse strand, counting down.
AAATTCTATTAATTCTTCATTAGTAGCACTTCTTAATGCTTCTTGTAATAATTTAGAAGGAATATTTACTTCAAAATCATCAATTCTTTCATAAGTTAATTCTTTCTTGGAAAGACGTGCTCCATCAGTAGCTACAAATACTAATTTATCATCTTTTCCTGAAATATGTACAGTTTTTAAAATAGGTTTAGAATCTTTAATCATAGCAGCAAAACTTACTTGGTTAACTGCTTCTATTATTTGAGATTTTTTAATAATAATTCTAGTGCCTTCTTCTTCAAAAGAAATATCAGGATATTCATTAGAACGAATTACATTAATATTATAAACTGATTTATCATTAACAATTTTAGCAATTGTTTCATCTTCTACAGTAAAATTAATTTCTTTACTTTCTAATTTCTTAACAATTTCAGTAATAACTTTAGAATTAATTAAAATAGATCCTGGAGTTACATCTCTAAAATATTCTTTATCATTTTTAAATCTATTAATAATTACTTTAGTAGAACATTCTCCATTACTAGAAACTAAAAATAATTTTTCATTTGTAATTTCTAATCTTATATTAGAAAGAATTGGATTAGCTTCTTTTCCTGAAATTAATCTAGAAGCATTTAATAAACCGTTTAAAAATGTATTTCTTTCAATTGTAAATTTCATATATTTAAAACCTCTTGTATTCTATTTATAAAAACTTATTAGTAATCTTTAATATTATAATATTTAAATAAACTTAACTAAATATAAATAAATTAATTTTTTATTTATTATATTAATAATAATAAGGAGTGTGGATTGTGTGGAAATGTGGAATAACTTTATTAATCCTTTAATTTTTCTAAGAATTTATCAATAATTTCTTTAATTTGAGCATTATTTTGATATTCTTTTTCCACTTTTTCATAACTATGCATAATTGTAGAATGATCTCTATTAGAGAATAATTTTCCAATTTGTTTATAAGGCATATCTAATAATTTTCTTATTAAGTAAATTGCTATTTGTCTAGCATTAGCAATTTGACTAGTTTTTATTTTACTCTTTAATTGTTCTTGAGAAATATGATAATAATCTGCTACTGTAACTATTATCTTATTTTCATCTAATTTCTTAGCTTTTCCTATTGATTTTAATTGACCTTCTAATGCTTCTTCAGTTAATTTTAAATCAATATGATTAGAATTAGTTAAAGTAGAATAGAATGTTAATCTATTTAATACTCCTTCTAAAGTTCTAATAGAATCTTGAAAGTTTTCTGCTATTAAATCTATAACATCATCATCTATTGTTAAAGTATCTTCATATGTTTTAAATTTTAATTTTAATATTTCTTTACTAGTTTCTATATCTGGAGTATTAATAGATACTGTTAATCCTTGTAAAAATCTAGTTACTAATCTATCTGGAATTCCTTCTAAAGCATTTTGGTATCTATCACTAGTTAATACTATTTGTTTATGAGCATTATAGAATGCTTGATAAATATCAAAGAAGAAATCTAATGTTTTAGTTTTATCTTTTAATTGTTGAATATCATCAATTAATAAACAATCATAATTTTTAATAAAAGAAGGTAAATCTAAATCATTAGTGTTTCCTTTAACGAATGATACATATTCTTCCATAAATTCAGTAGAGGATGTATATAAAACATTTAAATCAGGATGTTGTTCTTTAATTAAATTACCAATAGCATTTAATAAATGTGTTTTTCCAAGTCCTGAATTACCTTGAATATATAAAGGATTATATAATTTACCTGGATTAGTAGCAGCTACTAAAGCAGCATGACGAGCTTCTTTATTACAAATACCTTCAATAAATGTATTAAAAGTATAATTTTCATTTAATCTAGATTTATTAAAGAAATTATTCATAATTGATAAATCAGAAATAACTTTATCTTTATTTTTACTTTGTAATTGATCTTGAGATACAAATATAATTGAATAATTAGTACCTGTATTTTCTAAAATAATCTTTAAAAATTGATCTCTATATGAAGATGATAAAATAGACGCTACTACTTGATTAGGGCATGCTACAATGATTTTATTATCTTCAATAGAATATATATAAGTGGACGCAAAAAAATTAGTAAAAGTAATCTCATCAATATTTGATTCATATTTAAAAGATTCAATTACTCTAGTCCATATTTGTTCTAAATCTAAATTTATATTACTTTTCATAATCGATTTATTTTATCATTATTTTTATAAATAAAAAGTGCTAATTTTTTACTAGATTGATTTATCCACATTTTATAATCGATTTAAGTGAGAAAATACGCACTTATAATACTTTTCCACATCTTTCAATGTGGATAAATATGTGGATAAATTAATCCACATTTTGTAAATGTTGATAATGTGGAAAGTTTTCAACATTTTAATTTTTAATCCACATCAAAAAAATATAGAATATTAAAGGTTAAATCGATGTTTTCAACATATAAAAAATCTTGATTTCTACACTTGTGTGGAAGAAAAAATAAGTATAAAAAATTTAAATTTATACATAAAATTATTCTTAAAAATTTAAAAAAAATTGATTTAAAAAAATTTAATCTCTTAAAAATTAAAAATGATTGATATTTGTTTTTTAATAATATAAAATATAGCGATTATTATCGGAGGAAATTATTATGGCAAAAAGAACATATCAACCAAGTAAATTACATAAAATGAGAACTCATGGTTTTAGAGCAAGAATGTCTACTGCTAATGGAAGAAAAGTTTTAGCAGCTAGAAGAAGAAAAGGAAGAAAAGTCTTAACTGTTTCTTTATAATGAAGAAAAAAAACGTTATTAAAAAATATTTAGAATTTAAAGAAATATTAAATTTAAAAATATTTAAACGAAATTCTTTATTTACCATTTATTATCGTGATAATAGTGAAAATAAAACTAGAATTGGTATATTAATTACTAAAAAACACGGTAATGCTGTAAAACGAAATCTTATTAAAAGACAAATTAGATCTATTGTAGATCAAACTATCGATTATACTGTTGGCAAGGATTTAATTATCGTAACAAGCAAAACATATAATCCAAACGAATTTGAAAAAAACAAAGAAAGTTTATCTAAACTTCTCGAAAGTATATTTAAGAGGTAAATTAATGGAAAAGAAAACTAAATTAAGTTTAATGTTAGTAGTAGGTGTAGCATCTTTAGGTGTTTTAGCATCTTGTAACAGTTTTTGTTCACCACTCGATACATCAAACTTTAGATATGGATATGATCCTATCAATACCACTTTCTATACTTCTAAAGATGATATTTATGATTCAATTTTAGAATCTTTTAATAACACATCAAATATTGATACTACTAAAGTTAAAAAAGAAAACCTTGTATTAACTAATGATCAAGGTTCTTTTTCCTATTCTGATGATGTTTTAAAATTTGAAGATAATTTAATTAAAGAATATAACTCATCTTTATATAGTGTAAATGCTGGTAAAATTGAAATTAAAAAAGCTACTAACGATGAAAAAGAAGAAAATAAATCTGATATTTCATTCTATGTTGGTATAAATTCATTCACTGCAGAAATGTTTAATAGTGTAACTCAAGGAACTTATAGCTTTACTCTTCCTGGTTACAAAGTTTTTGATTATATGGATTCATATTTACTTGAAGAAATCGTAAGTACTGCTAAAGTTGAAAATGTTTCATCTTTAACTTATGAAAAACTTTATGGATATTCATCAAGTGAATTAAAAACATATAAAAATGAAACTAATAGTAGTGAAAAAGATAAATTATTAAAAACAATGCAAAAAGAAAGAGAATCTTCTTTACTTGCAAATTATGGTTATTTAAAACATTACACATTAACTACTGATGAAAAAGGTAATGAAAAAGTTGACTATACTTTAAAAATTAAAAAATGGAATAATCAAATTGCTACTGAACTTGAAGGATATAATTATAAAATTATGTCTAGTAATTATTTAGCAAGATATGAAACTTTATTATCTAGTAAAGTTGGTTCAGTAAAAACTTGTATTTCAATAAATGATGGATATTATGGAAATATTTCTAGTGATCCTTTAAATGCTACAATTAAAATTGAAGGTAAAGCTAGTGATTTCTGGGGTGATTGGGGAAAAGCATTTACTCAACATGGTTTCTTAGAAGGTTTACTTGTTTATCCAATTGGTACTTTCGTAGAAAATTTATCACACTCATTTGGAATGAATGGTTGGGGTCAAATTGCAGCACTTTGTCTTGTTACAATTGTTGTTAGATTATTATTTATGTTTATTACATTCCCATCAACTTTATCACAAGCAAAAATGCAAGAATTACAACCTGAAATTGCTAAATTAAATCAAAAATATCCAAATTCACAAACAAATCAATATGATAAACAACGTTTAGCACAAGCTACTATGGCACTTTATAAGAAAAATAAAGTACATCCATATAGATCAATGTTAGTACTTATTATTCAATTCCCATTATTTATTTGTGTTTGGAATGCTTTACAAGGTAGTGCTTCACTTGCTACTGATAGTGTTTTAGGATTAAATTTAAGTGCTTCTATTTGGAATACATTATCCAGTTTCTCAGGATGGCCAAGTAACCCAGGATGGTGGACTGCTTTAGTATTAATTTTATTAATGAGTGCTGCTCAAATTGGAGCAATGTTATTACCAAATTTATTAACTAAAAAACGTAATAAAAATATTGCTAAATTAAATAAATCAGAAGCTCAAGATCAAACTCAAAAACAAATGAAAATTATGCAATATGTTATGACTGGTTTCATTATTATTATGGGCTTCACATTACCTGCTGCTATGGGAGTTTACTGGTTAATCGGTGCATTATTCTCAATGTTCCAATCATTACTCATGCATTTTCTTGTTTTAAAAAGATTTAAGAAAAAGGATTAATTTAAAAGGATATTAAAAATGAAAAAATATACAGCAAAAACTTTAGAAGAAGCATTAGAACTTGCTAGTAAAGATTTATCTTTAGATGTTTCTTCAATTAATTATGAAATTTTAGAAGAAAAGAAAGGTTTATTTAAAAAAACTTGTACTATTGGAGTTAGTGAACTTGCTGATGTAATTGAATTTGCAGAAAATTACATTAAAAATGTTTGTGTTGCTTTAGGTCTTGAACCTGCAATTAAAACTTTTTATAGAGATGGTTTAATTAAAATTTTAATTGAAACAAATCACAATTCATTATTAATTGGTAAAAATGGTGCAACATTACAATCTTTAAATGAATTAACTAAACTTGCTATTTCATCTAAATATAAAAAGAAATATAGAATCTTATTAGATATTGGTGAATATAAAGATAAGAAATATAGTAAAGTTATTTCTATTGCTAAAAGAGCATGTAAAGAAGTTTTAAAAACTCATGTAGATGTTAAACTTGATCCAATGACACCAGATGAAAGAAAGAAAGTACATAATGCTTTAGCTAGTTATAAAAACATTAAAACTGAATCTAGTGGAGATGGAAAAGATAGAGCTATTATTATTAAATGGATTGGAGAAAATTCTTCAGTTTCAAATGATAATGTAGAAGAAAATAAAGATTAATTTAGAATTTGCTAAACCTATGTTTAGCAAATTTTATTATTTATAAAGGAGGGATAAATATGTTTGATACAATTGTAGCACTTGCTACTGCACCTTTAAAATCTGCTCTTGCAATTGTAAGATTATCTGGGAATGATTGTTTTGATATAGTAAATAAATTCTTTTCTAAAAAGATTAATTTTAAAGATAATGAAAAAAATAAAATATATCATGGATATATCTTAAATAATGATGAAAAAGTTGATGAAGTTGTTTTATTAGCGTATAAAAATCCATATTCATTTACAGGTGAAGATAGTGTGGAAATTATAAGTCATGGAAGTCCTTTAATATTTAATGAAATAATAGAAATTGCATTAAAAAATGGTGCAAGAATGGCTACTAATGGAGAATATTCTTCAAGAAGTTTTATGAATAATAAATTAGATTTAATTCAAGCAGAATCTATTAATGATTTGATTAATGCAGAAACTAAAGAAGCTAAAAATATTATTATTCAATCTTTAGATGGTTCTACTTCTAAATTAATTGAACCTATTAAGAAAGATTTCGGAGATCTTTTAAGTTTAATTGAAGTAAATATTGATTATCCAGAATATTTAGATATTGAAGAAGCTAATAAAGAAAAAATAACTAGTGTATTAAATAAAAATAAAGAATATATTACTTCTTTAATTAATTTAGGTAATAAAACTAAATTAATTAGAAATGGAATTAATTTAGTAATATTAGGTAGACCTAATGTAGGTAAATCTTCTTTATTAAATGCATTAATAAATGAAGATAAAGCTATTGTTACAGATATTAAAGGTACTACAAGAGATATCGTAGAAGCTAAATTTAATTTAAATGGATTAATTATTAATTTATATGATACTGCAGGTATTCATGAATCTAATGATTTAATAGAAAATATAGGTATTAAAAAGAGTAAAGAAAAGATAAATGATGCTGATTTAATATTATGTTTATTTGATAATGAAGAATTTAATGAAGAAGATAAAGAAATCTTAGATTTAGTAAAAAATAAGAACCATTTAATATGTATTAATAAATTAGATTTAAGAGATAATTCTAAGATTAAAAATAAAGATTATATTTATATAAGTGCTTTAAATAAAGATATAGATTCATTAAAAGAATCTATATTAATTAATTTAGGTTTAAAAGACACTAATATTAAAAATACATCTATTTCTAATACAAGAGAAATAGGTATATTAGAATCTATTTTAGAATTAATTAATTCTACTTTAATAGATTTAAATAATGATTTATCTTTAGATTTAATAAGTATGAATATACAATCTATTTATTTAAAAATATTAGAATTAACTGGAGAAGATCATGATTTTGATATCGCTAAAGAGATATTCTCTAGATTCTGTGTAGGTAAATAATTATGATATTTGATACTCATATTCATTTTAATGATGATAAATTATATGATAATTTAGATAATTATTATAAAGAAGCAATAGATAATAATGTTACTACTTTTATGTGTATTGGATATGATTTAGAAAGTAGTATTAAAGCATGTGAAATAGCATTAAAATATAAAAATGTTTATGCTTCAATTGGGTTTATTCCTACTGAACATAATAAATATAATGATAATTCTTTAAATGATTTAAGAAATTTATATAAAAAATATTCTAAAGTTATTAAATGTATTGGAGAAATAGGTTTAGATTATTATTGGGAAAATGAAGAATCTATTAAAGAAAAACAAAAAAGAATGTTTATAGATCAAATTTCTTTAGCAAATGAACTTAATTTACCTATTTCTATACACGCTAGAAATGCATTACAAGATACTTATGATATTTTAAATAAATATAAAGTTAATAATAAAGGAATAATGCATTGTTATTCAGGAAGTAAAGAAATGTCTAAATTATTTATAAATTTAGGATATTATATTGCTATTGGAGGAGTATTAACTTTTAAAAATTCTAAAGAAATTAAAGAAGTAATTACTTCTTTACCTTTAGAATCTTTAGTATTTGAAACTGATGCTCCTTATTTAGCGCCTTCTCCTTATAGAGGTAAAATAAATGAACCTAAATTTATAATAGAAACTATTAAATATGCTTCTAATTTATTAAATATTGATTATGATAAATTATGTTCAATAACTTATAATAATAGTGTAAAGGCTTTTAAATTATGATTAAAATAGATGCTTTAATAGTAGTAGAAGGTAAAACTGATATAGATTTCTTATCTACATTTATAGATAGTAATTTTTATTTAGTAAATGGAAGTGCAGTTAGTAGTAAAGATTATGATTTTATTAATGAATATTTAAAATTAAATAAAGATGTTATTATTTTAACAGATCCTGATTATCCAGGAATGAGAATAAGAAATTTAATTAATGAACATTGTAAGAATTGTAAAAATGCTTATATAAGAAAAGAAGTATCTATTAAAAATAATAAAGTCGGAGTAGCAGAATCTCAAAAAGAAGAAATTATTAATGCTTTAAAACACACTATTAAATTTGATAATAATAATTTAAATGAATCTAAATTAAAAGAATCTGATTTAATAGATTTAGGTTTAACTGGTTTTAAAGATTCTTCTTTAAAAAGAGATATAATAATTAATAAATATCATTTAGGTTATTCTAATTTTAAAAGTATGTATAAAAAATTAAAAATGTTAAATATTACTAAAGAAGAATTAATGGAGGTTTTAAATAATGCTTAGTGTTAATGAGATAAAAGATTTTTTTAAATTAGAAAATAGTCACGCTAAAAAAGAATTAGGTCAAAACTTTTTAATTAATGAAGAAGTAATAATAAATATTGTTAATGCTTTAGAAATTAAAGATAATGATAATGTTTTAGAAATAGGTCCAGGACTTGGATCATTAACTGATGAATTAGTAAAAAGAACTCATAATTTAACTTTAGTAGAATATGATCAAAAATTTTATAATTTTTTAAATAAATGTCATGAAGATAAAAATATTAATATAATTAAAAGTAATATCTTACATTTTAAAGATTATTCAATGAATAAAGTAATTGGTAATTTACCTTATTATATTACTAGTGATATTTTAGAATTTATTGCTAAAAATTATAGAAATTTAGAAAAAGGTGTATTTATGATACAACTTGAAGCATTAAAAAGAATTACTTCTTTAAAAGGTAAAGATTATAATGCTTTAAATATATTCTTAGAATATAGATATGATATTAAAGAATTATTTAAAGTTAAAAAGAATAATTTCTTCCCTGAACCTAATGTAGATAGTGTAGTATTTAGTATTACTCCTAAAGATAATAGTGATTTTAATTTAGGTAATAGTATTTATAAAGTATCTAAAATATTATTTACTAATAGAAGAAAAACAATTCAAAATAACTTAAAAATAATAATTAAAGATAAAGAATTAATGGATGAAGTATTAAAAGAATCTAATTTATTACCTTCTTTAAGAGCAGAAGATTTATTAATTGAAGATTATGTTAGATTAACTAAAATATTAATTAATAAATCTTTAATTAAAAATGAATATTAATTAAAATAATAAATATATGGAAAAAGTAGAAAAAGGATACGCTAAAATAAATTTATCATTAAATGTATTAAATAAAAGAGAAGATGGATATCATGAACTTGAAAGTATTATTTTACCTTTAAAATTTCATGATTCTATTAATTTTCAATTACTTCCTAAAGAAGTAAGTGATGATTTTATTACATGTGATAATTTCTCTTTAAAAATATCTAAATATAATTTATGTCATAAAATGATTAAGATATTAAGAGATAGATATAAATTTAAAGATCATTTTAATATTAAAATACATAAAAATATCTTTCTTCAATCAGGACTTGGAGGAGGAAGCGCTGATGCCGCTAGTGTATTAAGATTTATTATTAAATATTATAAATTAAATTTATCTAATGAAGAAATTAAAGAGATTTGTAATGAAGTAGGAAGTGATGTTTATTTCCAATATTTTAATAAACCAGCTTTAGTAAAAGGAAGAGGAGATAATTTAGAATTCTTAGAATTAAATAAAACATATAATTGTTTAATAGTAGCACCTAATATAGGTAATTCTACTGAAGAAATATTTAATATATCTGATAAGATGGAATTAAAACATAAAGATATTTTAAAAGTAAAAGAAGATATATTAAATGATGATTTAGAAGCATTAAAAAATGATGTATTTAATTCTTTATATGAACCTGCATCTTTAAATAATAAAGAAATTACTAATATTATTGATTTATTAAAAAGTTATGGAATAGAAATAGTAAGTATGTCTGGAAGTGGTTCTAGTGTTTTTGGTATTTCTAAAGATAAAAGATTACTTAAAAAAGTAGAAAAAGAATTGTATTTAAAAGGATATGATGTAGTTTTAACTTCTACTTTAAAATAGATATTTTAATTAAATTATTATTAATTTTTATATTGATAAAATTCCTAATCGGAAAAGTCTTGAAAATAAAAAGTTTTCCAGTTAGGAATAAAATATTATTATTAAATATTATTAAAATTATGTATAATAATAAAGCCACTACAATTTAAGACTTCGAACCAGGTCAGGATAGGAATATAGCAGCCTTAAGATTTTACTTAATTGTGTAGTGGTTTTTATTTTATAATTTATATATATGAATAAAGAAGAATTAGAATTATTAATGAATGAAGCTTTAAAAGAAGCTTCATTAGCGTTTAATTTAAATGAAATACCAGTAGGTTGTATTATTATAGATAATAAATCTAAAAAAATAATAGGTAGAGGACATAATACAAGAGAAAATGATTTAGATATTTTAGGACACGCTGAAATTAATGCGATTAAAGACGCTATTAAAAACACTAATTCTAAAATATTATCTAATACTACTTTAATAGTAAATTTAGAACCTTGTTTAATGTGTTTAGGTGCTATTAAAGAAGCACATATAAATAATTTAGTAGTATCTTTAAGAAATGATAAATATTCTTTAAATGAAAGAAGATTAAGAGATGATTTTTATTTTGAAAATAAGATAAATTTTATTTATGGAATAAGAGAAAATGAATCTAAAGAGTTAATTAAAGAATCTTTAAAAAAGATAAGAAAAAATGTATAAAATAATTTTAAAAAAATTTAAAAATTTTTACATTGTAAAGTTTAATTTATGATATAATAAATATATGTTAGAATTAATAAATATATCAAAAGATTATTTTGTAGATAAAAAACCATTTAAAGCATTAAAAAATATTAATTTAAAGTTTTTAGATAAAGGATTAGTGTCTATTTTAGGTCCTTCAGGATGTGGTAAAACTACTCTTTTAAATGTAATAGGAGGATTAGATCATTATAGTGATGGTGATTTAATAATTGATGGAAAATCTACTAAAAAATTTAAAGATAAAGATTGGGATAATTATAGAAATAAGAAAATAGGATTTGTATTTCAATCTTATAATTTAATTCAACATTTAACTATTTTAGAAAATGTTGAATTACCTTTAAGACTTGCAGGTGTTTCTAAAAAAGAAAGATCTATTAAAGCTAAAGAAGCTTTAAAAAAAGTAGGATTAGAAAATATATATAAGAAAAAACCTAATCAATTATCAGGTGGTCAACAACAAAGAGTTGCTATTGCTAGAAGTTTAATTAATAATCCTAGTATTATTTTAGCAGATGAACCTACTGGAGCATTAGATAGTAAAACAAGTATTCAAGTAATGGATATTTTAAAAGAAGTATCTAAAAATACTTTAGTAATTATGGTTACTCATAATGCTGAATTAGCAAAAGAATATTCTTCTAGAATTATTACTTTAAAAGATGGAGAATTATTAACTGATGAAATTAATAATGATTCTTTTAATAATGAAGAAATAATTGATAAAAAAGAAGAAAATAAGAAAAATAAAACATCAATGTCTTTTATTAGTGCATTTAAGATGTCTTTAAGAAATTTATTAACTAAAAAAGGAAGAACAATTACTACTAGTATTGCTAGTAGTTTTGGTATTATAGGAGTAGCTTTAGTTTTAGCAGTTTCTAATGGATTTACTAATTATATTAATACATTAGAATCTCAAACAGTTTCTACTTTACCAATTAATGTAGCAAGTGTAGTTCAATATTCTGAAAAGACTGATAAAGATTCTTTAAATACAGAATTTCCAGATGATAATTTATTAAGACCAGAAATACCTTCTACTACTGGTAATTATACTTATAAAGTTAGTAATATTAATTCTAAATTTTTAAATTATTTAGAATATTTAAAGAATGATCAAAAATTAATATCTACTTATTTTAATGTTTATAATACTTCTTATTCTTTAAATTTAACTACTTCATTTAATAATGAAATTAAAATAGTAGATAATTCTTCTAGTAGTGATGGAATGGTTGATTCTATTATGGGAAGTTATTTAGGATTACCTACTACTCCATTTCATGCATTATATGGAGAAGAAGAATATATAAAAGAAAGTTATGATTGTATTTATGGAACTTATCCTAATGAAAATAATATTAATGAAATAGTTTTAGTAGTAGATTCTAAGAATCAAATACCTTTTTCTACTTTACAAAAATTAGGTATTTATACTGAATTTAATGATAAAGAAACTGCAAATAAAAATCCGATTAGTTTTGAAGATATTTTATCTAAGAAATATAAAATAATATTTAATGATGCTTTATATAATAAAGAAATAAATGAAACTACTTCTAAAAATTATTATAGTGAAAATGATTTATCTAAATTATTTAATGAGAATGATAATTCTAAAGGAATAGAACTTAAAATTACTGGTGTTTTAAGACCTAAAAAAGGTAGTAGTGTAGAAGTAATGACTCCAGGACTTTGTTATAATTCTAAATTATTAGAATATGTAGATAATATTAATTCTAAATCTTCTATTACTAATAATATTTCTAAGAACATAGAAATAAATAAAAATATGTTATTATTAAATAATAATGATTATGAATTAACATTAAATAATTTTAAAGAAGAAATTAAAAATATTATTAAAGATGGTGCTTTTGGAAGCACTCAAGTTAATGATTGTTTAAAAATATTTACTATGTATACTTCTAGTTATTCTTTATTTAGTGGTGAAATAAATAAATCTAGTTATACATATTATTCTAATATGTCTAAAGTAGGATGTGATTTAGGAGTAAATTCTAAATCAATAGAGAAATATTATGATAATTTTGAATCTAAAATAGATGAAATATTTAATTTATTTAATTCTAATGAAGAAGAATTTTATTTAGAATTATCTAATCTTTTTGCGTATCTTTGTAGTTATTCTAAGGTTAGATCAGTAGTAATATTTCCAGCAGGATTAAATGAAAAAACTAAAATATTAAATGCTTTAGATTCTTATAATGATGTTTCTTCTTCTTTAGAAGATTCTAAACATGCTTTAAATGATAGTGAGAAAGTATATTATATTGATATTGTAAGTGATTTAACTTCTTCTTTATCTATTTTAATTAATACAATAAGTGCTATTTTAATTATATTTGCATCAATTTCATTAGTAGTTAGTAGTGTTATGACTTCTATTATTACTTATGTTTCAGTAGTAGAAAGAACTAAAGAAATAGGTATTTTAAGAGCATTAGGTAGTAGAAAGAAAGATGTAGGAAGATTATTTAAAGCTGAATGTTTTATAATTGGATTATTAAGTGGATTAATAGGAATATTAGTAACTTATTTATTCTCATTACCTATTAATTTAATTTTAAATTCTGTTTTCCCTGATTATGGATTAGGTTCAATTGCGTCTTTAAATTATATACATGCGATTATTTTAATTGTAGTAGCAATTATTTTAAGTTATTTCAGTGGTTTAGTACCTGCTAAAATAGCAGCTAAAAAAGATCCAGTAACTGCTTTAAGGACTGAATAATATGTTTAAAGATAAATTAAAAAGAAAAGATAAAACTATTAAAAGATATAATAATGATTTTATTCATGGATTAAATAATGAAGAAGTAAATGAAAGAATTAGAGATGGCTTAGTAAATAAAAAAGAAATAAAAATATCTACTTCTTATTTAAAATTAATTATTAAAAATATCTTTACATTCTTTAATATTACTTTAATTATTATAGGTGTTATTTTAATTATATTTAAACAATATACTTCATGTGTATTTTTAGTTATTTTAGTATTAAATACTGGAATAGGATTATTTCAAGATATTAGAGCTCAAATAGCATCTAATAAACTTTCTTTAGTAGAAAAATCCAAAGTAAAAGTTATAAGAAATAGTAAAGAAATAGAAATAGAAAGTGATTCTATAGTATTAGATGATATTATTAAATTAGAAAAAGAAGATAAAATACCTTGTGATTCTATTATTTTAAATGGAGAAGCTTATTTAAATGAAGCTTTATTAACTGGTGAATCATTACCTATTAAAAGAAATGTTAATGAAGAAATATATGCAGGTTCATATATTATGAATGGATCTATATTTGCAAGAGTAGATAAAATAGGTGATGATAATTATATAAATCAATTACAATTAAAATCTAAAGAATTTAAACAAACTAAAAGTAGAATGTATGTTCAACTTAATAAGTTATTTAAATCAATAGGTATATTAGTTATTGTTTTAGGTATTTTAGAAATTATTATGTTTGGAATATCTGGATTAATTGATTCTAATACTACTTTAGAGAATATTTATGAATGGTTAGAAGGAGATGTTATTCGTCAAATAAGTGGTGCTTTAATATCAATGATTCCTTCTGGAATGTATCTTTTAACTTCTACTGCTTTAGCAGTAGGTGTTATTAATTTAACTAAACAAAAAGTATTAGTAAAAGATATGTATTCTCAAGAAACTTTAGCGAGAGTAGACACTTTATGTATTGATAAAACAGGTACTATTACAGATGGGAATATGTCTGTATTTGATTATGAATTAATAGATACTGATTTAAAAAAAGATAGATTTGAAGCTTATATGTCTTCTTTTTGTAATTATTTAAAAGATGATAATATTACTAGTAATATTCTTGCTAGATTCTTTGCTACTAAAGAGATATTTGATTGTAATGAAGTAATTCATTTTAATAGTGATAATAAATATAGTGCAGTTAGTTTCAAAGATGGAGGAACTTTAATAGTAGGTGCTTTTAATTATTTTGATATAGAAAATAAAGAATTATTTAAAAATAAAATAGAAGAATCTTCTTTAGATGGATTTAGAGTTTTAATAGTAGGATATTCTTCTTTACCTATTAAAAAAGGAATATTACCTAAACATATTAAAGGAATAGGAATTATAAGACTTCAAGATCATATTAGAGATGATATTAAATCATGTATTAAATGGTTTAATGATAATGAAGTAAATGTTAAAGTTATTAGTGGAGATAATCCTTTAACTGTTTCTAAGATCGCTAGCGCTAGTGGAATTAAAAATTCATTAAATTATATTTCTTTAGATGGTTTAAGTGATGAAGAAGTAAAAGAAGCTAGTTTAAAATATAATATTTTTGGAAGAGTATCTCCTAATCAAAAAGAATTAATAGTAAAGACATTAAAAGAAAATAAAAAAACAGTAGCAATGGTAGGAGATGGAATTAATGATATTTTATCTTTAAAGAGTGCAGATGTTGCGATTGCTTTAGAATCAGGTAGTAAAGCCACTAAAGATATAGCGTCTTTAGTATTAATAGATAATAATTTTAATAAATTACCTAGTGTTATTTTTGAAGGAAGAAGGGTTATTAATAATTTATCTAGAACATGTATGTTATTTTTAACTAAAACTGTATTTGCAGTTTTAATGAATGTATTCTTTTTAATTTATGGAATGATTACTACTTTTGGAAGTAAAGATTCTATTTTATGGCCTTTTGCACCTAATAATTTTTATGCATGGGAATTAATTACAATAGGAATATCTTCTTTCTTTTTAGCACTTGAAAATAATAAAACAAGAATAAAAGGAGATTTTTTAAAGAATGCATTAACTCAAGCTATTCCATTTGGAATATCTATTGCACTTCCTATTATAGGATTATATTTATCTTTCTTACTTAATAGATTTGGATTAGAGAAAGAAAATATGTTAAATATTGCAACTTTATTTATATCTATTGCTTCTTTTTTACCTTTATTTTATTCATGTAAACCATTTAATACTTATCGATCAGGTGTATTTATAGGATCTATTTTAGGTACATGTATATTATATGGATGGAGTATGATTGGTACGAATTGGTTATTAATAAATGGCACTGATTCAATTACTCCTAGATTATTTAAAATAGAAGAAATAATTTATACTATTATTTTAATAGGATTCTTTATTTTATTATCTTCTATTAAAATTATTTATGATTTTATAAAAAGGAAGAAAGAATAATGGTATTAGAAGATAAGATTCAAAAAGAATTATTAAAAGAATTAAAAAATAATTCTTTTAATAATATTTCTATTTTAACAATATGTAAAAAATTAAATATTACTCGTCAAGCATTTTATTATCATTATGAAAGTATTTATGATGTTATTTTTGCAATATATTTAAATAATCCTATTAAAAATAACAGTAATACTTTAGAAGAATTATATTTAAATGTTATTAATTATTTATCTAAAGAAGATGAATTTAATAGAATAATTTATTTTAGTGATTCTAAAGAAGTATTAATTGAATTTATTACTTCTTATATTAATAAATTCTTATTAAATTATTTATTAGAATTTAATTTAAGTGAAGATTTATTAAAATCAATAGCAAGAATGTATTCTTTATCTGTATCTAATGAATTATTATTTAGTTATTTTAATTTAAATGATAAAGATAAAATATTAAATAAAATGAATACATTATTTAATGACGATATTATTAAAACATTTAAAAAATAATATAAAAATGATATTATATAAAAGATTAATTCTTAAATATAAATACACGTCTTGTGATTTATAAGGAGAAAGATATGAGAAGACAAGAAATAAAAGGAATGATTGTTTATTTATTAATGTTAGTAATAATATTTTTAGTAGCAATCTTAGTAATTCAAAAGAATTTTATTTATATTAATAATAATTTAGGATATGGAGGTGCGATTACTTCTATTATAATAAGTTTAGTTATTGGATTAATATTAAATGCTTTATTAATTGAATTAGGTCATATGATAGGCGCTAAAGCAGGTGGATATAAGATTTATAATGTTACTATTTTAGGTTTTTGTTTCTATAAAAAAAGAGAAGATGATAAACATTTTAAATTTAAATTTTCTAATTTTGATGGATTAACAGGAGAAACTAAAATATATCAAAATAAAGAAAAAACAAGTCCTAGACTTTATATCTTAATGCCTATTTTATTAATTTTAATTGAAGTTATAGTGTTATTAAGTGTAATTACTTTAATTTCAGATACTAGTGATTTAGCATTCTTAAAATATGGATCTATTATTTGTTTAACAATAGGTGGAATTATTATTCTTTATGATTTTATTCCTTTAGAACTTGATTCAAGTAATGATGGATATAGATATGTTATTACTTCTAAAAAAGAAAATTTAGAAGCTTATAATGAAGAATTAAGAATTTTAAAAAATATTGAATTTAAAAATTATGAATATGATTATAAGATGTTTGAAGAAATAACTGATTACACTAGTAAAATTAATAGTTATTCTTTCTATCATTTAATCTTAGAAGATAAAATTGATGAAGTTTTAGAAATAGTTAATAAAACATTAGATTCTAAAATATCTAATTTTACTAAAGAATATTATTCTTTAACTAAATTATATTTATTATGTTTAAAAGAAGAAAATGTTAAAGAATTTTATGATTCTTTAGATAGTGACACTAAAAAAGATATTACAAAAGCTAGTAGTATGATTACTGCAAGATGTTATTTAGGTTATTTAATGTTTGTTGATAATTCTTCAAGTGAATTAAATTTCATTAAATCTAAAATTAATAATATTCATAAAAAGAGTGAAGAATTATTTAAAGATGATGAATTAAAATTATTTAATAAATTATTAGAAAAAGAACCATCATTAATTAATAAAGAAAATAAATAAAATAAAAATTCCATTCAATTATGCTTGATATTCAACAAGTAAATGAATGGAATTTTTTATTATAATTAAATTATTCAGCTTTTGAATCAGTTTTGCTTTGATTAGCAAGTAATTCTTTAATGTCTTTTAATAACTCAACTTCTGTAGGTTCTTTTGGAGCTTCTGGAAGAGGTACTGGTCTTTCTTCTGGATGTTTTTGATAATATAATTCTAATTCTGCAGCTTTAAATTCTTCTCTCTTCTTTTGTAAGTAGTGGAATACTTTAACTACTGTAAATAAGAAAACAGAAATAATTAAGAATGCGATAACTGCATTAATTAATGTTCCCCAGTCAATTGTAGCAGACATATTATAAGTCCATGTATTACCATGTAATGTATAAACACTCTTTAAAGCATTTTGCCATTGTACAAATGAATCAGATTCAGTAGTAATTGTAACTCCTTGAGCTGCTGCATATTTAATAGTAGCACTTGATAAATCAGTAAATGATTGTCCAATACCATCTACACCTGCTTGAGTAGCATTAATAGCTGGTAAAACAGTTACTAATCCTTTTAAACCTCCAGGTACTCCCCATGTACAAATAGATAATAAAATATTTGTAACTGCTGTAACAATAGCGGAGAATGCACTACCCATAATGACACCAACTGCCATATCGATAACATTACCTTTTGAAATGAATTTTTTAAATTCTTTCCATAATTTTGCTTTTTCTTTTTTCTTTGACATAATGTCCCCCTTAGTACGTTTATTATTATAAAATAAATAAAAAGAATTGTTAATAAAATAAAATAATTTTATAATAAATAAGAGGTTTAATATGAATAAAATAGTAGTGATGTGTGATTCTACATGTGATTTATCAGAAGAATTAATTAATAAATACGATATTAAAGTAGTTCCTTTACATGTTAGTTTTCCAAATGATAACAAAGATTATTTAGATGGAATTAATGTATTTCCTGAAGAAGTTTATAAAAGATGTGAAGAAAATGGTTTTACTCCTAAAACAGGCGCAATTAATATAGGTGAATTTATTAATTATTTTAAAAAATATATAGACGATAATTGTGATATTATCTATACTGGAATTGGAGGAGAATTATCTTCTAGTTATAATAATGCTTTAGTTGCCACTAAAGAATTTGAAGAAGGTAGAATTGAAATAGTAGATAGTGAAAATTTATCTACTGGAACAGGATTATTAGTACTTAAAATGTGTCAATTTAGAGATCAAGGTGATGATATTCATGAAATTGCTAGAAAAGTTAGATTATTAACTAAAAATGTAAGTGCTAAATTCTGTATTAATACTTTAGAATATTTATATAAAGGTGGAAGATGCAGTGGAATGACTTCTTTATTTGCTAATATGTTAAAGATACATCCTATTGCTAAAATGATTAATGGTAAATTAACTGTATATCAAAAACCACGTGGTAAATATGAAAAAGCAGTAGATTTACAAATAGAAGAATTTATTAAAGACTTACCTTCTATTGATAAAGCTCATATATTTATTACTCATAGTGGAAGAATTGATGGAATGGATGAATATGTTTATCAAAAATTAAAACAATATGTTTCTAGTGATTGTATTCATATTACTAGAGCAGGTTGTGTTGTTTCAAGTCATTGTGGACCTAAAACAATAGGAATATTATATATTGTTAATAAATAATAAAATTGAAGTAGAATTATCTACTTCAATTTTTAAATTAAAAAGGTTGATTTTTAATCAACCTTTATTTATTATCCACTGACTTTTAAGTTTTTAACTGCAAGAGAAGGACAATTTGTACTTGATAATGTTAATTTTGAGTTATTACCTACTGCGATAACATCATTGAATAATTTATATAAGTTACCTGCTACTGTAAATAATTCAAGAGGTCCTGCTTTTTTACCATCTTTAATTAAATAACCAGCACTTTGTAAAGAGAAATCACCACTTTGAGAATTTAATCCAGCATGTAATCCATTGATTTCTGTTAAATAAATACCATCACCAATTTTAGCAAATAATTCTTCTTCATTTAATTTACCAGGTTTTAAAACGATATTATCAAATGCAATACCCATTTTACCACCCATTCTAGCAGCATTACCTGTAGATTCTACACCATCTTTTTTAGCAGTTTCTAAATTATAGAAATATGTTAATAATGTTCCATGATTAATAACTTTTTTATCTTTACATGCAACACCTTCATCATCAAAATAATTGAAGAAACAATTCTTTGTTAATGGTTTTTCATCTACTGAAATCTTTTTAGAAACAATTTGAGTATTTAATTTACCTTCTAATAATGATGTATGTTTTTGAATAGATTCAGCATCTAAATTAGAAAGTAAAGCATTTAATAAACTTGCTACTGTTTCTTGATTTAAAACAGCTTTAGTTTTTCTTGCTTTTCCAATTGGAGAAGCATGTAATTGAGAAACAGCATCTTCTACAATTTTTTCAGCAAATTTCTTTAATTCAAATTTAGAAGGATCACTATCTAAGAACATATCACCTGCTGTTTTAACTTCATCGCCTTCTTTAACGACTGCTTCAGCATAGAAATAATAATAGTTACTCTTATTTTTTAAATTTAATCCATGTGAATTAACTAAAATAGATTCTCCACTTCTTTCACTATAAGAAACTTGAACTTCAGTAATACGTTTATCTAAAGTTTTCATGTAATCTTCAAGTTCATGTAATTTAGCAAGTTTATCTTTTGTATCCCATTCTTCTAAAGCTTTTGAATAAACATTTTTACGTGTATATTTTTTACTACCTTCAAAAATAATAGGTTTTTCATCTTTTTCAACTAAAACTGCATCTTTCTTTAAACGTTCTACTAAATTTTCTGGAGTATCTTTTTCATCTTTTTCAGTTCTAACTACACCCATTTTACCTTTATAAATACCACGAGCAATAATTGAACTTGTAGAAGATAAAGAATAATTATCTAATTCTCCATGGAATAATGAGAATGCAAGTTGAGAAGATTTACTTGAAACAATTTCACACTCTGAAATATCATTTTCTTTTGCGAGTGTTATAAATTTTTTAAAATTCATCGATTGATCCTCCTCTTCCACCAACTACAATTTCATCGATTCTGATTGTAGGTTGTCCAACATTAACTGGAATTGAACCACTTACAGATCCACACATACCTTCACCGAATGCAACATCATTTGCAACCATATCAATATGTTTTAAAATTTCTTTTGCGTTTCCAACTAAAGTAGCACCTCTTACTGGGCATAAGATTTTACCATCTTTAACAATGTAAGCTTCACTACAACCAAAGTTGAAATCACCTGTAGTAGGATTAACACTACCTCCACCAAAACTAACTGCATATAAAGCTAATTTTGTATTAGCAATAATTTCTTCAGGAGTTGATTTACCTGGAGCAATATATGTATTAGACATACGTGAAGTAGGTTCATATTTATAAGATTGACGTCTTGAAGCACCATTTCCAGCTTCATTCATTCTTCTTCCGTTGAAATTATCAATTAAATAACCAGTTAAAATACCATCTTTAATTAATTCATTCTTTTGTGGTACATTTCCTTCGTCATCTAAATCTCCACTTCCCCATTCATTTGATAATGAACCATCATCATAAGCACTAACAATAGGGTTAGCAATTTGTTGACCTTTCATACCTGAGAAAACACTTAAACCTTTAGCAACTGATGTAGCTTCAAGTTGATGACCACAAGCTTCATGGAAGATAACTCCTCCCCAACCATTTCCAATAATAACTGGGAATTTTCCACTTGGACATTCTTGAGCACCTAACATTAAAATAACTTTTTCAGCGTTATTTTGTGCTAATTTTTTAACATCTAAAGTTTTTGTAAAATATTCAAATCCTGCTTGTGTACCTGGACCATCAAATCTTGTTTCAATTTTTCCATTTTCACTAGCAACACTAGCAAGAGCAAGTCTACTATATTCTCTTACAGTATTCCAGCATTTACCATCACTATTAAAAATAGTAACATCACTAGTCCAATTTAAGAAATTTGCTTGAACTCTAATAATTCTCTTATCATAATCTGATACAATTTTTCCTGTAGATTTAAGGAAATCAATAATTTCTTTATCAGGAACAGTATGGGTAGGTCTTTCTACCTTATGAATTTTCTTAACTTTAATTTTCTTAAAAGAATCAATTTCTTTAATAACTCTTTTTTCATTAAAAGAAGCTGATAAATCATGAGCTAATTTTAATAATGATTTTTTTGATAAATCGTTTGTGTAGCCATAAACACTTTGAAATTTATTTAAAAGTCTTAAACCTACACCATATGTTGTAGAATCATTAATACCTTCTACTTTTCCATTATCTACTGAAAATGATCTTGAATTTGTATCTTCATAATAAATTTCAGCAAAATCAGCACCAGTACTAGTAGCAGCATTAATAACTTCTAAAGCTAATTTTTTACTTAACATATTTTATTTTTTGCCTCCAATGATTAAATTATAGATTCAATTAGATTTTTGTAAAGAAAAAAACAATATTTTTTGTAAAGATTAGTTTACATTTTAAAAAAACTTTCTTTACAATTGATTATTTTTTATATATATGTAAGTAAAATAATAAAAAATATAAGTATTATATAAAAATTAATATTAATACATTCAAAATAAATAATATTATTCATTTGTGTAATTTGAGTAAAAAACATTTTAGGGAAACCTGCACATTTTTTGATTTTTTATATTAAGAATGATAATATTATTAATAATATAAGAGGAATAAAAATGAAAGTTTTATTATATTTTGAAAATTATAATTTAATTACTAAAAGTGGAATAGGAAGAGCGTTAAAATTACAAATGAAAGCATTAGAATCTAATGGTATAGAATATACATTAGATCCAAATGATACTTATGATATAGCACATATTAATACTTATTGGGATAAATCTTATAAAGTATTAAAGAAATGTAAAAAGAAAAATATTCCTGTTTTAGTACATGGACATAGTATTGTAGAAGATATGGAAGGTAGTTTTAGATGTTGGAAAACTGCATCTTTATATACTTCTAAACACGTTAAAGCAATGTATAAAAATGCTGATTATATTGTAAGTCCTACTAAATTTTCTAGTGATGTAATTAGAAATTATAAAGGTGTAACTTCTAAAGTAACTCCTTTAAGTAATGGAATAGATTTAAAAGAATATGAATATAATGAAGAAAAAATAAAGAAATTTTATGATTATTTTAAATTATCTAAAGATAATAAAATAGTTATAGGAGTAGGTATTCCATTTAAAAGAAAAGGATTTTTTGACTTTATAGAAATCGCTAAAGAAATGAAAGATGTTACTTTTATTTGGTTTGGAGGATTAAAAGAAATCTTATTACCTATTAAAAATGTAAATGCTATGAAACATCTTCCTAGTAATATGATTATGCCTGGATATATTGATAATGATATTATTAAAGGAGCTTTTTTAGCATGTAATGTTACTTTCTTTCCTTCTTTACTTGAAACTGAAGGTATTGTAGCACTTGAAGCTTTAGCAAGTCATTCTCCTTTACTTGTAAGAGATATTAAAGTATATGAAGATTGGTTAAAAGATGGAGTTAATTCATTTAAAGGTAAAAATAATAAAGAATTTATAGATAAAATTAATTTAATTTGTTCTATGGATAAAGATAAATTAAAAGAAATTACTGATAATGGATATGAAGTCGCTAAAGAAAGAGAAATATCTAAAATAGGTAGTGAACTTAAAAAAATATATACAGAAATTTTAGAAAATAAATAAAAAAGTATTGATTTTTTCTATTATTTTTTATATATTTAATGCACAATGCTTTCTTTAATCAATGATTGATTAAGGCAGAAGGAGTAAATAAGTATGAAGAAAGATATTCATCCAGCTTATCAAAAATGTACAGTTACATGTGTTTCTTGTGGTCAAACATTTGAAACAGAATCAACTTTAAAAGAAATCAGAGTTGATACTTGTAATAATTGCCACCCATTCTACACAGGCAAACAAAGATTTGTCCAAGCAGATGGTAGAGTTGATAAGTTCAATAAAAAATACGGATTTAAAAAATAAAATAATACCTACGAAAGTAGGTATTTTTTTTATATAATTTTATTATGAAAAAGATATATTGGTGTATTCAACAACTTAATAATATTGGAGGTACTGAAATGGTTACTCTTCAAATTATTAAAATGTTAGAAAATGATTATGAAATTCATTTAATACCATTTTCTAAAATAGATAAAAATAATATTAAATATGATTTACCTAAAAATATTGTTTTAGAAGATATTAATTTTAAAGATGAAATATCTCAATTAGACTTAAATTTTAATAAAAAAATACAATCTAAACATTATTTAAAAGCATTAAAATTATTATTTACTTGTTTACATGAATATACATTTGGAAGATTTAAATGGAGAAAAAAATTAGAAAATATATCTTCTAAAGATGATATATTTGTGTTTGCAAGTCAAGAATTACTACTTTTTGCGCCTCAAAATAGATTTATATTACAACATTTTCATTTTAATTCTAAATTATATAATTCATTTATTTCTAGAATATTTAGATTATTATCTAAAAAACCTAATTATTATGTATTTTTAAGTGAATCCACTAAAGAAAATATAGATCCTAAAAATAAATTAAATTCTAGAGTAATTTTAAATCCAGGAAGATTTAAAAGAAAAGAAAGTTTCGAATATCATAATAATAATTTAATATCTGTATGTAGATTTGAAGATCAAAAAGATCCATTAATGTTACTTAAAATATCTAAAGAATTAGATAAAAGAAATTTTAATTATACATTTAATATCTTTGGTAATGGATCTTTAAAAGATAAAATGAATAAATATATAAAGAAAAATTCTTTAAATAATGTTCATTTAATTTCTGGTAAATCTTCGTTAGAACCTTATTATTTAGAAAGTGATTTATATTTAATTACATCTAAATTTGAAGGATATCCTTTAACTATAATAGAAGCTAATTCTTTAAGTGTTCCTGTTATTTGGAAAGAAATGAGTGATCCTACTAAATCTATTATAAAAGAAGATATTAATGGATATGTAATAGATTCTAAAGATCCTTCTTTATTTGCAGATAAAATAATAGAAATATTAAATGATAAAGATAAATTAATTAAATTAAAGAAATCTACTTATCTTTTAGCAGCTATTTATGATGAAGAAAAAATAAAAAATGATTGGAATGATTTATTTTCATATCTCTTTAATTTAATTAAATAAATAAAAATGATAAAATAAATAAGATTTGGAGAAAATTTATGAATAAGAAATGTTTTTATATTACTACACCTATTTATTATCCTAGTGGTAATCCTCATATAGGTCATGCTTATTGTACTACTATAAGCGATATTATTGCGCGTTATAAAAGAATGAGAGGTTATGATGTATTCTTCTTAACTGGTACTGATGAACATGGTCAAAAAATTGAAAAAAACGCTAAAAAAGCAGGGTTAGATACTCAAGAATATGTTGATCAAATAGTTGCTAATTTTAAAACTTTATGGGAAAAGTTAGAAATTTCTAATGATGATTTTATTAGAACAAGTGAACCTAGACACATTAAATGTGTTCAATCTATATTTTCAACATTTGTTAAAAATGATGATGTTTATTTAGGAAGTTATGAAGGATGGTATTGTACTCCTTGTGAATCTTTTTGGACTGAAACTCAAGTAGGAGAAGATCATATTTGTCCTGATTGTGGAAGAAGTGTAGAAAAATCTAAAGAAGATTGTTATTTCTTTAAAACTAGAAAATATCTTCCTGAATTAAATAAATTATTTGAACAAGAAAAATTTATTACTCCAGTATCTAGAAAAAATGAAATGGTTAATAATTTTATTAAACCAGGATTAGAAGATTTATGTGTATCAAGAACTTCATTTAAATGGGGAGTACCTATTTTAGAAAATGAAAATCATGTTGCGTATGTTTGGCTTGATGCTTTAATTAATTATATCAGTGCACTTGGATATAGAAGTGAAGATGATTCTTTATTTAAAAAATTCTGGGAAAATGAAGATTGTGAAATAGTTCATGTTATTGGAGCAGATATTACTCGTTTCCATACTATTTATTGGCCTGAATTTTTAACTGCATTATCATTAAGACATCCTTCAAGAGTATTTGTACATGGATTACTTATGATGAAAGATGGAAAAATGTCTAAATCTAAAGGTAATGTAATTTCTCCATATCCATTAATTGAAAAATATGGAGTAGATACAGTTAGATATTATTTAGCAAGAGAAATTATATTTGGTCAAGATGGTCAATTTACTCCTGAACAATATGTAGAAAGAATCAATATGGATCTTGCTAATAACTTTGGTAATTTAATTTCAAGATCTATTTCAATGGTAGTTAAATATTTTGAAGGTAAAGTACCTGAATTTGTATCAAATGTAGGTCCTTTTGATAAAGAAGTAGAAGAATTAATTAAATTAACTATTTCTAATTATGAAATTAAAATGGATGATTTAAAAGTTACTGAAGCTATTATTGATGTAATGAATTTATTAAATAGAGCTAATAAATTAATTGAAGAATCTGAACCTTGGAATTTAGCAAAAGATCCTTCTAAAGAAAATGAATTAAAATCATTAATGTCTCATTTAATTTATATTATCTTTGTAACTACTAAACTTTTAGAACCTGTTTTAGTAGAAAAATCAAAAGTAATTTTTGAATCATTAGATGCTATTAATGAATCTAAAGATTATGAAAATATTAAAAATCCTTCTATTTTAAATAATAAAGTAGTAAGTAAAACTCCAGTTTTATTCCCTAGACTTGATGTTAATTTAGAAACTGAATATATTAAAGGTTTAATGCCTAAAAATAATTAATTAAAATGAAAAAAGAAAATAAGAATTTAAAACAAATATCTAATGAACCTATTATAGTAAAATGTGTAGACTTTACATTTGATGGACAAGGATTATGTAAAGATAAAGATAATAGAGTGTATTTTGTACCTTCTTTATTAATAGATGAAGAAGCAGAAATAGAAGTCTTATATCATAAGAAAGATTTTGAAGTAGGTAAAATAAAGAAAATTTTAAAATTTTCTCCATATAGAATTAAACCTTTATGTCCTACATCTACTGCATGTGGAGGTTGTTCTTTTCAAAATCTTTTATATGAAAAAGAATTAGAATATAAAAAGAATACTGCTATTAAAACATTAACTCAAATAGGACATGTTAAAGTTAAAAATCCTACTATTATAGGAATGGAAAATCCTACTTATTATAGAAATAAAATACAAGTACCTTATGGATATGATAAACAAAAAAGATTAGTGTATGGTTTTTATAAAATAAAATCTCATGATATTATTCCTATTAGTGAATGTGTTATTGAAGATAAAGTACATGTTTCTATTTTAAAAGATATTAAATCATTAATGGAATCTATGAAAATTACTCCATATAATGAAGATTTAGATAAAGGTATAATTAGACATATTTTATTAAGAGTAGGTAAAGTTTCTAATGAAATTATGTTAGTAATTGTTACTAGAATTAAAAACTTTCCTAGTAAGAGTAATTTTGTTAAAGAAATTAAAAGATTACATCCTGAAATTACTACTATTGTTCAAAATATTAATGAAAGAAAAACTAATGTTATTTTAGGAGAAAAAGAAGAAACTTTATATGGTAAAGGATTTATTTATGACTCTTTATTAGGAGTTAATTTTAAAATATCTTCTAAATCTTTCTATCAAGTTAATCATGATCAATGTGAAAAATTATATTCTTTAGCACTTTCTAAAGCATGTTTAACTAAAAATGATGAAATAGTAGATCTTTATTGTGGAATAGGTACAATTTCTTTAATTGCTAGTAAATATGTTAAAAATGTTATAGGTGTAGAAATTGTTAAAGAAGCGATAATAGACGCTAAAAATAACGCTAAATTAAATAATATTAATAATGCTAATTTTATTTGCGATGATGCAAGTAATTTCTTAATGAAGAAAGCATATGATTGTGTATTTATTGATCCACCTAGAAAAGGTTTGGATTCTAAAGTAATTAAAGCTTTAATGAATTCTCATCCTAAAAAGATTGTTTATATTTCTTGTGATGTTGGTACTTTAGCAAGAGATTTAGATTTATTAAAGAAAAATTATAATGTTACTTCAATTGATTTTGTAGATATGTTCCCTAGAACTTATCATGTGGAGACTATTGTGTTGCTAGAGATGAGAACCAAGTAAAATTAGTAAAAATGATAGATTTTGACCAATATTATAAGCATTTTGTCTTTATAAAGGATAAAGATGGATACTTAGAAAAGAGGTTAGATCTTACAATTTCAGTTAGCGTATATTTCCATCTCGTATGAGGGAACACGTTATTACATATTAAAAAATAAGCCATTTAGAGGGTAAATTCTAGACTATAGTCACATCCTACCTCTAATGGCTTTTTATTTTGGG
>CAVCSZ010000007.1:0-60260 GCA_963605025.1 bacterium | reverse complement strand
ATTTAGGGAAGTATAAATTATATTTATTTTATTATAATAATTTAAAAATATTTATATTTATCATATAATAATTAAGGAAATATTTATGAAAGATTATATCGCAAAAAGAAGTAAACAAAGTGTTCCTAAAATTGATATATTAGCAATTAATCAAATTGCTAAACAAGATGAAGCAAATGGAAATAAAGTTATTAATGCCTCAGTAGGTATGTTTTTAAATAATAATAAAAATTTAGGATATATTTCTAGTATAAATAAATCTTTAAATGAAAATATATGTAAAAAAATGGAATATCCTCCTATTACAGGTATTAAAGAATTTAATGATAGTATTTTAAAATCTTTATTTAATACTAAATATGATGAATTATTTAATAAATATAATCCTTTTATAGGTGCTACTTTAGGAGGAACAGGCGCTATATCTACTGCTTTTAATTTATTTTTAGAAGAAAATGAAACTGTTTTATTACCAGATATAATGTGGGGAAATTATAAATTAATTGCTAAAAAATCTAATATTAATTTTGAAACTTATTCTTTATTTAATGATGAAGAAAAATTTAATATTAATTCTTTGAAAGAAAAAATTAAAGAATTAAAATTAAAAAATAAAAATATCTTAATTTTAATTAATGATCCTTGTCAAAATCCTACTGGTTATTCTTTAACTAGTGAAGAATATGATGAATTATTTAGTTTATTAAATAAAGAAGGGATAGATTCTAATATTACTTGTTTATTTGATATAGCGTACATTTCTTTTAGTGATGATTGCCCTTTAATAAATAAATTATTTGAATATGATGTAAATTTTCTTCCTATATTAGCTTTTTCTTGTTCAAAAACTTTTAGTATGTACGGATTAAGAGTAGGTGCTTTAATTTGTTTACCAAAAGATAAAGATAATCATGATGAAATTAAAAGAGCTTTTCAAGCTAACGCTAGAGGAACTTATAGTGTTCCTAATGGAAGTGTGCAATATTCTATTTCTTTATTATTTAATGATAAAAATAATATTAAATTATTAGAAGAAGAAATAAAAATTAATAAGTTAACTTTATTAGAAAGAAGTAATTTAATAATAAAAGAATTAAATGAAAATAATATTAAATATTATCCTTATAAAAATGGTTTTTTTATTTCTTTAAAAATAGATAATGCTTATGAAATAACAGAAAAATTAAAAGAAAAACATATTTATGTTGTTCCTATTAAAGAAAATGTAATAAGACTTGCTATATCAGGAATGAATAATGAAGAAATTTCTTTATTAGTAAAAGAAATTACTAAATTAATTAATAATTAAAAAAGTACGATAATAATCGTACTTTTTTATCATTAATAGTGTATTAGATTAATCTTTTCAAAATAATAATATTTTTAAGATTATCATTATAAGTTTTTTATATATCATTTAAAAATTTAATAAATTAGTTTAATTAATAAAACAATTCTAATTATTTTATAAAAAAATTCATGTATCTATCTTTTAAATCATATAGTGAAAGATATTTTTCTTTTTCACATAATTTAAGTCTATTTACAATGTTTTTAATTTTAAAATTATCACTAGGTGGTAATAATTTATCATCAATTTTTCTTAAAATTCCAAAATCATCAACTTCATATGCTTCAATTAAATATGGCTCTTCTTCTCCTGGACTCCACGCTAATTTTGTATGTACTTCTTTATAGTTATATTTTTTTACTAAATTAAATGCTAATTCTCTAGCTGCAACAGCTCCACAATAATCAATCTTATGAGGATCTTTTCCACAAATAGCACCTCCACCAATAGGAATTCTAGGTCCATAAAAATCAACAACTAATTTCTTTCCTGATAAACCATTATCTCCATTTGGACCTCCATTAATAAAATCTCCTGCACCATTAACATATATTTTTAATGGATCAATTTCTAATAAATCATTTGGATAATCTAAACATTCTAATGAATCTAAAACACTTTTTTTAACGTCATTATAAATATATGAATAGTCTTTTTGAACATCATAATCATGTTCAACTGATATTGTTAATCTATCCCATGAATATTTACCATTTTCATAATTAATTTGACCAAGAACCTTAAAATCTGGTCCAAATCCTTTTCTATTTAAATAATATTGTAACTCATAACCAATTTTTGAAATAACATATTGTTCAATTGGAAGATTTAAACAATTATCATCATTATTTGCATAACCAGTAACAACATTTTGATCATCACTATATTTTCTTAACTCTCTTTCATCATCTGATAATGTTTCAATACAAATATTTTGAAATATCTCAAGATCTTCAGGAAATGGACTCCATTTATTATAATTATATCCCGCTTTAGAAAATACATTTTGAACAATATTTTTAATATCTGATTCATTAATTACAACTTCATCTTTTCCTGCTGCAATTCTTCCAGTAATAAAAACTTTATTTTCAAAAACTGCACATTCTAAACCACATAAAGCATCATTATCTTTTTTAACAACTTCATCAACAATTGAATCAACTATTCCATCACATAATCTATCTGGATGACCTCTAGAAACAAATTCTGCTACTAATTTCATATTAATTAAAAACCTCCTTATATTTAATAATATCTTTTAATTGTTCTTCATTATATAACCCAAAATATCCACAATATATTTGAATTTTATATTCATTAATTAATGAAATATTTCTATTTAATATTTGACCTGTATCTCCATCTGTCAAAATTAATATTTTATTACCTCTTTCTTTCTTTTTAAGGTTGAAAAAATGATCAAAAACACAATTTATATCTGTTCCTCCAGTTGTTTTGTATTCACCTTTTTTAAGATTTTCATAACTTAATTCTTCTACTTCAGTTGAAAAAGAAAATACTTTACATTCCTTATTTTTTAATGGTTTTAATAATAATGGTAAAGTATCTTTTAAATTCTTTATAACTGAACCAGAAACATCTAAATAAACATATGCTTGTTTATGAGTATTTCTTATTAAATCCTTTTCATATTCTTTTTTATAAATTAATACATTATTATAAATTATATTTTTTGTTAAATATGTTCTATCTTTATAATTAGGAATAAATGATTCTCCTAATTCATTTTTCTTTGTAATTCCTTTTATATTATTTTCTAAATTACCATTAATTACTCCTGCTTTTTTTAAGAGTTTTAACATCTTTTTCTTATTACTTAATTTAGGTTTATTTAAACCAGTTTTTTTAATATCTAACTCTTTTCCTAAATCTCTACCTTTAATGAGTAAAGTTCTTGGCCATTTTGAAATAATATTATCAATAATCTTTTTTAATATTGAATTATCATCATCTTCATCATTTTCAAAATGATTTCCTATTAAAATAAAATCATAAAAATCATTACTATTTTTTAATTCATCAATAATAGTTTCATAAACTTCATAATAAGTTCCTTTATTAGATGAATATAAACTATTTAATAAATTATGAAATTTTGAAGGAGTATCCTTACTTATTGGTCTTAATATACATCCTGGAAAAGCATCACTCCTATTAATTAATTCAAAAAATGATACATATTCAGGATCATCATAAGTTCTGCATAATATTGCATTTATTATAGCATCAAATGCTATATTATCTATTGAAGCATGTCTTTTAAACAATTTTGTGTGTCCTAAAATAATATGATATAACTCATGCATTACAAGCATAAATAAATGTTCATCAGTTTTACAATATGTATTAATAAATTCTTTATTTAATAATAAAGTTGGTCTTGTTCTACAAGTAACACATGCACTAGGAATATCACTAGAATATTTAATATCCATAAGACTTAAAAACTCAACCATATGCATACTTGATGAAGGAACAACTCTATATAATCTTCTTTTAATATCTTCTTCCATTAAGACTCAATCTCCCTTTTTAAAAATAAAATTTTATTTTCAAATCTATGTTTACTAAATGATGCCTCTTTATTTGGAACATACATATTTCCATAAGTTTGAGTAAACACTAATATTAATAAATTTAAGTCAGTTTCTACTTTATAATTCTTATCATCAGAATTAAGATATTTTCCAATCATATATCCAGATGGTTTTTTATAATTTTTTAACATTTTTTCATTATTTTTATAATATTCTTCAACACGTTTAACTAAATGACTTTTATTTGTTTTTAAAAGTTTTATTAATACTTCAAAATCAAATAAAACCTGATCATCAATTTTTTTAACTTCATAGGATACTTTTGATCTTGGAGGACAAGACATATTAAATAACTTATCCATTAATATTTACCTCATTTAAAAAATTTACTGAAAAATTAAATAAATCCATAATTTCTTGTTCATTTTTATAATTATCAGGTAAGAAAGTTCTTAAAATATTTCCTATATAAATTTTATTTTTATTATTATCATCAATATTATTCATTAAAACATCAACTTTATCACAATACTTTTTATATTCTAATATTTCTAAATTATCAATTTTCCTATTAGAAAATATATCACTAATTTCCTGAATAATTGTTTCCATAATTGAAGCATCAATATTTTTATTATTTCTTAATTTAAGATAAAACGCTAAAGCTACTGTTTTTCTTTTATGAAATTCTATTCTTTCTAAAATTTTTGGAATAATTTCATTCATGGTTTTAGCGTCAATTTCATCGATATTATTTAATAAATGTTTAGCTTTATTAATTGGATCATTCATTAATAAAAGATCTTTTGTTTTAGATTCTTCAAGCTTAGAAATCTTAATTGCTTCTAAAGCAATATTCATTAAACCTACATTATCTTGTTTAATCGATGTAATAAAAGGAAGAGTATTTAAAATGTGAATACACGCAATATCTTTATAATCTGGCATTTCTATATTTAAATGTTTAGATATTACTATTTCACTTGCATAAATATAAATAAATGTCTCATATAGAATACTTGCTCTTCTTGAAGAAAGATAACCATACTTTTTCTTTAATAATTCCATTAATATAATGATATAATCACTTAAATATTCATTATTTTCTTTTTTTAAATTAGAAAAAACTTCTTTAGTTTCATTTATTAATAGATTAATATCACAATCTACTTCATGTTCATTTTCAAATAAATCTTTAAAAATATTTTTCTTATCACTATTTGATAATTCATCCCATGAAGGAACATTCAATATAAAACCAAATCTATCTTGTAATGCGGGATCTAATGGAATAGTTCCAAAATATTCAAGATCATTTTCTTCTTCATCTGTATAACTTGGATTCATCGCAGCCCATCTATATTTAAGTTTATTTAAATTAATACCTTGAACTCTTTTATCATAAATTATTGGAAATAATTTATTTTGTAATTCACTTTTAGTTCTATTAATTTCATCAATAAATACTACTTCTGCATCCCAAATAGAATTATCATTTGAAATATATGAAAGTTTAGTATTATTTTCAATAGGAATAGGAATACCTACAAGATCATCATAATTAATTAATGAAGCGTTATAAAATCTATAATTTAATTTAAGAGATTTTGATAATTTCTCTAATATAAAGCTTTTAGCAGATCCATGTTTTCCTACAAGTAACATAGGTAATTCACTTGTTAACGCTGCAAGTAATACTGATTCAAGATTTTCCCACCCATATAAACCAATTTTGTTTGTAAATATTGTTTTTTCTTTCATTTTTCCTCCTTAAACCGTAAAGAGGAAAGAAAAAAGTCCATCGTAACGATGGACTTAAAACTCAACACAAACCCATCGTACAAGCTTTAGCACCCAACATAACTTGGGTTGCTGCTAGATCATCGGGCTTGTCCCTCTCTAGTCTCTTTATGGTTTTAACATTTTTATTTTAGATTAAAACTAATTTTATTTCAATATTTTTATTTCTTTTTTTGAATTATTTTAGTAAAGTCAGTTTTTTTAAATATCTGGATTTTAGTCTGAAAAAGTATAATAAACTTTTCTTAACTTAAACTCAGTTTAACATTATCAATTTTTTGATAAACTCTGTTTTTCAAATTATTAAAAATTAAAAAAGTCTGATAAATACCAGACTTATTTTGATTTTTTTGTTTTTGGCGCGCTAGGCAGGAGTCGAACCCGCAACCTCTTGGTTCGTAGCCAAACACTCTATCCAGTTGAGCTACTAGCGCACTAATTATTATTATATAAATTAAAAATTTAAAATTCAATATTTTATTTATAAATGCAAGAAAAGGTCAAAATTGACCTTTTCTTTAGAGAGATATTAATATTTTAACAATTATTTAATTTCAATTGAGAATCCGTTTTGATTCTTTTTCTTTAAAAGAATAATTTTTAAGATTCCATCGCTATATGTAGCAGAAATATTTCTTTCTTCAATATTAGGCATATAATAACTTCTAGAATAATTTCCTACAAATCTTTCTCTTTTTAATACTTTATAATTATTATTTTCTGCATCTTCATTTTTAAAAGAATAACTAACAATTAAATTAAAATCTTTATATTCTAAGTGAATATCTTCTTTTTTAACACCTGGAATTTCAATAAAGATTTTATATTCATCTTCATTTTCTAAAACATCACTTTTCATTAAATTTTTACTCATAAATCTTTCATTAAATAATTGATCAAATAAATCTGTTGTAACATCATAACTCATAAATCATTGCCTCCATGTTATTAGCACTCTTTATTCTCAAGTGCTAATTATATTATAAACATATTTTTAGCACTGTCAATAGTTAAGTGCTAATTTTTTTATTTTTTTCTTTTATAATTGAAATATATTTTATTTAAAAATAAAATATAGAGTATGTTTAAATTAATATTAAAATATTCTAAAAATTATAAATTAAATCTAATATTAGC
Organism: bacterium; assembly: GCA_963605025.1. Lineage (GTDB taxonomy): Bacteria > Bacillota_I > Bacilli_A > RFN20 > CAG-826 > Onthovivens. The sequence continues at coordinate 53,411 of CAVCSZ010000007.1, read as the reverse complement.
AGCCTTAACTTGTATGATTGAAGCTTCTATGGAACTTGGATGTCCTTATATTATGAATTTAATTTTATCTAATGGATTAATTTTAGATGATGGTAAATATTCTATAAAATATGATGTAGTTTTTGGATTATCTGGATTAATGATATGTTTTGCAGTTTTAGCTTTTATTTTTGGTTTTATATTTGCTAAAAATTGTGCAAAATTTTCAAAAGGTGTAGCTTATGAAATAAGAAAAAATGAATATTTAAAATTAAAAGAATATTCTTTTTCTAATTTAGATAAATTATCTACTTCTTCTTTACTTACAAGAATTACTACTGATATTAATATTTTAGCAGATTCTACAAGTAATTCTTTTAGACCTTTATTTAGAGCACCTGTTTGTTTAATTGTAACTTTAATTTTAGCATTTATTGTTTCTCCATATTTATCAATAACTTTTGTAGTAATTATTCCTATTATTAGTATTGTTACTGGAGTAATATTATTTGTAGTTAAAAAAAGATTTATAAAAATACAAAAAGGATTTGATGAAATAAATAAAAATACTAAAGAATCTATATTAGCAATTAAAACAATTAAATCATATGTAAAAGAAGATTATAAAGAAAAAGAATTTGATAAAATTAATACTTCTTTAAAAAATGATTCAAAAGCCGCTATGGGTAAAACTGCTTTAATGCTTCCTATTCAAGAAACTGCTATATTTACTTCTGTTATTGTACTTTTATTTTTAGGAGGTCAATTATCTTTAAGTAGTAAATATGCTTCCATTGTTGCAAATGTTTCAATGTTTTTAACTTATGTAATGCAAATTCTTGCAACAGTACAAATGCTTGCAAATGTTACAATTCAAATTAATAGAGCAGAAGCAAGTGTAGCAAGAATTAATGAAATGCTAAATGTTAAATCTGAAATTATTGATAAAAAAGATTCTAAATTAAAAATAAAAGAAGGAAATATAGAATTTAAACATGTTTATTTTTCATATAATAATGATGATAATTATGTTTTAGAAGATATTAATTTAAAAATAAATAAAGGAGATTTTATAGGAATTATAGGTCAAACTGGTTCTAGTAAATCTACATTAATTAATTTACTTTTAAGATTTTATGATGTTACAAAAGGTGAAATTTTAATTGATGGAATAAATATTAAAGAATATCCAATAGAAGAATTAAGAAGAAATTTTTCTATTTCTTTTCAATCTCCATTTTTATTTAAAGGTACAATACTTGAAAATATAACTTATGGATTAGATAGTTTTGATATGAATCAAGTAATAAATGCTAGTAAAATAGCAGAATCTTATTCATTTATTCAAGAATTAGAAGGTAAATTTGATTATTTAGTTAATGAAGGTGGAAATAATTTAAGTGGAGGTCAAAAGCAAAGAATAGCATTAACTAGAGCTTTAATTTTAAATCCTAAAATTATAATTCTAGATGATTCTTTTAGTGCGCTTGATCGAATAACAGAATCTAAAATAAAAGAAAATTTTAAAAATTCATTAAAAGATTCTACTAAAATAATTATTTCTCAAAAAATATCTTCAATAAAAGATAGTGAAAAAATTATAGTATTAGATAAAGGAAAAATATCAAATATAGGTAATCATAAATATCTTAATGAAAATGATGAAATATATAAAGATATTAATATGATTCAAAATGAGGGTTTATAATTATGAATATTAAGAAAAATAATAGGCCTAAAAACAAAGTTAAAACTTTTAAAAATTTATTTAAATATTTTAAAGGTTATTATTGGCTTTTAACTTTAGTAATAATTGCAGTTATTTATACTTCTTTTGCACAATGTTTTGGAACATATATGTATAAAGATATTATTAAATATGGAATAGAAGGGAAAGATTTTAATTATTTAATAAAATATACTTCTATTTTAGGTATTATATATGCTTTTGGAGCATTATCTAGCTTTTTTTATAATACTTTAATGGTTAAAATTTCTCAAAATGTAATTTATAAAATAAGAAAAGATTTATATCATAAGATACTATCAATGCCTATTTCTTATTTTGATAAAAATAATATAGGAAGTATTATGTCTTATTTTACTAATGATGTAGAAAGTATGATAAACGCTATTAATGTTTCTTTATCAAATATAATATTTACTATTTGTAATATTATAGGAACAATTCTAGGAATGATTTTAATTTCTATTGAAATGACTTTAATAGCGTTAGTTATTATTTTAATTACTATATTTTTTATATATTATAACGCTAAAAAGTGTAGAAAATATTATAGAAAACAACAAGAATGTTTATCTATTTTAAATTCTAATATTGAAGAAGATTTAAGAGGAATTAAAGTAAATAAAGCATTCTTACATGAAGATAAATCATTTATTAAATTTGATGAAAATAATAAAAATTGGAAAGAAGCTTCTACAAATGCATTCTTTCATTCTCAATATAATACTCCTTTTATAGTTTCATTATCTTATTTAAATTTTGCTATATGTACAATCGTGGGTTTATTCTTTATTCAATCAGGTAGATTAGATGGAATTGGATCATTAACTTCATTTTCAATATTTGTAAGACAAAGTGGACAACCATTTAATATGTTTACTGTCCATTTAAATAATATTTTAACAATGTTAGCAGGTGCTGAGAGAATATTTGATTTTTTAAATCAAGAAGAAGAAAATATTAAAGATACTGGTAAAACAAAATTAATTAAAGAAAATAATATTTATTATTGGATTGATGAAAATTCTAATAAAAAACCTTTAAAAGGGGATATTGTATTTAAAAATGTAACATTTAGTTATAATAAAAATAAAATAATATTAGATAATGTGTCTTTTTATGCATCTAATGGAGAAAAAATAGCATTTGTAGGTTCTACAGGAGCAGGAAAAACCACTATTATTTCTTTAATATCAAGATTTTATGATATTCAAGAAGGTGAAATTACAATTGATGATATTTCAATTTATGATATTAAATTAGAAAGTTTAAGAAGAGCAACTTCTTTAGTTACTCAAGATACTCATATTTTTACTAATACGATTTATAATAACATACGTTTCCCTAGAATGCATTCTTCTAAAGAAGAAGTAATCTTAGCAAGTAAAATAGGTGGATCTTATGATTTTATTCAAAAATTAAAAGATAAATATGATACTCCTTTATATGATGACGCTATTAATTTATCCCAAGGAGAAAGACAACTTATAGCGTTATCTCGTGCTGCAATTTCTAAACCACCACTTCTTATTCTAGATGAAGCTACAAGTAATATTGATACTAGAAGTGAGAAATTAGTAGAAAAATCTATGGATGATTTAATGAAAAATAGAACTTCATTAGTAATCGCACATAGACTCTCTACTGTTAGAAATGCAACTGCTATAATTGTTTTAGATCATGGAAAAATTATAGAAAGAGGAAATCATGAAGATTTAATTAAGAAAAAAGGAGCTTATTATTCTCTTTATAAAGGTTTAACTGAATTAAATTAATATAAAATAAAAGTCTTGGAAATGATCCAAGACTTTTAGTTATTTAATAAGTTATATTATTCTTTATCTTTTTCTTTATAATCAACATCTACTATTTCTTCATTATTTTGAAATTCTTTATTAGTAGCTTCTGATTTATTATTTTCTTTAGTAGTAAAATGAATTACTTCACTATATTCAACTTTTTCTGTTTCAAAACTATCAATAAATCTAGAAATACCAAGAATAATTAAATAAGCACCTAAGAAATAAATTAATACTACTTGCATTTCATTAACATAGCAAATTAATAAAATACCAAATACTAAATATAAGATACCAATAATTAATTCCCAAATCCAAATTTTTCCACCTTTAGATTTAATAACAGGTACTAATGCTAATTTATAAATACCAGATAATATAGTAAATACACCTAAAACAATACCTACAATTTTTACCATTTCTTCAGGATTTGTAAACATAAGTATTCCACCTACGATAACAAAAATACCTGAAATAATTAATAATGATCTTCCATATAAAGAAAGAAGTCCAAGTGATATAAAAGCAAATCCTATAATTAAAAGAATTACTCCTATCATAATATTGATTACATCTTTAAATATAAAAGGGAATACTATTGCTAATATACCTATTACAAAAAGAATTATTGAAGCTACAATATTGCCAGCTTTACTTTTTTTTACTGAATTTTCCATTTTTTATTTTACCTCTATTAATTCGTACTCTCTACTTCCAAAACCAAGTTTATCTGCACATTCAATTGTATATGTTCCATGTCTTGATTCAATTCTTTCTATAAAATGATCTTTTCCTTTATCATTAGAATTATAAACTAAATCAATACAAGCTTGATCCAAAGCAATTGGATCAAGTGACGCTAAAATCCCAATATCATTCATACAAGGATCTTCTGCAACAGCACAACAATCACAATCGACAGATAAATTTTTCATAACTGAAATATAACAAATATTTCCTTTAAATAAATTATGAACAGAACTTGCTGCATCAGCCATACTTGATAAGAATAAATCATGATCTGCAGTCCAAATTTTTTCAACTTCTCCTGCTCCATGAATATAAGCTTTTCCATAAGAAGATGCGCATCCAATTGATAATTGTTTTAATGCACCTCCATATCCACCCATAGGATGTCCTTTAAAATGTGATAAGACAATCATTCCATCATAATTTAATAAATTTTTACCAACATAGTTCTTCTTAATAGTTTTTCCATTTGGTATTTCAAGAATTTTATCTGGTCCTTCTTCATCTAATAAATCTACTTTAAATGTTTTAGACCATCCATGTTCATTTAATAATTCTAAATGCTTTTTACTAGTGTTTCTTGCTCCATCATAAGCAGTATTACACTCAACAACTGTAGCATTTAATTTATTAATAATTTCTTTCCAAAATTCTGGTTTTAAAAAATTTTGATTTCCTTTTTCCCCTGAATGAATTTTAGCAGCAATATTTCCTTCTAATTTAATTCCTAATAATTCATAAATCTTTAATACCTCTTCTGGTGAAATATTTTTAGAAAAATAAACTTTAGATTTCATTATTACCTCCTTTAAACATAATCATAAATATTATATAACAAAGTATTTTTTAACTAAATACTAATTTTTATAATTGAAAATGTTATAATTAAAAATATTAAATAAAAAGGAGAGATAATATGCTATTTAATATCTATGGAGAGCTTTCCTATTTACAATTAATAGGTTGGGCTCTTGCTTTTTGTGGCTTAGTCGTTTGTAACGAGCTTGCAAGAAGAACAAAAACTGGTGGTATCATTTTCTTCTTAGGTATTCCTGCTGCATTAACAATTTATTTTATTGTTTTAACAGTATGGGGTAATTTAGATCCTAATTCTTGGGCAGCAAGTAACTGGACATTTACTAAGATGAATTCATGGTTCCACTATGCAAAACTTTATGCTGCTACTGCTGGTTGTATTGGATTTATGATGATCAAATATGGCTGGGGAATTGGAAAAAAGAGTTGGTTTAAACCATTTCCATTCTTGATTGTTGCTATTAACATCTTAATTGCATGTGCTAGTGACTTCGAAAGTGCCATCAAAGGTGCACAAGCTGCAACAACTGTTGCTGGACAAGGCTGGTGGAAATCTAGTGAAGGCATTTGGTTATATGGTGGTTGGTGGAACACTGTAAATGGTATTGCAGGTTTAATCAACATTGCTTGTATGACAGGTTGGTGGGGAATTTATGCATCAAAAGATAAAAAAGATATGTTATGGCCTGATATGACTTGGGTTTACATCTTAGCTTATGATGTATGGAATTTCGAATATACTTATAATAATTTACCAACTCATGCTTGGTATTGTGGTTTAGCTTTATTACTTGCTCCAACATTTGCTAATTTCTTCTGGAATAAAGGTGGTTGGATTCAAAATAGAGCAAATACTCTTGCTATTTGGTGTATGTTTGCACAAGTTGTTCCATATTTCCAAGATCAAGAACCATTCTCTGTTGTTACTTCAGTTTATGGAGAAGGTGCAACTATTGCAGTTGCTACAGGAAATGTAGCACCAACTACTGCTAATCCTACTGCACAAGGTGTTATTGCTATTTTAGCACTTGCAATAAATATACTTGCACTAACAGCAATTATTGTTAGAGCTGTTAAAACTAAAACAAATCCTTATAAATTCGAAATCTTCAAAGATCAAAAAGATTTTATTGAAGCATACGAAAGAAGAGAAATTGTTGAAGAAAATAAATAATCAAATTAAGTTAAAGAATCACTTTCTAAAAGTGATTCTTTTTAAAACTGAAACAAATATTATATTTTTGTAATTATTTACTTGATTATAAAATTTAAATTACTATAATATTAACATTAAAGGAGCTATTTATATGAATGAATTCATAAGACAATTATTAAATTTAAATGATAAAGTTTCCAATTCTTTAGTGAACGTTATTGGAATAATTTTAATAGCGTTAGTTATTGTTTCTATAATTTCTTTATTTATTTCTATTTGTTTAGCTATTAAATATGTTAAATATAATAGAAAAAAGAATAGTATAAATAAAAGTGGTGAAGAAGTTGCAAGAAAAATATTAGATGAAAATGGATTAGAAAACATTAGAGTTTCTAAAAATGGATCAATTTTATTTGGAAACAGCTATTCACATTATTTTAAAAAAGTACGTTTAAGAAGATTAACATGGAAGAAAAATACAGTTACTTCATTAGCTATGGCTGCTCAAAAATCTTCTTTAGCAGTATTAGATAAAGAAAATGATCCAGCTATGAAATTACAAATTAAATTAACACCATTAATTTATTTTGGACCTTTAGCGTTTATTCCTCTTATTATTGTAGGTATTTTAATCGATATTTTCTTAGTTAATAATAATACTTTATGGGGAACTCTTACTTGTAGTATTCTTGGTTTAGTTTTCTATCTTATTTCATTTATTTTCTCAATTTTAATTTTAAAAACAGAAAAGAAAGCACAAAATAAAGCTTTAGAATTATTAAAGAATGAAAATCTTGCTACAAGCGAAGAAATCGAAGATTGTAAAAAACTATTCCGTTTATATAACATTGAATATATTAATAATATGGTAATTGCACTTCTTGAACTTGTTTATAGAGTTTTACTTATTATTGCAAATGTTCAAGGTGGAGCTTATTCTACTAGTTCAAATAACTAACATTAAAAATCTCTGTTTCATACAGAGATTTTTTATTAGTCATTTTCAATAGTGTCTTTATTTAATTCATCGAATTTTTGTTTCATTGTAGGATTATTCTTTGTTAATTTTTTAATAGATAAATCTTGTGCTTTATCGTTTGCTAATCTTAAATTTTTATTTACACTTATTAAGCTTTCTTTAGCTTTTTGAAGTTGATCAATTGCTTTATCAATTTCATTAATAGAATCTGTAAATTTTTTAGTTGCTAAAGTAAAATTATAAGAGAATTTTTCTTTAAATTCATTCATACTATTTTCAAAATTAGCAATATCTATATTTTGTTTTTTATAATCAATTAATTCTTTTTTAATTTCAACATTTTTTAAAGCTGCATTTCTTAATAAAGTAATCATTGGAATAAAAAATTGAGGTCTTATAACATACATTTTTTCATATTTATATGAAACATCAACAATTCCATTATTATATAACTCATTATCAGGTTCTAAAAGAGATACTAAAACTGCATATTCACAATTCTTTTCATTTCTATCTTTATCAAGTTCTTTCAAGAAATCTTCATTTTTATGTTTAGTTTTAGTTTTATCTGCTTCATTTTTCATTTCAAACATAATTGAAATAAATTCAACTCCATCTTCAGTTTTATCTCTAAAAATAAAATCACCTTTACTTCCACTATCTTTTGAAACTTCATTATCTTTTTCAAAATATGCATTTTTAAAACCAGTCATTCTAAGTGAATCAAATGAATTTTTACAATGTTGTTCTAAATTTTCACCAATTAATTTATTATTACTTTTTGATTTTAAATCTTTATAAAAGTTAATTTGTTCATCTTTTTCTTTTAATAAAATTTCTTGTTCTTGTTTAATTTTAGTAATTTCAGCTTCTGATCTAAATTTTTCAGTATCTAATGCACTTTTTAATGAATTCATTTTTTCATTATAATCATTTTCAATTTTTAATTTTTGATTTTCAAGATCTCTACTTGAATTTTGTTTTAATGAATTAAGTTCGTTTTTTAAATTTGCAATTTCTATTTTATATTTGTTTTCTAATTCATTAGCGTTATTTTTAATATCAGAATCCTTAGATGCTTTTAATGTTTCTAATTTAATTTTTAATTCATTAATTTCTGTATTATATTTACCTTTAATATCATCTATTTCTTTTGATTTTGAAAGTTCATAATTAGATTTTAATTCTTTTTCTTTACTAATTAATTTATCTTCATAAATTGAATCTTTCTTTTGATTAATTAAATTTTCAATAAATGTTGAATCAATAGAATTTAATTCTTCTAAGTTAATATAATCGCCTTTTTTAGCGTCTTCATCTAAAATCAATGTATTTTTATCTTTAATATGTACTTCTATTTTACTCATTTTATCTCCTTATTTTATATAATAATATTTTAAATATTTTTATAAAATAATTCATCAATAATTAAAATCATTCTCCCCAAAAATAGGGAAGAATGATTTATAAAATAGGATTATCAAAATGACCTGTAGTAGTTTTAAAATTTAAATTATCTTTAGAATAATCATTATTAAATATTTTTTCACAAATTAATTTGCATTCTTCAACACTTTCATTAGTAAAATAAATTACACCACTAGAAATATTTAATTCTTTAATTTCATTTAATTTATCTAATAAATATAATGTTTTACTTGATAAAATTCTAGTAGTACACGCTACATCTTGGATTAAAGAATAATTATTATTTAATCCATCTACTAAATGATATTCATGTTTTTTACACATTCCGCAATGATCTTTTTCCATCTTTTCCATATTAGCAATAGGACAAGATTTCATAATCATTAAATCTATTTTTCCATAAATAGGAATAGAAACTTTAGGATAGTATTTATATGTAGAATAATATTTATCCATCATTTCTTTTATATGAAATTTATCTAATTCATAAGATAAAATAACTTCACTTATTCCATAACTATAAATAAAATCTAAAGCATAAAAATTAACTAAATTAAAATAAGGAGATGTTATTATATTTTCTTTAGAATTTAATATTTTTAAATATGGAATAACACTCTTTTTAGATACATTAATGTCATTATAATGTTCTATTCTATTAAGTGAATTAAAAATACTAGGATCGTTTTTATATTTATTAAATAAATTTTTATCATTAATAAATATTTTCTTAAATGGAAAATCTAAAACTGTAATAAGTTGTTCTTCATTTTCTACTTGAACTGAAAAAGAGAATTCTTCTTTTTTAGTAATTATATTGCTAGTTTTAAATTCATTAATTTCATTAATAGAATAATTATTAAAATTAACTTCTATTTTATTTAATTTATTTATTAATTCTCTACGTAAATCATTTAAATATTTTAATGAAATAAATATATTATTTTCTAAATTAATATTAATATTATTTAAGAAATATGGAGTATCTCCTAATTTAGAAAATTGTTTAACAATATCTTCTTTTTTAATAGATATTGAATTAGATTTTTCACATTTATTTCCTTTAATAACAATTAAATTATTTTTATAATTTGTTTTAATTTCAATTTCTTTATTTAACAAAGCATTAATTTCAATGTTTAAAGGTATTTTCTTATCTTCTAAAATTTTTAATTTTATTTCTTCATTTAATTTATTAGATGTAGTTTTAATTACTTCATCATTAATTTTAGCTTTAATTTTATAAGATTTTATTTTTACTATATTGCCTTTTAAAGCATATTTTACATCTTTAGAATTTAAATATATTTTTTGAACTTCTTGACCAGATTGAAATTTATTATTAATTCTAATTCCATCAAATAAATATAAATCTTCATCTAATTTAATATATAAATAATCTTTTTCTATTTTAATTATTTTTCCTAAATGAATTCCTTGATTAGAAGAAGTTTCTTGATTTAATATTTTAGTACGTGATTCATTAAATAAAAAAGATTTAGAAAATCCTCTATTAAATAAAGATTTCATATTTTTAATTTCTTTATTTAAATCAATATCTTTTTTTTGATAAATTGAATCTAAAGCTTTTCTATAAGAAGATACTACTTGATATACATATTCTTCTCTTTTCATTCTTCCTTCTATTTTTAATGAATCAATTCCTATTTCAATAAGTTTTTCTAAATATTCAATATCACATATATCTTTAGTAGATATTCCAAAATTTGATGATTCTTTATCATTTCCAATAACTTTCATCACATTTCTACATGGTTGAGCACATTTTCCTCTATTTCCACTTCTATTACCTATAAAAGATGACATTAAACAATTTCCTGAATAAGAAACACATAATGCTCCATGTACAAATACTTCAACTTCTACTCCTAATTCTTTTATTTTTTTAGCTTCATCAATAGAAACTTCACGTGCTAAAACAATTCTTTTAAAACCTAAATCAATTAAAGCTTTAGCTTCATTAACATTATGACAATTTAATTGAGTAGAAGCATGCATTACTAAATCTGGATAAACTTTATGTATATAATATGCAAGTCCTAAATCTTGAATTAAAATAGCGTCAATATCATTTCTATACAAAAAATCAATGAATTTAATTGCATCATTAAATTCATCATCAAATATTAAAGTATTTACAGTAATATTAATTTTTACATCGTGTAAATGAGCATATTTTATTAAATCCACTAATTCTTCATCAGAAAAATTTGTTGCATAACTTCTAGCAGAAAATAATTTTCCACCCATATAAATAGCATTACATCCTGCATTAATAGCAGCATAAAAACTTTCTTTTGTACCAGCAGGTGCTAATAATTCAATTTCTTTATTCATCATATATTCTTAATTGGTGGATAAGAAGGGATTTGAACCCTCACGAATTTCTTCATAAGCTTCTGAGACTTAAGCGTCTACCATTTCCGCCACTTATCCATAATAATATTTTAATCTAATTTAATTTATAATTCATCAATATGTTCATGAATTAATGGATTTACATGGATTATACAATGTTTTACACTAGGTATTTTAATTAAAATTTCTTCTCTAATATTTTCTATAATATCATGTGCTTCTTTTAAAGACATTTCTTCTTTAATAGTTACTTCAATTTCTAAATAAATGTAATTAGCAACTATTCTACTTCTAAATACATCAATATGATCTATTTTTTTATTAGAATAGATAATAGAATATATTTCTTTTTCTTCTTCAATTGAACAACTACTATCTAATAAATTTTTAGAATTATTAATAATTATTTTTAATGAACCTATAATCATAATTATTGAAATTAAAATAGACGCAATTGGATCTAATATTTTTAAATATTCATAATTAGAAAATATAGAGATTATTGACAATGAAATTAAAGATATTAAAGTAGAAAAAGAATCTAATAAATGATCTATTGATTGAGTTTTTAAAATTGGAGAATTAGTACTTTTAGAAGATATAAAAGTATAAATAAAAATTGATAATTTTATTAATAATGCAATAGATGAAATAATAATCGCTAAAAGAAAAGAATAATTATTATTTAAGTATTTTTTATCAATTATTATAATAATAGAATTATAAATTAAAATTAATGATGTAAAAAGAATTATCATTCCAAAGATTAAAGACACTAAATTTTCTATTTTTTTATGTCCAAATTGATGATCATTATCAGCTTTTTTTGAAGCTTTTTTACCTGCAAAAAAAGCAACAAACGATGTTAAAATATCTCCAAAAGAATCTACTCCATCTGAAATTAAAGCACTTGAAGAACTTAAAAATCCACCAATTAATTTAATTAATGCTAGTAATATATTTATAATTAATTCAATAAATGTTACTTTTTTAACTGTTTTAGAATATTTAATTTCATCCATATTAAATAATTATACTTACTTTTATTTAAAAGCAAAAACTAACATTTAAAAAATCACTCTTTAAAGAGTGATTAATTTTATAATGTTCCAAAGATTCTATCTCCAGCATCTCCAAGACCTGGAATAATATATCCTTTTTCATTTAATTTTTCATCCATTGCACATAAATATAATTCAACATCTGGATGATCTTTTAATACTTTTTCAACTCCTTCTGGAGCGCCTACTAAGCAAAGTAATCTAATATTTTTATACCCTTTCTTTTTAAGAATAGAAATAGCGTCACTACTACTTCCTCCTGTAGCAAGCATAGGATCACAAACTAATACTAATGGATTATCACATTTAGGTAATTTACAGAAATATTCAACAGGTTTTAATGTTTTTTCATCACGATATAATCCAATATGTCCAATTTTAGCAGTAGGAAGCATATTTATAACTCCATTACTCATTCCAATTCCTGCTCTTAAAATAGGACAGACAATTAAAGAATATTCTAAATGTAATTTATCAATTTCAGAACCTGTTGGAGTTTTAATTTTTTCTCCTGAAGGAACAACTTTTAAGTCTTTATAAACTTCATAAGTCATTAAAGATGCAATTTCATCAAGTAGAGTTCTAAAATCTTTAGACTTTGTGTTTTCGTCCCTCATCTTGTTTAATTTCATCGTAATTAATGGGTGATTTACTAAATGTAACATATTTAATCCTCCTTGTTATCATTTTCTAATCTTTTTTCTTTCATTCTTAAAGTTTCACTTTCACTACCTACTTCAGGAATTTTATCATCAATATACATCTTACTAATAATTTGATCATTTACTTTTTTAATTTTAGTTTTAATAGGTTCTAAAGATAAACTAATTTGTTTCTTTAAAGCACTTTCTTTAGATTCATGAACACTTATATTTTTTCTATTTAATTTAAATTGTTCATAATTAATGTAAGCATTATATAATTTTCCTTCTTTAGATAATTTAATTGATAAAATAACAGAATTAATAAAATCTGCAATCAATAAAGAAAAATAACATCCTAATACAAAAGTCATTCCCCAAACATGTAAATTTAAAAATTCAACTAAATAATTAATAAATGGTCTTAATCCAAACCAATAAGCTATTCCTGCTATTAACCATAAAAAAGAAAATTGAGGACAAATAATACCCATAAAATTCCCTTTTAATTTAGAGTAATCCCATAATCTTATGTGTAATCCTTTAACGAAAATCAATCCTCCAATGAGTTCAATTAAAGTCATAGTAATTCCAATTAAAACTATAACTATTAAAGAAACATAAATAAAATCTAAATTTCCAATTGGATTTTCATAATTTCCATAATGTAATCCATAAATACTAGGATAAGTTCCTTCTTTTGTTAAATAAGTAAAACATAATTCACTTATTAAATGCAAAGCACATAATCCAAAACCATATAAAGGAATACATGGACCTTTTAAAAATCCAGGATTAATCCATTTTTTCATAGAAAAAAATCTTCTATAAAGTATTTCAAGAATCCAACCACTAAAAGAACCAATTATAAATATGTAAATATAAGTTAAAAAAATTCCAAATGGTTTAGACATTTGAATTTCACTAACGTTATTAAAAATAAATAATAAACTCATATTTAAAAATATTATAGAACAATAATTTTTTTAATAAAATAAATATTTAAAAAAAATAAAAAAAACTTGCAAATAAGTTTCCTTTATTATATACTTATTGAGCGATGGGCATTTAGCTCAGCTGGGAGAGCATCTGTTTGACGTACAGAAGGTCATAGGTTCGATCCCTATAGTGCCCACCATATATAAAAATTTACGCGATTTATATCGCGTTTTTTTATTACTAAAAAAGACTTGATTTAATATTTATTTAATCAAGTCTTCTTCATTTACTTTTTTATATTCAATATATTCGTAATTATTTTCTTTTGCTAATTCAACCATTTGGTTATATATTTCATCTCTTAAATATTTTTTATTTTCTAAATCGTTTAAATCATTTCTTGGTAAAACCATTTTACCTACAATAGATACTTTTTTTGGTTTTTTAAAGATTTTACTTTTTTTAAAAACTGTAATAATAGGTAAACAAGGAGCATTAAATTTTACTGGATATCCAAAACTTGAATCAATAAATGGTCTGATTTTAGTATAAAAAGGCCAAATATGTGCTTCAGGATAAATAATTACATGTTCTCCTCTTGAATTTATAATTTTAAGAGATTTTAAAAATCTCATATATTGTTTAGGATTATTAGGAAGAGGAAGATATCCTAATGCTTTAGTAATTCCTCTTAATCCTTTTATACCTAATGTATTAGGAAGTCCAATCATACCCGCTCTATTTTTTAAAATTAAAGCTTGATTTCTAAATGCATCTGAATTATTAACATGATTTCCATAAATAAAACCACCTTTGTGATTTTCTTTACAATATTTTTCAAATTCTTTAGCATTTTTTTTATTTTTAGTTTTATTTCTACTTAATAATAATCCAATTACCAAAATAAATTTAGCAACTACATAATATAAAACATCACACCAAAATCTATTAAACTTACTTCCTCTAGTGTAATCATAATTATCCAAAATGTTATTAATATCTTTTTTGCATAATTTTATATTACCAAAATCATCATTTAATTCATCTGTATAATAATATATTTTTTTATTTTTCTTCTTTGTTTTTAGTATCATTTTCTAAACCTTTTAACGCACCTTTAGATGAAATTTTACCTTCATGTGCTATTTTATCCCATGTAGTTCTTTTATATTTATGAATTAATCCATCGAAAAAAGCACTTATAAAATCTGAGAAAAATAAAATGAAGCTTAAATATACTTTAAATCTAGTTTTAAAATTAAATTTAAGATAAACATTTGAAATAATAAATGTAACCATAGAAGCCACTATAAAAGGAGTGTCTAATAATAAGAAATAAACAATAGCATAATAGCCCATTTGTAAAGGTATTGCTTGATCTATAAATTCTTTAAAATAAATCATCATAATTAAACTTGCAATAAAGAATCCAAATGCAAATAAAAATGATAATAAAAGTAAAACTACAATTACAATTAAAGGATAAATTGAAACATTATATTCAAATAATGATGTCTTATATTTTCCTTTAGTTAAATTTTTATAATCATAGTCTTTAGTTTTATATCTTTTTCTATTTTCAAAAAATCCCCAAACCCATCTAATATGTTGTTTATGAACAGTTTTCATACTTGTAGGTTGTTCATCGTAATATTGAGCAATTGGATAATAATACATTGAAATATTATGATAATAACAATAGCAAGTTAATTCAACATCTTCAGTCATTCCATCAAAAATCCATGCTCCAATATTATCAATAATATCTTTATCTACATAATACCCAGTTCCTGTAAGTATTATTTTATTAAAAATTTTAGATCTTCCTTTTGATGTAAATTGATTCATAAAAGCAAATAAAGTAGCACTACAAGCACTTACCCAATTAGCATTAGAATTAGTAAAATTTCTATATCCCATAGCTACTTTATAGCCTTGATTTCTACAATCATTCATTAATGTTAAATAATGTTTAGAAACAATATTATCGGCATCAAAAACAAAAAAAGCATCATAATTTAAACCTTTTTTTCTTATATCTTGATAAACTTCATTTAAAGCATGACCTTTAGTTCTTTTATTCATTAAATCTTTACGAATAAAAATATTATATCCATATTTTTTTGTAATTTTAACAGTAGGATCTAATTTAGATTCTACAATAACATAAACATCAAATAATTCTTTTGGATATGATTGATTTTTTAAAGATTCTAATAAGTTTCCAATAACTTTATCTTCATTTCTTGCAGGAACTAAAATTGCATATTTATATTTATTTTTTCCTCTTGGTAAAATTTTATCTCTTTTTAAAGAATTAAAAAAATATGCTAAGTAATACCAGCTTAAACAAAATAAAATTATTATAACAGCAATAACTGCTAATAAAAAATAATTATGTACTTCTAGAAATTTTTCCGCCCAAAACTGTCCATTCATATTAATATTTTAATATGAATACATCAAAATTTCAACCTTAAAAGCATTATTAATATTTTAATAACTATTACATCTAGTTTTTAAAACTAAAAAGAAAATAAGTAATAAAAAAAGCCTTAATCAAGGCTAAATATTTAATATGGTTGCGGGGATAGGATTTGGACCTACGACCTCCGGGTTATGAGCCCGACGAGCTACCA
The DNA here is from genome assembly GCA_963605025.1 of bacterium. Taxonomy (GTDB): domain Bacteria; phylum Bacillota_I; class Bacilli_A; order RFN20; family CAG-826; genus Onthovivens. The sequence continues at coordinate 37,098 of CAVCSZ010000007.1, read as the reverse complement.
GACTGCTCTACCCCGCGATATATAATAATGGCGGAGAAAGAGGGATTCGAACCCTCGCAGGACTTGCATCCTCTATCGGTTTTCAAGACCGACCCCTTCAGCCGCTTGGGTATTTCTCCAATTAATGGTGGACCATCTAGGACTTGAACCCAGAACCTAACCGTTATGAGCGGTGCGCTCTAACCAATTGAGCTAATGGTCCGAGCCTATAGCTTAACGCTTATATCTAAATGGTAGCAGCGGGGGGACTCGAACCCTCGACGCGCCGGGTATGAGCCGACTGCTCTAACCAACTGAGCTACGCTGCCAAATTTATTTAATAATGGTGGACCCTAGGAGAATCGAACTCCTAATCCAAGCTTGCAAAGCTAGTGTTATCCCATTTAACTAAGGGCCCATTACTTAAGCGCTCATTTATTATAATACCAATAAACGAATAATGCAAATATTTTTTAATAAATTTTTATTAATTTTTTTAGTGGTACCTCTAATAAATAAAGATACCACTAAAATTTTATTTTTGATTTATTTTTTTATTATATTTTTTATTATATTTTTTAACTAGATCGTTTTTACTTGAACAACAATCACATTCAGTTAATTTTCCCTTTCTTTTTTTATTAATAAAATAAATAAGTAAAGCAATAATAATTAATATAACAGCAACTAAAACAATAATATCAATTGGTTTCATATTATTTATTTAAATTTAACTTTTTAGCTTCTTTTTTATTTTTTAAAACAATACAAATAATTACTAAAGCAATTAAAGCAATATAAATAAATACTGTCCACCACCATGTTCCAATTAAATAGAATGCGCTAGCAGAAACATATGAAGCAATTAACCAGAAAGCAATTGTATTTTTTAAAGTTCCTTTCTTTAATTCTGCTTTAGCAGTAGCAACTGCAGCAAAACATGGAATTGTTGTCATATTGAAAACGATAAATGCTAATAATCCAGGAGCGTTAATTCCTGTAGCAGAAATCATTCTAGCAACATCAGTTGCACCTTCAATTGTTCCAGCAAAATCAGGATCTTTAATAGCTAAATTACCAACAACTGCACCTAACATAGCAAATGTAGCAATAACATTTTCTTTAGCAATTAAACCTGTAATTGCACCAACAGCAAATACCCATCCAAATGAACCTAATTGAGAACCAAATCCTAAAGGGGTAAATAAGAATTGGAAACTTCTACCAATATTAGCTAAGATAGAATCATTTGTAGTTAATTCTGTTAAGAAGCCAATTTCTTCATCATATTCAATAAATTGTAATGAAGGTGTAAAGCTTTGTAAGAACCAAATAACAAGGTTAGAAACTAAAATAATTGTAAATGCTTTTTTAACGAAATGTTTTCCTTTATCCCAAACATGTAAAAGTAAAGCTTTGAATTTTGGTAAACGATATGAAGGTAATTCCATAATAAATGGAGCAGTTTCACCTTTTAATGTTGTATTTCTCATTAAAATAATAGCGAAAATAGCAACAACTATACCTGTTAAATACATACCATATGTAATTAAATCAGCATTTTTAAAACCAAATTGTGTAACAATAGCACCAGCACATGCAGTTAAAATAGGTAATTTTGCACTACATGAGAAGAAAGGAATAACTCTAATTGTAGCAATTCTTTCTCTTTCAGTTGCTAATGTTCTTGTGTTTGTCATAGCAGGAACTGAACATCCAAAACCCATAATCATAGGCATAAATGCTCTACCTGTAACACCAAATTTTCTAAACATTCTATCTAAGATGAATGCAACACGAGCCATATATCCACTATCTTCTAAGAATGCGAAGAATGCGAATAATAATAAGATTTGTGGTAAGAATGATAAAACTGAGAAAATACCAGCTTCTAAACCATCACACACTAATGCAATAGCCCAATTTGATGCTCCTAAATTATCTAAACCATTTCTTGTTAATTCAGTTAACCAATCAGTTAAACCAGTTAAACAAGATTGTAAGAATACACCTGGAGATTGAATTGAAGAACCAGTAAATAATAATCCTTCCCAAGCAGTTCCTTCTAAGAAAGGAGTTTTACCTTCTCCAAATACTCCCATAGCACCTAGATAAAATAAATCTTCGCCGAATGTTAAATGGAAAATTAAGAATAATACAACTGCAAATATAATTAAACCAATTACTCTATGAGTTAAGACTTTATCAATTTTATCAGATTTAGTTAATTTTTCTTTTACTTTACCGTTTTTATCAGTTTCTACTTTAACTTCAGCTTTTGTTAAACAAGTTGAACAATTATTTTGAATAAATTTATAACGAGTATCAGCAACAATAGCTTCTAAATCATTACCAAATATTTCATCATTAATTTCTTGTTTTTTATTTTCAACAATTTTTGTTTCATTTTTATGATTTTCAATTTCAATTGAATCATTTTCTACTATTTTAATAGCGTGATATAAAGCATGAGTAACATCTTCATTAATTAATGAATCTTTTACTTCATTAATAATATTCCATACTTTACAATTTTCTAAAACTGAACAACCTTTTCTTTCTTTTGAACCTTCTTCTAAAGTAATTTCCATTAATTCTTGAATATTAGTTTCTTTTAATGCGGAAACAGGAACTACTGGAACTCCTAATACTTGTGATAATTTTTCACTATCAAGAATATCTCCATTTTTTTCAAGAATATCCATCATATTTAACGCTACAACAACAGGAATATTCATTTCCATTAATTGAGTAGTTAAATATAAATTTCTTTCTAAGTTACTTGCATCAACAATATTAATAACACAATCAGGTTTTCCTTGATCATCTCCATCAATAATGTAATTTCTTGAAATAACTTCTTCTGGTGTATATGGTGATAATGAATAAATACCTGGAAGGTCTACTATTTCAATTGGATTATCACCTTTTTTATTATAAACACCACTTCTTCTTTCAACTGTAACTCCAGGCCAGTTACCAACATGAGCTGTTGAACCAGTTAAAGCATTAAATAATGTAGTTTTACCACAATTTGGATTACCAGCTAATGCAACTTTTAACATTAATCTTCCTCCTTTATAACACATATAACATTTTTAGCTTCACTCTTTCTTAATGTTAATGCGTAATTTCTTATTTTAAACTCAAGTGGATCACCAAGAGGAGCTTTTTTAACTAATTCAACATCAGCTCCTGGAGTAACACCCATATCAAATAATCTTTTACGAATAACTCCTTCACCATTTACAAGTTTAATAACACCTTTTTCTCCTTTTTTAAAGAGATCTAATGTTTTTTCCATATTTTTCTCCTATGCAACAAATATAGTTTTAGCTAAATTACTATCTAAAGCTAATCTTCCATCTTTAACAAGTAATATTACACTACCACTCGTAGATGAAATTATTTCAATAGTAGAATTAACAGCAATTCCTAAACTTTCTAAATGTTTTTTAACCTTTTCATCAGCTCCGATTCTAACGATACGAAGTGGTGTATTTAAAGGTGCAATTGAAATTGGCATAATTAATCCTCCTATTAAGATAATCATTTGATAATCGCGATTTACCAAACAAAAAATATCTAGGTAAAAAACCTAGATATATTAAAATACTTTTGTTAGCAAAAAGCAACAACAATGTTAGCAAAAACTAACTTTTTTTATTTTCTACTATATTTTTAATAACATTAAATGTTTCTTCAGATAAAATGTGTTCAATTTTACAAGCATCTTCTTCTGCAAATTTTTTATCTACACCAATAGATTCTAGAAAAGTCATTAAAACACAATGTCTATTAAAAATTTTATTTGCGTATTTTTCACCTTCTTCAGTAAATAATAAATTTCCATTATTATCATCTACATCAACTAATTTCTTTTCTCTTAATAAAGATATAGCTCTAGAAACGCTAGCTCTAGAAAAGTTCATTTCTTCTGCAACATCTATTGCTTTAACGATACTATTTTTTTTCTTTAATCTTAATATAGTTTCTAAATACATCTCTGCACTTTCGTTATCTTTTTTATACATATTTTTCCTCTATAATATACTTAAATAATTATTTAATATATTTTACATATATTTTAAATAAAACATATAATAAAATACATTTTTAAATTATAAAAGCCTTTAATTTATCTTTTTAATTATAATATAAAACTATTTTTAAAAAAACACTTGATTTTTTATTTAGTATTTTGTATATTATTAAAGCATTACGGGGCGTAGCGTAGCTTGGTATCGCGTCTGCTTTGGGAGCAGAAGGTCGCAGGTTCAAATCCTGTCGCCCCGACCATTTAAAAATTTAAACCTTGATTTAAAATCAAGGTTTTTTATTTAGAAAACAATCTTCATCATGTGATGCAATTAATCCAATTGCTTGTAAATAAGAATAAATTGTAGTACTTCCTACAAATTTCATTCCTTTAGAATATAAATCTTTAGAAATTGAATCAGAAATTTTATTAGTAGTTTTATTAATCTCATAAATAGGATATTCATTAAAAAATTTAATTAAATAATTAAAAAATGATCCATTTTCATTAATAATTTTTTTATAAATAATAGAATTAGAAATACTTGCTTTTATTTTTAATTTATTTCTAATAATTAATTTATTATTCATTAAATTATTAATATCTATTTCATTAAATAAAATTACTTTTTCAATATCAAAATTACAATAAGCTTCTTCAAAATATTCTCTTTTATGTAAGATAGTACTCCATGATAATCCCGCTTGAAAAGTCTCTAAAATAAACATTTCATATAAATAATGTTCATCTTTTGATAATTTTCCCCATTCTTCATCATGATATTTAATATATAAAGAATCATTTAAATTTAACCATTTACATCTTTTCATATAAATAAAATAAATGCTTGTCTTAAATAAGACAAGCATTATTATTAAAACATTCTATCTTTTAAAACAAATTTAATCATTTCTATTCCATTCTTTTTACATTCTTCTAATTCTTGTATTTCTTCATTAGAAAAATATAATTCATTAAATTCTTCTACTCCATTACTAGTAATAATTGCAGGTAATGACATAGCGCAATCGTCACTAGAAGAAATAACTGAAATAGGTAAAATAGCACCTTTATTTAATGTAATAGATTTAATAATTTCACTTATAGATTCAGCTATTCCATACATTGAAGCACCACTTTTATTAATGATGTTACTTCCAGCATATTTAATATAATCATTAATTTCATCTTTATTAATTGAAATATTATGATTAAACATATAATCTTTTAATTTAGCACTATAAACTCTTGTTAAAGAATAAATAGGTACTAAATTTAACCCATGTTGACCTAATACAAATCCTTGTAATGCATTTGGAGAAACATTTAATTTTTCTGCTAATAAAAATTTAAATCTTTTAGAATCTAATAAAGTACCACTACCTATAATCTTATTTTTTGGTAAATTTAAACGTTTATAAGTATAATAAGTTAAAATATCAACAGGATTTGAAGTAATAATAATAAAATCTTTATATTTAACTCTAATAAGATTATCTAAAATTTCATCATACATATTTAAAACTGCTTGATATTTTTCATTTGAAAAAACATGATTATCTTGTTTTACTCCTACAGTTATAATTACATAAGAACAATTTTTTAAATCATCATATGATCCAATTTTAACACTACTTAATCCATAATTAACTGCAGCATGTGAAAAATCTAAATATAAACCTTCTACTAAAGATTTATCTTTATCAATAAGATAAATATTTTCAAAAACCCCATCTTTTAATAAGGAATGACAAATTGATTGTCCAACACTTCCTAATCCAATAATTGCTAAATTATTTTTACCCATAATTATCTCCTATTTTTTCTATTTGTAAAATATAATAATATAATTGCAAAGAGTATACTTAATATAAAAGCTACTCCAAGAACTATATAAAAACCATATTTATTATAATATAATGGTGAATTAGAATCAGCAAAATTCATACCAAAAATACTTGTAATTAAAGTTGGTATTGAAATAACAATTGTAATTGTTGTTAATGTTTTCATAACATCATTTAAATTATTATTAATAATAGAAGCATTAGCGTCCATCATTGCATTTAAAATACCTCTATAAATATTACACATTTCAATAGCTTGATTTAATTCAATTTCAGTATCTTCCATTAATTCCATATCATCTTCAAATTTTTTATATCTAGGTGATTTAAGAAGTCTTTGTAAAACTGTTTTATTAGAATTTAATGCTGTAGCAAAATAAACTAAAGATTTAGAAAGATCCATTAATTCAAATAATTCTTTATTTTTCATTGAAGTATGTGTAGCATCTTCAATTTCTTTAGTTTTTTCATCTATTTTTTTAAGAGTATAAATAAATTCTTTTGATAATTGATAAATAATATTTAAAGTTAATCTAACATGTTTTTGAGGTTCAATTCCTTTAGTTTTTAAAAGTGTAGCAGGAATTAATGTTTTATTATATTTTGAAACTGTAACATAATAATTTTCGTTATAACAAATTGTAAATGGCTTTGTAAAATACATATTTTTTTCTTCATCAAAATATGGAACATCTAAAACTATTAATACAGAATCATCTTCAACATCAACGTGAGCAGCTTCTTCTTCATCTAAAGAAGTTAATAAAAAATCAAAAGATATATTACTTTTATTTGCAATAAATTCTAAATTATCTCTTGTTGGATAATTAGTAGAAATCCAACTTCCAAAATTAGGAAAATTTTCATTATTTAAATCTTCCAGATTAGATTCTATTAATTTTTTTGTTAAATTATCTTCTTTATAGATATTAAACATACATATATTTTAACATTTAATAATATAAAAGAAAAAGTTAATTATTTAATTTCTTCTTTTATTTCTTCAATTTTTTCTTTTACTTCGCTTGAAAGACCTACGACATCTTCAACTTTTAAAGCAAAAGCAATACCATTACCTTTTGTTTCAAGTCCAACTGCTTTATAAATAGCAAGTAAAACATCATCTTTAATTTCTTCTTTTACTAAAATAAAAACAACTTCTTTTTCAGGTTGAATTGTAATTCCGAAGAAATCTTCTAATGATTTATTACCAGTTCCATGTGCATTAAAAGTTGTACCACCACGAGCACCTTTTTCTTTTGCAGCATCCATTACTAAATCTGTAAAACCTTTATTAACAATCGCAATAATTAATTCATAATTAGAACTATTTTCCATTATTTTTCTCCTTTATCTTTAGAAATATTTTCTTTTGTATTAGTTAAATATCTATACATTAAAACTCCTGCAACAGAACTTAAAGGTATAGAAAATCCAATTCCTTTTGCAGTTTTAGAAACATTAAATCTATATTCTGCTATTGATTTAATTTTTTCTATATCATTTTCTTTAACTAAAGAGAAAATAATATCTTTTGAAGTTTCTCCAATACCTAATAATTCGAAAATATCTTTTGTAGCAGTACCTTTTCCATAAACAACAAAATTACATGCTATATCAGTTTTTTTGAATTCATTAATAAAATAATCACTATGATTTCTTGGAACAATTAAAATATATAATTTTAATTTCTCTAATTTAAATTCCTTTTCATAAGGTAATTTATTGTTTTTAGAAGTATTTTTATTTTCATTAATATCATTTAAATTTTTCTTAGACATAAATTTCTCCTAAAAATGAATAATTTGTGCATCATCTTCTTCAAGTAAAGCTTTTTTAGCTTTAGAATATTTAACTTTATTAGATAAGATAGAATATAAACCAATAAATTGAATTGCAATAGGAGGAACAGATGATATTAATCCTACAACACCAAATCCTGTTCCAGTATTTAAAGCTGTAGAAATACCAATAACATATGGTAAAACAAAGCAAGAAGACATTGTTCCACTAGCAACTCCACCAGAGTCAAAACCAATTGCAGTATAAATATCTGGTACAAAGAAAGTTAATGCTAAACTTATTGCATATAAAGGTGCTAGATAATAAATAATAGGGAAAGAACCACATAATTCTCTAATAACTTCTAAAACAATAGCACATGCAACCCCAACACAAAGTGCAATAAGCATTTTTCTTTTTCTTATAGAACCATTACTAATTTCTTCTACTTGTGCTGTTAAAACATGAACACCAGGTTCAACTAAAACAACAGCAAATCCAACAACAACAGCAATAATAATTAATAAATAATTATAACTACCATTATATTGAGGATCAGCTAAAGTCTTACCAAGAGTATATCCAATTGGAATTAATCCAAATTTTGCAGCAGTTAAAAAAGAACTTAATCCTATAAATACATATAAAAAACCAAGCATTATCTTAACTAATTCTTTTTTAGGTAATTTAATAAAAATAAATTGATAAACTAAAAAGAAAACAGTAACTGGTAAAATAGCAATAATAATTTCTAATAATGTTGTACTTAAAACATCTAATAAAGAAGAATTTACACTAACACTATTATGTAATGATGATAAATCAGTAAAATTACTATATATTAATAATAAACACATAGTAGAAATTAAAGGTCCAATTGAACATAAACCAGTAACACCAAAGGAGTCACTTGAACTATCTTTACCACCACGGCTAGCAGCAATACCTGCACCAAATGTTAAAAGGAAAGGAACAGTGACAGGACCTGTTGTAACTCCACCTGAATCAAAAGAAATTGATAAAATAGCATTTCCATTTTTATCATCTAAAATACATGCAAGTACAAATACAATAAAATAAAAGAAAATTATCCATAATTTTAAGCTTTTTTGGAACATAATACGTAAAATTCCTAAAACTAAAAATACACCTACTCCTACTCCAATTACAATTTTAAGTACCCAAGAATTAATTGTTTCTCCAAGTAAATCCCCTAAAACAGTTAAATCAGGCTCTGCAACTGTAATCATAACTCCTAAAAAGAAAGTTATAATTATCATAAATATTAAAGATTTTTTCTTTGATAAAGAAGAACCTATATATTGTCCAACTTTACTCATAGATATATCAGTACCTAATGAAAATAAAGCCATACCAATAATTAATGCAATCAAAGAAATTAAAAAAGTAATTAATTGATCTAATTTAATCGTATCATCTGGAAAAACATTAGTGTATTGCATACCAAAAATAACACATACAATAATTACAATTGGAATGACTGATATTATCGCTTCTAATAACTTATTTTTAATCTCTTTAATCATTTTATTATTTCCTTATATATCTTAAATTTTTACTGAATAAAAAAAACTTGATAAAAACAAATTTTTTACTATCTTTATTATAATTAAAATTATTAAATTTAAAAAGTATTTTTATATTTAATTTCTAAAAATAAGTGATAAAATTATCGTTGTGTTTGAGGCAAATTATGCAAATTAAAGAAAAGTTCTTAAATTTATTTAAACCAGTTGATTTAACAACAGGATCAATTTATAAAAAATTGATTATTTTTATGCTTCCTATTTTAATAAGTTATTTATTTCAACAAGTTTATACAATAACAGATGCTGCAATTGTAGGTCATTATCTTTCTAGTAAAGAAGTTAGTGGAGTAAACGTTGTTTATTCATTAATTTTTATTGTTTTACAATTTGCTTTTGGATGTACTAGTGGTTTTAGTGTTATTACAAGTAATAAAAAAGGTGAAAATAATTTAGAAGGAATTAGAAAATCTTTTGCGTGTCAACTTTTATTATCATTAATAATTTCAATAATTTTAACTTTAATAGCGATATTTACTATGCCATATCTATTAAATTTTATTGGATTAAATAGTGCTAGTGAAGATTATCAATTTGCGTATGATTATTTGTTTATTATATATTTAGGATTATTTACTCAAATATTTTATAATTTAATGGTTAGTGTTTTAAGAAGTATTGGAGATTCTTTAACTCCTTTATTATTCTTAATTGGTTCTACTATAATTAATATAATTTTAGATTTATTATTTATTGTTTGTTTTAAAATGGGAGTTAAAGGTGCTGCTTTAGCTACAGTTATTGCACAAGGAATATCTTTTTTTGGATGTTTAATATATTCTTTAATTAGATATAAATATTTAAGATGTAAAATAAGTGATTTTAAATTGAATTTTAAATTTATTATAGAACATTTACGTTTAGGTCTTCCTTTAGCATTACAATTTTCTATTTTAGCTATTGGTTTAATTATTTTACAAAAAGGAATGATAAAATTTGATGTAGATCCAAATGTATTTGATTGTAAAAATGGATATGGTGCTGCAGTTAAATTTAATGATTTTTTAATGTGTCCTTTAAGTTCTTTAGGAACTGCAATGCTTTCTTTTTCAGGTCAAAATTATGGTGCTAAAAATGAAAAAAGAATAAAAGAAGGAATTAAAAAATCAATTATTTTAATGTTTATTATTTATTTAATTTTATTAGCAATAGGCTTATTATTTTCTATAAATGGATTATTTACTAATTTATTTTTAAGTGGTTCAAATAATAATGATAGAGTAAAATTTTATGCCACTACTTATGTTATCGTAGATACTTCTTTATATTTTGTTTTAGGTTATTTATTTTTAGGTAGAAACATATTACAAGGTTTAGGAAAATCTTTATTTCCATTTTTAGCAGGTATTGGAGAAATGGTTGCAAGAATATTAATTGTAGAATTTATTCCTACGATAATTGATCCTATAAATCCTACTAGTGATAATGCATTTATAGGTATTTGTTTTTCAGATTCTTTAGCGTGGTTATTTGCGTCTATTTTCTTAACAATTGGATTATATTATTGGGTAGTTAAAGGAAATTTATTTAAAGATTTTAATAAAGAAATAAAAAGATAATATGAAAAAAAGAAGATTTAATAATCTTCTTTTTCGTATCTTCTTACAACTTCATTTTCTAGTAAATCTCTTATTTTTAAATGTTGAGGACAATTTCTTTCACATAATCCACATTTAATACATTCACTAGCTTTAACATTTTCAGATTTAGTAATTGTATTATAATAAAATTTTAAATTTGAATTTAAAGAATAATCTTCATTACACATTGAAAAATATTTAGGAATAGGTATCTTTTTAGGACATCCTTTAACACAATATTTACAATCAGTACATGGAATTAAAATTTTAGATTTAGTAATTTCTGTTACTTTATTAATAGCAGCAATTTCTTTATCATCTAATTTTTTAAATTCTTTCATATATGACATATTTTCTTTTAATTGATCAAGATTACTCATTCCTGAAAGTACCATTATTACATCATCTAAGGATGCCGCAAATCTTATTCCATAACTAGCAATTGGAGCGTCTTTATTTAAGTTAGTAAAAATTTCTTTAGCTTCTTCACTTAATTTAACTAAACTACCACCTTTTAAAGGTTCCATAACAATTACTTTTTTATGATATTTTTGACAAACTTCATAACAAAGTCTTGATTCAATAGCTTGAGATTCCCAATCTAAATAATTAATTTGAAGTTGAACAACTTCAATAACATCTTTCTTTTCACTTAAAATTTTATCTAAAACTTTACTAGAATCATGAAAAGATATTCCAATGTGTTTTATTTTACCTTCATTTTTATATTTTATTAAATGATCAAAAACACTTAATTGTTTTGCTAAATTAAATCTTTCTTCATTTAAAGCATGTACTAAATAATAATCTAAATAATCAACACCTAATTTATCTAATTGTTCATTAAAAATCTTATCAATTTCTTCTTCCTTAGTCATTGAAAACATAGGTAATTTAGTAGTTAGAATATATTTATCACGAGGATATCTTGAAGTTAAAACTTCTTTTAAAATTCTTTCACTATTTCCTTCATGATATGGATAAGCAGTATCAAAATAAGTAAATCCATTATCTAAAAATAAATCTACCATTTCTTTAACTTCTTCTTTATTAATTTCATTATATTTCCCATTTAAAATAGGAAATCTCATACATCCTAATCCTAATTTCTTCATATTTTAATCCTTTAAATTTTTAAAATATTCTATCAATTTATTAGCACCTTTTATAACATTTTCTTTACTAGTACCTAAATTAATTCTTAAAAATCCTTCTCCACTTTTTCCATAAATTGAACCACTAGAAATAATTAATCCTGTTTTTTCTCTTATATCTTTTTCTAAAAAATCACTAGATTTATTATATTTTCTACAATCAATCCAATTTAAATAAGTAGCATCACTTAAATAAGTTTTTATTTTAGTATTAGAATTATTTATTAAATCTACAAAAACTTTTTTATTTTCATAAATATATTCATTTAATTCATCTACCCATTTTTCTCCATTATTAATCGCAGCAACAGTAACATTTTGAGCAAAAATATTAGGTTCACCTACTTCATCGGTATTAATTCCTCGATAAATTTTATATCTTATATTTTCATCAAAACAAACTACACAAGCTGCTTGAATTCCTGCTACATTAAATGTTTTTCCTAATGCAAAACAAGAAATTCCTACTTTTTTAGAAATTTCTCCTATTGAAAAAAATGGAACATATTCTTTATTAGGACTAGTAATATCACAATGAATTTCATCACTAATAATTAAACAATGATATTTATCTGCTAAATTAGCAAGTTTTAACATTTCTTCTTTAGTATTAATTTTACCAGTAGGATTTTGAGGATTACATAAAATTACAAGTGATAATTGAGGATCTTTCATTTTTTCTTCTATATCTTCAAAATCAAAAGAATAATTATAATTTTCATCAACAATTAAAGGTGATTCTACTACAAATCTTCCATTATTAATTATTGAATTAAAAAATATATTATAAGTTGGAGTAAATATTAATACTTTTTCTCCTACACTAGTTAATTTTCTAACCATTGAAGAAATACTAGCAACTACCCCGGAAGAATAAACCATATTTTTAATATCAATATCTAAATTATGTCTATTTTTAAACCATTTAGAATATGCTTCAAAATAAGAATCTTTAAGTTCACTATAACCAAAAATACCAAATTCACCTAATTTAATAATTTCATCTTTAATTTCAGGTAAACATTCAAAATCCATATCTGCTACCCACATAGGTAATTCATTTTCTTTAACATTCCATTTTAAAGATGAAGATTCTCTTCTATTTTTTAAAATATCAAAATTATATTTTTTCATTTTTATCACCTTTTTGAATAATTTTTAATTTACCTTTATTTTTATAATTCTCATCAAGAATTATTTCTCCAATTGATTTAGCAACAATTTTTCCTTTTAAAGGATTCTTAATAGAATCAATATGAGAATTAATTGAAGCTTTAACACTACAATATTCAAATGCTAAATCAGTATTTACAAATTCACAATCAATTATTTTCAAATTTTTAATATAACAAAAACCTTGATTTGATTCAATTTTACAATTAATAAAAGTTAAGTTTTTAGAATTCCATCCAATATATTCACCTTTAATTATAGAATTTTTAACTACTACATTTTTAGAATTCCAAAAAGAATCTTTACTATTTAAAATAGCATTTTCAATAACTATATTACTAGCGCCATCAAAACAATAATTTCCATTTAATTTAAAATCTTTTATTTTAATATTCTTAGAATTTTTAAATGTATAATCACCAGTCATTGAAGTTGAAATAATTTCAATATCAGAACATTCCCAAAACATTTCATTTCCATCTAAAAATTCTACATTTTTAATTTTAATATTTTTAGATCTTCTAAATAATTTAGGACATTTAATTAAAGAATTATTTATTTCAATATTAAATGTATACCATATTCCACTTCTTGATAATTCTTCAAAAGTAGTATTATTTACTAAAATATTTTTAGAATACCATAAAGGATATTTATAAGTAAAAGTAGAATTTTCTAAAATAATATTCTTACATTCTTTTAAAGGAGATTCTCCAAAATTAAATTTAATATTATTTAAATATAAATTCTTAGAATTATATAAAATTCTTTCACCTTCAAATTCTTTATTTTCTATTTTATTAAATTTATCTTTTTCTAATTTCATAAAAGATATTATATAAAATTTAAATAAATTTTTATATTAAAATGCTTATAAAATTTAGAAAAAATAGTAGATATAAAACCTACTACTTAAACCAAAATGGATAATCAAACAATATAATCCAAACAATATCAAGAATCCAACCTACAGTACCTGCAAATAGAATCCATAAAATTGCAAGAATAAGTTCAACTACATTATTATTTTGAACACTTTTAAAAATTCTAAATAATGCCCATGTAATATCTAATATCCATAAGCATAATATAATTTTTAACCATTTTGGATTTTTCTCCATCCATTCAATATATTGTTCCATAATAAAATTATATAAATTTAATTTTATTTGTAAATATAAATATAAAATTTATTCCTATTTTTGTATAATTTAAATATGGAATTTATTAGAAATAATACAAAAAAAGAATATAAACATTTCCAATTTTATAGTTATCAAGTTTTATTATATATAGGTTTAATATTTTTAAGTTTACAACAATTTTCTTATATAGAAATTATTTATAAACATTTATTTAATGAAAGTTATTTTAGTGATTATATATTAAATTTTGCGTATAATTTAGGTTCAATTGGATTGCCTTTAATATTAATTGCAAAAACTACTCAATTTTTTAAAAATAATAAAAAAATAAGATATGATATTATATTTAATTTTATATTTTTATTAGTTTTTGCACTTATTGAATCTATAGGAGTAGTATTTTTAATTAATATAATTTATTTAAGATTAGGATTAACTATTCCACCTGAATCATTAGAAAAATTATATGAAACTACTTTAACATTATTATCTAAATTTATAAACGCTAATATTTTCGTAGATTTTTTCTTATTCTCTTTAATCTTTTTATTCTTATTTCATAATCCTAAAAAACATATTAAATTATTTAGATCTTTAATTTCTTTACCATTATTATATTTAATAGTTTCTTATATATTAATGGTTCTTTATAGAAATGATATTATAGAATTAAATTTCTATGTTACAACATTATTTCCTTCTAAAAATATCATATTATATTTATTAGTAATATCTTATTTAGTATTTTTAAAAATATTTAATAAAAATAGAGATGATAAAAATTTAGAAAGTTATCAAGTTTCTTTATTTTTATCTTTAGGAATTATAGTTATATCTTTATTAGATTTTGGACTTTCTTTTATTCCTAATATTAAATCATATGGATTAGGTAATTCTTATTTTGTTTTTATATCTATTCCTTTTATTATAATGTTTGATTATAAAAAAGAAATTAAACATAAATGGATTAAATATACTTATCCTATTTATTATTTAGTTAATTATTCTATTTTATATTCTAAATATTTATATTTATTATTATTCGCTACTGATTTATTAGTGCCTATTTTAAATTTTTTAAATAAATAATTATTTTAATATATTAAATTTTAATTATATTATTACATCCATTTTCGTTAGCGATTTTTTCTAATCTATCTATTTCTTCATTAGAAGTAATTGTTTTATTAAATTTATTAATTCCTTCTTCTCTTACTCCATAATAACGATATTTAATTAATTTATATTTAGTTTTATTTTGAATAATTTTAGAAACTTCTCTTACTGTTTCTTCATTTTTCTTTTCAAAATTAGGTAAACATACAGTTCTTACTTCTTCTAATTTATTTATTTTTAATAAATAATTTAAATTTTTTAAAACAATATCATTATTTTTAAAAGTAATTTCTTTATGAAAGATTGGATTAATTGCTTTAATATCAAGCATTACTCCATCACAAACACTAATTAAAGAAGACATATTTTTTTCAAAATCAATTGATCCATTAGAATCTATTAAACAAGTTAATCCTAATTCATTTTTAACTTTAATAAATAATTTTTCAATAAATTTAGAATATAATGTACATTCTCCTCCACTAACTGTTATTCCTCTAATAAAAGGTTTAATAGCTTTTATTTTATTAAATAAATAATCAATATCTACTTCTTTAGTTTTAGGAGATGATAAAAATTTGCATGTTTTAATGCAATTATCACAATTTATACAAACATTTTCATCCCAATTAACTTTATTATTAATTAATTTTAATGCTTTAGTAGGACAATTTTTAATACATTCTCCACAATTAGAACATAAATTAATTGTTTCAGGATTATGACAATATAAACATTTAAAAGAGCATCCTTGAAAAAATATTGCCATTCTATTTCCTGGACCATCTACATTTGAAAAAGGAATTATTTTATTTATTAGAGCTTTTTCCATATATTTTTCTATCTAAAGCATGACCTGAGTTTTTAGCGCCCATTCCAAAAACAGTAACATTATTTAATGATTGTTTTTTATTTTCTAATTTTTCAATTTCACTTCTTTTTACTAAATATCCTGTAACTCTTACTACATCATTATTTGAATTATAAGCAGTAAAATATCTTAAACCTTGATCAAAAGATCCTTTAATAATATCAAGTAAAGCATCTAAAGAATTATTCCAAGTATCATCAAGTTTAAAAATATCTCCTACTCCAAATGGAAAATATTTATGAGCTTTACATTCTAATAATAAATGAGAATATAAATCAGGTTCATATCCAATTGGAATTCTTGCTCCTGGAGCATCATCTAATCCATCACTATCAATACCAACTTGAGCGTGCATTTTATATTTATTATTAAAATTTTTAGAATAATATCCATTATGATTTTCTACTATCTTTTCAATTTCTTCTAAAATTTTTAAACCTAATTCATTAGCGGTTTCACTATGTCCATAACCTTTTGATTTATCTTTAATTTTTAATAAATTATTAGAACATTCTGCAACTCCTACTACTCCTACCATTCCAGAAAAATTATTTATATCTACAAAACCTTCTTTTACTAAAAAATTACTTTTGAAAAAAGAAGATTCTTCTACAATAAATTTAATTCTTTGATCCATATTTTTTAAGATTAAATTAACATATTTAGGTAATGTAACATTAAAAAATTCATCTATTGAATTTGCTTCAGTAGAAATTTCATATAATCTAAGTCTAGGAAGAGTGTATCCTCCACCTTTTTTACTTAATGCATTATAACAACTTGCAATCGCATAATTAGGATTTTCTTTATAATATAATTTATGATTTGCAAAAGAAGGTTTACTAGTTTTTAACATTACTTCTAAAGCATATTTTGCAAAATCATCACTTGTAATATCTTTATCATATAATAAAGTAAGATTAGGAATAGCAAGTTGCATTTCTTTTGTTAATTTTAAAATAATTCTAGTTATTTTAGAATCTTTAGGTCCTATATTAGCGTGTACAAAAGAATCACATAATGTTTTATCAATATGTTTTAAAAATAATCTTAAAATTTCTTCTGTTAAAGGATTATCTGCTTCATTTTCAAAAGGTAAAAATATTTCAGTAAAATTACCTAAATAAACAGGATAAGATGTAATTGAAGGAACATGTTTATAAAAAATTAATAAATTATTACAACATTCAAGTAAACTAGAAGGTTTATTTAATTCTAAAAATTCACATCCTTTATTCATTAATAAATCATAATCAGGAAGAATATATCTAGGTCTATAAGGTAATAATCCTTCACCTAAATCACAAACTTTATGTTCTTTTAAAGCTTTAATCCATTCTTCATCTCTAGGTAATGAAGTAGAATCTAAATTTTCTCCTAGTCTAGCAAGTGCTAATAACTCTTGAGAATAAGTTAAAGTTTCATCACTAATAATTTTCATTTGATCAGTTTTAGACATAATTATTTCCTCCTTTTATAATTTTATTTAATTAATATTATACAAATTAAATTATAATTTTACCTTTATATTCTCCATTTTTAATATAAATAATCCATTCATTTATATTTACTAAATGATCACCTACTCTTTCTAAATATTTACTAATTAATGTAGAATAAATAATTAAATTTTGATATTCATTTTTATTTTTAAAAGATTCTAATTCACTTAATGTTTTTAAATATAAAGAATCTATTTCATCATCCATATTCATATTAGAATTTGCAAGTTCTATATCTTCACTTAAAAAAGCTTTTAATGTTAAAGATACCATATCTCTAATTCTATTTAATAAAATATTTAAATTTTCTATATCTACTAATTTTTCTTCACTAGTAAATTTAGAAGAACACCATAATAAATCTTCTGAATGATCTCCAATTCTTTCAATATCATCTACTAATTTTAAAATACCAGTAACTATTCTTAAATCTTTACTGTACATTTGTTCTTTTAATAAAATTTTTAATGCTAAAGATTCTATTTCAACATATTTTGAATCTATTTCATCATCATTAACTTTAACATCATCATTTTTCTTAATAGAATCTAAAGCTTTAAATAAATCATTAAAAGTTAATTCTAACATTCTAATTGTATTTATTTTTAAATTATTAATTAATTCATCTTTATACATACTATTCTCCTTTTATTAACTAAATTTTCCATTAATATAATCATCACTTCTTTGATCTTGAGGATGTGAAAAGAATTCTTCAGTTTTATTAAATTCTACTAAATCTCCTAACATGAAAAAAGCAGTATAATCACTAATTCTAGTAGCTTGTTGCATATTATGAGTAACAATTATAATAGTAAATTCATTTTTAAGTTCTCTAATTAATTCTTCTATTTTACTTGTAGCAATTGGGTCTAAAGCACTAGTAGGTTCATCCATTAAAATAACATCTGGCGCTAAAGCAATACATCTTGCAATACATAATCTTTGTTTTTGACCACCTGAAAGTGCTAAAGCACTATCTTTTAATCTATCTTTAACTTCATTAATTAAAGCGGCTTTAGATAAGGATTCTATACAAATTTCTTGTAATTCTTTTTTATTTTTAACTCCTTGACATTTTAATCCATAAACAACATTATTATAAATTGACATAGGAAATGGATTAGGTTGTTGAAATACCATTCCAACTTTGGTTCTTAAATAAATAGGATTTATATTTTTTATATCTTTATCTTTATATAAAATTTCTCCAGTAACTTTACATCCATCAATTAATTCATTCATTCTATTAAAACATCTTAAAAAGGTAGATTTTCCACATCCTGAAGGACCTATAAAAGCAGTTACTTTATTTTTATAAATCTTCATATTTATATTATTTAAAGCTTTCTTTTCTCCATAATATAAACAAAGATCTTTTACATCAAATACAACTTCTTCTTCCATAATTAACTCCTTTTCTTAATAAATCTATATTGAATCAATTTAGTTATTAAAGATAACACTAAAACAATAATTAAAATAATTAACGCAATAGTACACGCAGCATCATAATTTGGAGTTTCACTATTATTTAATAACATCCAAATATGAGTAGATAAACTTGTTCCAGATTGATTTAAAATTACATTATCACTAGCACTAGTTCCTAAAACAAATATTAATGCTGCACTTTCTCCAATTATTCTACCAACACTTAAAATAACTGCAGTTAATATTCCAGGAAGTGCATTAGGTAAAATAATTTTAAAAATAGTTTCAGTTCTACTAGCGCCAAGTGCTAAAGAACTATCCATATATCCTTTAGGTAAAGCATTAATTGCGTCTTCAGTATTTTTAACAATAATAGGTATTAACATAACTGCTAAAGTTAAACTTGATGCTAAAATACTTCCACCATTACTACCTGCAACTTTATTAATAAATGGTATAAAAATTAATATTCCTAAAAATCCAAAAATAATTGAAGGAATTGCACTTGTCATATCAATTAAACTTCTTATTATTTTATTTAATTTACCTTTTTTAGAAAATAAAGATAAATAAATCGCACCTCCAATTCCTAAAGGTAAAGCAATAACTAAAGTTAACCCTATTAAATATAAAGTAGTAATTAAACTTCCTTTAATTCCACCTCCAAAAGTTCTTAATGAAATTCCATCAATATTAATACCTTTATCTAAAGTTAAAACAAATTCATCAATATTTTTAGTGTTACATTGTAATTCATTTCCATTATTATCTAAGACATATAAATAATAAATATATGTATTTTTTGAATAATCAAAAACTTTATTCTCATTATCTAATAATTCATTAAAATAACTATTATTACATACTTCATTTATTTTAATTACATAATTTCCTTCATTAGTTTTAGTTTCTATAAAAGATACACCCCAAACTTCACTCTTTTTTACATTTTCATTATTATCTTTAAATTCAAAAGTTCTTATTGATTCATCAAATTTAAAATCTTCTCTTAAATGTAATTGATAACTTTCTTCATGATAATCACTACTAATAAATTCCCATGATAAATTTTTACAACCACTACAAATAATATAAACTACAACATAAATTAATAAGCCAATAGTAATTAAAGAACTACCCCAAGTTAAAATATTTCTAAAAATATCTTTAAATTTTCTTTTTGTAGATAAAGGATTATCTAACGCTCTATTTTTCTTCATTATTTTCTCCTTTATTTACTTTTTTAATTGCTTTAATATTTATAATTAAATTTTTAAAAATTCTTTTAATAAATAATTCTTTTTTATAAGGATTAGTTATTCTATTTTTAACAGAATTCAAAATTAAATTAGTAATAATAATTACAATCATTAAATAAATTCCTAAAGTAAATTTCATATCATATTGTAATCCACTAGCTTCAGTTAATCCTAACATCATAATAGTTGTTAAAGTACTAGAAGGATCAAATAAATTAAATGTAGGTCCACTTAATGCATTTCCTATAACTAAAGAAATCGCAGTTGCTTCTCCTAAAGCTCTTCCTATTCCTAATATAATTCCAGAAATTATTCCACTAGTAGCACCTTTAATAACAACTTTAAAATTAGTTTCACTTCCAGTAGCACCTAATGCTAAAGATCCTTCAACATATGATTTTTCAACACTTTCTAAAGAAGTAATTGAAACAATTGTAATTGTAGGAATTGACATTACTGCTAAAATAATAACTCCACTTAATAAACTACTTCCTCCATAAGATTGATATCCAAATAAATTTGATAAATTATTAACAAAAGGACAAATAACCATTTGACCAAATAATCCAAAAATTATAGAAGGAATTGATGATAAAATTTCAATTCCACTTTTAAAAATTGTACCTATACTTTTAGGAGCAATACGTGTAATAAATAAAGCAGTAAATATAGAAATTGGAATTGAAATAATTAAAGATAATAAAACTGCAAATAAAGTATTTATTAATAAATAAAATGCTCCATAATTATTCCAATTTAATCCAAACATAAATTCTTTAAATGAAGGAGTAAACGAAATATTTGGATCAGTAGAATAATTTTTAAAAAATGGAGAAATACCTTTTATTAAAATTACTACTACTGTAACTACTATTACACTTGTACAAATTAACGCTATAAACAAAAAAAGAAAGAACATTATTCTATCAAGCAATGTCTTTCTTTTTGAATTTTTTAATATCTTTTCTTCACTCAAGATTCTTTCCATAAAAATATTATACATAATAATTTATATAAAAGTATTTAAAATTTAATAATTATTTAAAACAATAAAAATTATTTAATTAAATCACTCCATTTAGAATATGATCCATAATAATTATTAGAATCATCTTTTCCATCTTTACTATACATACTTACTAATTCTTTAAGAGCAGTTTCATTATATGGATTAACACTATTACAAATTGGAACAATTGCATCTACACAAATCTTTCCATAAGTATTACTTAAAGCATTTTCGTTACTTGATAATTCTCTTGATAAAAACGCTATATCTAAAGCATTAACTCCATCTTTATCACTTCCTTGAGTATATTTATAAGCATCTCCACTCCCTCCATGATTATGTGTAAATTTAATATTTGGAGATTTAACATAACTAATAAAAGATGAAGTTAATATTTGAGACATTTTTTGTACAGAAGTACTACCTCCAACTTTAATTTCGAAACTTAATGTTTCATCGTTTAAAACATCTTTATATTCTTCACTTAATTTACTCCAAGATTCTCCTGTAACATTTAAAATTCCATCATTTTCTTTCATGATTCTTTGACCATCTTTAGAAAATATAAAACTTATAAAAGCATTTACTATTTTTCCTTTTTTAGAATCATTATCATAATCATCTCTTATTATATAATTAAAATTTCTTGTTAATTTATAAGTTTCATTTAAAACATTTTCTTCACTAGCTTCTATTCCTTCATATTTTAAAGCTTTTATTTTTCCTGTTTTATTTTCTAAAACACTTCCTAATGAAGCATAACCTAATCCATAAATATCATTTTGAATTTTACTTAACATATCTGCGTTACTAGAAACTTGTAAAACACTTGATTTAATTCTATTATCTCCTGTATTATTTAAGTCTTTAAAAGAAGAAGATTTCGCACTTCCAATATTAATTTTACTAAAAAATCCATCTCTTGTACCACTTGTAGTATCTCTAGTATATAAATTAATTTTCTTAGAACTATCAAAATTACTAGAATATCCACAACTTGATAATAAAGTTACTGCTCCTAATGTAAATAAAATCTTTTTTATTTTTTTCATTTTTTTCCTCTTCTTTATTAAAATAATATTTATATTTAAATTATATAATATCCATTTAAATTTTATTTTATAATTTTTAATATTTAAATTTATTCTTTAAAATCTTTAATAATTTTCATTTCACTAACAAACATAAAAGGCACTATTAATACTCCTATAATTAAACATGGATATAAAGAAAAACCAATAAAACTTAATGAATATAATATAGGTCTACATGAAAATATCTCAATATCTCTATAAATCATTCCATTATAAATATTTTGATTTTTATTTAAATGTTTACAATAAAGATTAAACATAGGCACAAAAGTTAAAGGAAACGAAATAGAACACAAAACAGATAAAATATATAACCATAAAGAATCTTTAATGATTAAAATTAATATAGAACTTATTAAAAATAATAAAGAAGATATAATAATACAGATAATTGTTTTTTTAATTTTTACTAAAAATTGTGATAAATAATTAATCAATATTTTTAAGGCTTCTACTAAAACTACCATTAATGTAACTGCTTGAAATGATAAATTATTAATATATAAGTATAATGGTAATAAATTATCCATTATAGGTTGAAATATTCCAAATAAAATATGAAATATAATAAACCATTTATCTAATTTAATTTTAACATTATTAGTATTATTTTCTTTATATATTAAATAATTATTTTTTAATTCTTTATAAATAAAAAATAAAGGTATTACTGAAATTAAATAAAATAATGTAGAAAATATTGATAAAATTAAAAAAGAATTTTTAATTTCACTTGATAATAAATAGGATGATATTAAAGTAAATATTAATTTACCTACACTTGTAGAAATTTCAAATTTACCTACATTTGTTTTTTTATCCATAGTAGCAAAAATTAAATTTATAGGTACACTATAAAATACTTGTGAAAAAGACATTAAAATAGCACTTATTATTACACTTATTAAATCTACTTTATAAAAACTAAATATTCCCATTGTAATAATAATAGGAATAAAATGAATAATTATTGAAATAATTCCATATTTTTGAATAATTTTTTTAAATAAAAACATTCCTATTATTACACTTAATGAAAAAATAATTAAATATGTCATTGATAAATTTAAAGAATTAGATTCTTTTAAAATATATAAAGGTAAAAATACTTTTATAATAGAATCCGCGAAAGCTTTAAATAATTTATGTATAAATATTAAATTATCTTTTTTCATCTATAAAATTATATAACTTGTTTAACATTATATAAAGTTAACTAATTGAGAATAAAATAAAATTCTATATAATATTATTATGAAATTTTTAGTAATTGGTAGTGGAGCATGGGGTTGTGCTTTAAGTAATGTTATAAGTGATAATGATCACGAATGTTTAATATATGGTAAAGATATAAATGAAGTAAATGAGATTAAAAATTATCACACTAATAAAAAATATTTAGATAATATTAAATTAAATATTAATATTAAAGCAAGTGATTCTTTAGAATATTCATTAAAAGAATATAATCCTGAAATAATTTTAATTGCTACTCCTTCTAGTGCTTTAGTTTCTATTTGTGAATCAATAAAAAAATACTCTAATAATAATCCTTTAATTATAAATGTATCTAAAGGATTAGATAAAAATACATTTAAACCATTATCAGAAACAATTAGAGATACTTTAAAAGATTTTAAATATCAAGAAGTAGTAACTTTAATTGGTCCAACTTTTGCTCTTGAAGTTGCAAATAAAGAATTAACTTTAATTTGTGCTGTATGTAGAAATATTGAATACGCTAAAAAAATACAAACTTTATTATCTACCAATTATTTTAGAATATATTCTAATGATGATGAAATAGGTGCAGAATATGGAGCATGTATTAAAAATGTAATTGCAATTTGTAGTGGTATTGCAAATGGATTAGGTTATAAAGAAAATGCAAGAGCAGCTTTAATTACAAGAGGCTTACATGAAATGACTTTATTTGGTTTAAAAATGGGCGCAAAAAAAGAAACTTATTTAGGATTAACTGGAATTGGTGATCTATTTTTAACTTGTTCTTCTTTTAAATCAAGAAATTATTCATTAGGATATGAAATTGGTAAAAATAATAATGCTGAGATAGTTTTAAAAAATAATTCTAAAACTGTTGAAGGCGTAATTGCGTGTAAATACTTATATGAAGCAAGTAAAAAATTAAATATTGAAATGCCTTTAACTACAAGTTGTTATAATGTTTTATATAATAATAAAAAACCTAGTGAAGAAGTATTAACTTTAATGGAAAGAGAATTAAAAAAAGAATAATAAATTATTATTCTTTTATTTCATTAAATAAATTATCTACTAAAGATGCATTTTCTTTAATTACATTTTTAGTTTCTCTTATTCTTTCAATGTTTTCAAAATATTTTTTCCCTATTTTAATTTGAGTTTCTAAATCAGGTAAAACAATATTCATTTCTAAATATTGTCTTTTAGAAAGAATAATTTTACTTTTGAAATTTTCAAATAATTTATTAATTTCATTAAATGCATATTTGGAATTTAAATATGCAAGTAAATATCCAGTATCTATTTCCTTTGAAGAATTTCTAATAATAACACTAAAAGTTGAAGTTAAATAATTGCTATATTCTTTTGGAATATAACAAGAATCAAAAGGAAATGATTTTTTAAGAACGATATCCCCTTCTTTTGTTAATCTATTTTCATCTATTAATTTTTCAGTATCTAAAGTTCTATTATAGTCTGAATCTATAATTCCAAATTCAATTGCTCTATTAGTTAAAACTTGATAAGTATAATTCTTAACCATACTTTCTTTTCTACCAATAATTAAGCCATCAAAAACTTCAATACCTTTTATATCTTTTAATTTAATCTCTTTCATAATTCCTATATAAATATATATTAATATTTAAATACAAAATAATAAAAATTTCAACAAAAAAATATTTTTCCCTACTAATAAAAAGAATTTTTTCTTATAATTAAAATATGGAAAAAATATTATTAAAAAATTGTAACATTTATGATGGAAAAAAAGATTCTAATTTATTAGAAAACTTTGATATTTTAATTGAAGATAATAAAATAATTAAAATAGAAAAAAACATTAAAGATGACACTAATAAAACATTAGATTTAAATGGATCTTATGTTATTCCTGGTTTAATAAATTTACATAGTCATTTACCTTCAAGTGGTAAATTATCAAAAAGTAAAGTCGCTAATAAACAAAAATTAATTAAAAATTTACAAAAAACTAAATTAGGAAGAAATTTAATTTTAAAAATATGTTTAAAGAATGCTCAAAATGCTCTTTATAGTGGAACTACTACTATTAGAACTGTTGGAGGTATATCATATTTTGATGGAAAAATTAGAGATTTAATTAATTCTAATAAATACATAGGTCCTCGAATATTTACTAGTGATTACGCAATTGGTGTTAAAAATGGACATATGGATGGAACTGTTGCTAATGCTTGTAATAATTTAGAAGAAGCTAAGCAAATGGTATTAGAACATAAAAATAATAATAGTGATTTAATTAAAATAATGGTTACTGGTGGCATTTTAGATACCAAAGAAAAAGGTGTTATAGGCTTATTAAAAATGGATTCATCCATGATTAAAGAAATTTGCGACTATTCACATTTAAATAATTTAAAAGTTGCTGCCCATGTTGAAGGAAAAGAAGGAATGGAACTTGCAATTATTGATGGAGTAGACACAATTGAACATGGTGCATTAGTTAATGATGAGCTTTTAGAATCATTTAAAAATAGAAAAGGTGTTTATGTAACTACTTTAAGTGCTGCAATACCTTTAAAAATGATAAATCCAGAATTATTTGGTTATGATGAAATAGCTTCTTATAATTCATCTTATCTTTTTAATCAAATGGTAGAATTATCATCAATTTGTTTAAAAAAAGGAATAAAAGTTGGATTAGGAACAGATTCTGGATGTCCATTAACTACACATTATGATATGCGGAGAGAATTATATTATTATTCTCAATTTGTCGAAGGTGTAGATAATAAATTTGCAATTTATAGTGCTACTTTAAATAACGCTGAAATTTTAGGAATAGATAAAGAAACTGGAAGTATTGAAGTAAATAAATCTGCTGATTTATTAATAATAAAAGATAATCCATTAATTAATCTTAAAGCTTTAAGAAATCCTGAATATGTATTTATTAAAGGTAAATTAATTAATAAAAAACCTAAAAAAATGAAAAACGTAGAAAGTCTTTTAGATGAAACAATGAGTAAATTTTAAAAATACTTTGGATTTAATCCAAAGTATTTTTTATTCAATAATAACTTTATTATTCTTTTTTGTAATATGAGATGAAAAATATTTATTCATTCCGTTAATTAAATAAGTTAAATCTTTACTTCCTGCAGTTTCAACACATGAATGCATAGCAAGTTGAGCAAGTCCAATATCTACTGTTGGAACACTTACTTGACTAGTAGAGATTGCTCCTAAAGTTCCTCCACCTCTTACATCACTTCTATTTGTAAAGTCTTGATATTTAATTGAAGAGTTATCTAAAATTAATTTAAAAATTGCTTCACTATATCCATCAGTAGCATAATGTTGAGCGGCATTATGTTTAATAACAATTCCTTCATTCATAAAGACTTTATTTAATTGATCAGTTTTACTTACATCATTTGGATGAACTGCATGAGCGTTATCACAACTTACCATTAAAGATTTTGAAAATGCTCTTGCAATATCTTCATCTTTTAAATTTAAACTTTCTTTTATTCTATTAATAGTATCCATTAAAAATGTAGATGCAGCACCTTGTTTAGTTTGACTTCCAACTTCTTCATTATCAAAAGCAATACAAATATTAATTGATTTCTCATTATTTGAAGATTCAATTAATCCTTTAAATAATCCAAAGTCGCTTTCTAAATCATCAATTTGAGGTGCTAAGAAAAATTCATTATTTGATCCTACAATTGATCCTCTAAATCTTGAATATAAAGTTAAATCATAAGATAAAATATTTTCTTTATTAATTTTAAATTCTTTTTCAATTAATTCATTTAAATCATCTTTTTCACTTAAAAGAGGTAATAAATCAATTTGAGGATTATAATTTTTTCCATTATTTACTTCTCTATTAAAATGAATACATTCATTAGGAATTACAAGCAAATCTTTATCAAAATTAATGTTTTTTTCTTCAATTTGATTGTTTTCTTTTACGAATATTCTTCCAGAAATTGATAAAGGACGATCAAAAAAAGATGAAAAAATAGGACCTCCATAAACTTCAGTATTTAGCATTGAATAATGATCTTGAATTAAAATCTTATTTTTAGGTTTAATTTTAAATGTAGGAGAATCTGTATGAGCTGCTGCCATATTAAATGATAAATCATCAAAATCAATTGGTAATGTAAAAGCTATAATTGATGAATTATTTCTAGTTACATAATAGTTATTTCCTTTTTTTAAATTCCATACTTCATCTTCTTTTAATTCAATAAAATTCTTATTACTTTTATTTAACATTTCTTTTATTGAACATACTGCTTCATATGGATTAGTACTTGTTTTTAAAAATTCTATAAAATCTAAAACGTTTTTCATAAATACCTCATAAATAAATTTTCTAATAAATTATAACATAAATAAAAAATTTATAAAAAAATAAGGTATAATAATATTATGAAAAAATATGATTATATAATTGTAGGTAGTGGCTTATATGGTGCTACTTTTGCTAACTTAGCTTTAAAAGATAACAAAAAAGTTTTAATAATTGAAAAAAGAAATCACATTGGTGGAAATATTTATACTGAGAAAAAAGATAATATTGATATTCATGTATATGGACCTCATATTTTTCATACAGATTTTGAAGATGTTTGGAATTATGTTAATTCTTTTACTGAATTTATTCCTTATATTAATGAAGTTTTAGCAACTTATAAAGGAAAATATTATCATATGCCTTTTAATATGAATACATTTAAAGAAATGTGGGGAGTTACTGATAGTGAAGACGCTAAAAAAATTATAGATTCTCAAAAAAACGATATTAAAGAAATCAATAATTTAGAAGATCAAGCAATTTCATTAGTAGGAAAAGATATATATAATACATTAATTAAAGGCTATACTGAAAAACAATGGGGTGATGATTGTAAAAATTTACCATCTTCTATTATTAAAAGATTACCTTTAAGATTTGAGTATAATAATAATTATTATAATGATAAATATCAAGGAATACCTAAAAATGGATACACTGAATTAATTAATAAAATGATTGAAGGTGCAGATATTTTATTAAATACTGATTATTTATCAAATAAAGAAAAGTACAATGAATTAGGTGAAAAAATAATTTATACTGGTGCTATCGATGAATTTTATAATTATAAATTCGGAAATTTAAATTATCGTTCTTTATCATTTAAAACATATAAATATAATGAAGAAAAACATCAAATAAATACTGTAATCAATTATACTGAAAAAGAAATACCTTATACACGTAGTTTTGAACATAAATTCTTTAATAATTCTAAATCAAATGTAACTTATGTTACTTATGAATATCCCGATAAATACGAAAAAGGAAAAGAAAAATATTATCCAATTTTAAATGAATATAATATTTCTTTATATAATAAATATTTAGAAGAATCAAAAAAAGATACAAATATTTTATTTGGAGGAAGGCTTGGTAAATATAAATATTTTGATATGGATGATGTAATTAAAGAAGCAATGAATGATTATGAAGTGATTAAACATTAATCACTTTTTTTCTTATTTTTATCATCAAATATTTTTTCTTTTGTATTTTCTATTGCTTTAGATGTTCCTTTAGCAATTTTTTTAACTTTACTTCCTGCAACTTGAGTAAGTTTTGAACCAAACGCAATATTTAAAATAATAAATAAAATAATTGCTAGTCCTACAAATAAAAGTGACATTGCAGGAGTTACAGTTTTATTAAAAAATGTTAAATTATACCCAAAAGAAGAATTTAATTCATCCATTAAATTTGAATTAACTGTTCCATCAATGGATTTAACACCTAATTCATTAAATAAATTCATTGCGTTATCAATAGGACCTCTTAGAAATGCATATCTAAATAAACTAGTTTGATATGTTCCAGGGAAAAAAGCACAAACATTTCTAACCCAATTAGGTAACATACTAAAAGGCATATAAGCACCAAATAAAAAACCTGCAGCAGCACTAATAACTGCAATTAAACTTGCTAAAGTAGATTCTTTTTTAACAAATGAACATATAAATAAAGTAATTAAAGTAGATAATATTGTAGTAATTACTAAAACTCCAATAATTACTAAAAAATCTACAAAATCAATTGATCCAATCAATTCATTGTTTGCTAACATATAAATTAAACAAATAATTAAAACAACAAAACAAAGTAATAAAGTTACTAAAAAATTAAATAAAAAATAACTACAAATTAATACATTTTTACTTATAGGTGAACTAGAAAAATCTCTGTTAACACCATTTTCTTTATCGTTTACAATAATATTATTAGTTTGAATTGAAACACTAAATGTAGAAATTGCTAAAATTCCACTTAACATCCATGCATCAATAAGTGTAGATACTTCTTTTTTTACATCTAAATTATTTCCAAGTAAATTACCACTTTTATCACTAAAATTATTTAAAATACTAGAAGCACTAGAAACTTCAAGTTGTCTTAAAAAGAAAACGTAAACAAGTAAAACTATTAATGGAACCATTAAAGTATAAAATAATCTCATTTTATCTTTAAAAAAAACTAAAAAATGTCTTTTAGTAAGATTTAAAAAGATATTAAAATTTCTTGGTTTATTTAAAGCTTCATTTTTCATTAATTTAATTTCCTTCATTAATTATATCATTATTCATAGTAACATTTAAAAATACATCATCGATAGTTCCTTTTAGAACTTCAATATCTTTAAAATAATCACCTAGTTCATTTAATAATATTTTTACATCTTCACTTGAATAAATTACTACTTTATAAGCTTTTAAGTCCTTATTATAACTAAATTTATAATTTCTATTTTTAAGTTCTTTTTCTAATTCATCATTTTGATGAATATGATTTAATATATAGTCATAACTATATTTATCTTTAAGTTCAAAAGGTGTTCCACTAGCAATAATTTTGCCCTTATTCATAATAACTACATAAGTAGCTTTTTCTGCTTCTTCTAAATAATGAGTTGTTAAAAATACTGTCATTCCAGTTTCTTGTCTAATTTTATCAATCAAATTCCAAACCATTAATCTAGTTTTTGGATCAAGTCCAGTAGATGGTTCATCTAAAATTAAGAGTTTAGGGGCATGAACCATAGCTCTAGCAATATCTACTCTTCTTTTTTGACCACCAGATAAATTTTTAATAGGTTTTTTTAAAATAGATTGTAAATCTAATAATTTAATAATCTCATCAATATTTTTCTTTTTTTCTTCTTTAGATAAAGAATAAAAAGATGTTCTAATTTCTAAATTTTCTAAAACTGTTAAATCTTTATCTAAGACACTATTTTGAAATACGATTCCAATATCATTTTTAATTGCGTCAGCATTTTTATCTAAATCATTACCATTAACAATAATTTTTCCACTATCTTTTTCTAAAATGTTACAAATAATATTAATAGTAGTAGATTTACCTGCTCCATTCATTCCTAAAAAGGCAAATAAAGAACCTTTCTTAACAGTTAAAGAAATATCATCTACAGCTTTAAAAGTATCATAACTCTTAGATAAATTTTTAATTTCTAAAATATTTTCATCCATAATTAATTATCCTTTTTTAAAGCATTTCTATTTACTTTACCCCAACTTGGTTTAGAAAATACACCAACACATATAGTAACACTATATAAAATTAAAAACACAGGGAAAAATATAGCAGCATTCATTAATTCTCTTCTAGTTTTAGCGCCCATTTTTTTATAATCTAAACAAACAAGTAAAATTGCTTGTAAAATTCCAAAAAATACAAATAATCCTACAACAATTCCAATTACAAGATATAAACTTAACCAGAACATATTGTTATAATCATTAACAGAATATAATACATATCCATTATTTCCAAATGCATTATTCATTCCAAATCCTAAAAATAAGAATTTATATATATAAAATAATGGAATCCAAATCGATACTAAAACAGTAATAAAATTAAAAATATATGTTAAAAACATTTCTACATATGAAAAATTACCTGTAACAAAGAATTTTCCTAACATTTTTAATAATTTTTGATTAATTAATTTTGTAGAACCACTTCCAATTCTTTTATTTCTATTTAATGTATCTTTAAAAGTAGAAGGCATATCTTCATAAACTACTGCATCTTCTACAAAATGTCCTTTATAACCTTCTAACATTCTATTAAAATTGAATTCTGCATCATCAGAAATAGAAACACTATCATAACCATTACATTTATTTAACATTCTAGTAGACATCATCGCACCACTTCCATTAATATGTGCAGCAATATTTAATCTTTCTCTAACTCTTGAACCAAATCTAGAATCAAATGTATAAAATAAAGTACATGCTTTAGTATAAAAATTTTGAGTAGCATTTAAACTTCCTTCATAAGGTCTTGCAAAATCTACTCCACTTTGAAAAGCATCATTCATTAAAGAAGAAAAATCTTTATTAATATGATTATCAGCATCTAAATGAATTATCATATCATATCCATATTCTTCTTTTCTTAATATATCAATTCCATATTTTAAAGGATATAAAGCCATATGATGAGTAGGATCATCATCATAATGTTCAATTATTTTAGCGCCTGCTTCTTTAGCGAGTTTTAATGTATCATCACTACAATTATCACATACAACATAAACATCAAATAAATCTTTAGGATAATCTTGATTATCTAAAACATCTTTAACTGTATCATAAATAACACTTGCTTCATTATGAGCAGGTATAATATATGCTATCTTTCCTTTTTTCTCACTTTTAGGATAAACTTTTTTCTTAACCCAAAAAGAACAAATATAAATAATTTGTAATAATAAAGGAATACCAATTATTCCTAAAATAACATAATTAATTATTGATAAAACTTTATATAATATTTCGTACCACATATTAGAATTATACAATAATCAATTACTTTTAACACTTTTATTTTTTAAATACTTTCTAAATTTAATTTCTATTACACTATTTTAATTAAAAAGTTCATTTTCTTTCTATAAATTGATAAGTTTTTAATTCTTCATTATATTTATAATCATCTTCACAACCCCAAACATCAAATGCTAATTTAAAAGCATCTACACTATAATCTTCAAAACTACCTTTATAAGAAATTTTTCCATTTTTAACTAATACATATCCTACTCCACTTCCAATTGATTCATCTGCAAATAAATAAACAAAAGTTAAATTAGGATTATCTTTAATAAATTTAATAATAATAGGAAAAGGAGGGTCCCATGCAGTATCAAAACTAAATCCTTTACCATCTTCTAAAAACATGAAATTCGTAGAATTCCATTTACTTCCCCAATTATTAATAGACCAATCATACCAATTAATAGAATTATATTTATTCAAATTATTTATTTGCTTTTTCCCTAAATCTAAAATATCTTCTAAAGATTGATCTTTATATTTTTCTAATAATTCTTTAATTTCATCATCCTTTAATATTAAGTCTTTAAAAGTAATCATTCTTTCTTTACATTTTAAAAGTAAACGATCAAATGAATCTTCATCCATCTTTTTTTCTTTTATTCCAAAATAATCTAAATGTGGACTAATATAAGTTAAATATAACTTTAATGATTCATCACTTTTAGATGAAAATTCAATTTCTAATTCCTCTGGTCTTTTAATTAATTTATTAAAATCAAACATTTTAAATAAATTACCTTTTTCATCTTTATACTCTACTACATATTTATCAATAACTTTATTTAATAAAAAGTTATTTCCAATCATAATTTTATTTCTTATCCAATTTGGCATTTTAATTAACTCCTTAATATCCTTACATATATCAAGAAGTCGTTAAAATATTTTATTTACAAAAAAAATTAAAAAAATGTCATTTAAATTAATAAATGACATTTATAAAAATTATTTTAAGATTAAGATGCTTTACTAATTAAAGTAGAAATTAACATAGAAAGGTATGCAAATAAATTCATTGATAAATGTGCAGTCATTGAAGTTGCAACACTGTCAGTTTTTTCATAAAGGAATGCAAATACTAATCCAGAAAAGAAATATGTAGGAATAGATAATAATTCTTTTAAATATTGAGTACTTGTTAAAGTACCAAAATATAATCTTCCATCAAATAAACCTTGAATAAATACTGTATGAATAAGTGCAAATACTAATGCAGAAACTAAATATGCTAATACTTTATTTTTCTTATGTAATACTCCAAATAATCCTAATCGATAAGTAATTTCTTCTACAATAGGAGCAATTAATACAGTAACAATAAATGTTACATATGGATTTGAATTTGTAGCAGTTTGAACAGCTTGATTATTATCATTAGATGTTCCATTTCCTATAACTAGATTAGTAACTATATTAAGTAACATTTCTACTACAATAATTACTACTCCTCCTAAAACTCCTAATCCAATATTTTTACCTTTTTTAAATCCTGAAAATACCTTAATTAATAAATCTTTTCCTAAAAATAGTAATAATCCAATTAAAACAAGTATATAAATTACTAAATTACCATAAAGTACAATTGTAGAATAAATACTAGTATCACTATGAGTAACTTTAATAATATATGCTATCAATAAATAAATTAATGGAGTAACTACTACTATTGATAAAAAACCAATTAAAAATATAAATAATTCTTTTTTACTAGAAACTTCAATTAAATTATGAACTTTCTTTTCTTTAACTTTTTCTTCCATAAATAAACCTCTTTAATTAAAAATAAATTTAACAATTAATATTCTATTTAATAATGAGTCTTATCTTCAATAGAAACATATTCTTCATATAATTTTAAACATTCATCTCTATCTACTTCTTCTATAAAATCTTCTTTATTTTTCTCATTATAAAATATTTCATCTCTAAAACCTATTTTATCAGTATCTTTAACATTACATCCATAATAAATTTTAGAAATATTAGCCCATTTAATAGCACCCATACACATAGGACAAGGATATCCAGTAGTATATATTTCTGCACCAGTTAAATCAAAACTAGATAAATTTTTACAAGCATCTTGAATAGCTTCCATTTCTCCATGACGAGTAGGATCTTTTTTTAATACTACTCTATTATGTCCTTTACCAATTACTTTATTATCTTTAACAATAACTGCTCCAAAAGGTCCACCTTCTTTATTATGTATTCCTTTTTTTGCTTCTTCTATTGCCATTAACATAAATTTATTCATTTTTTTTACCTCATTTAATATTATATCAAAAAAATAAATATTCTAAATAATTTAATAATCAAATATTCAACATTTCTTAAATATGATAAAATAGAAAAAAAGGAGATAAAAATGAGAAATTTTATTTGTGAATTTAGAGTTAATGGAATTAGAACTGAAATGGAGATTTATTGCAATTCTTCAGTGAACGCTAAAAAAATTATTGAATTAATGTTTCGTGGATGTGATATAAGTTTCATTTCTGTTAGATAATAAAATAAGAAAGCAATTTGCTTTCTTATTTTTATATTTTATTCATCTCTTTATTTAATTTTTGTTTCTTTAAAGTTCTACTCCAATTAATAAATCCATAAATATCATTAATTAAAAATATTGATGAAGTAATAACCGTTGCTAAATAATTAAAATTATCTTTCATTGCTAATAACCATAAAATTATTAAAATAATATCATTTAATACATATCCTAAAGCATAAAATCTACTTCTTCTCATTGTTAAATATGCTGCAATAAAACTAGTAAATACAGATAAAGTAGAAATTATTAAATTAGAAGTATTTAATGCTTTTAAAACAAAATAAAAAATAATCATTACTATTAGTGCTAAAAGTAAACAAAATAAATATTCTTTATAATTTAATTCATTAATTTCTACTTCATTTTTATTTTCTTTTGAAGGATGCTTAAACCATGAAATAAGCGCTAAAATAGCTATCGGAGTAGTCATTCCTAAATAAGTAATCATTTCTCCATAATATCCTACAAAATATGAAACGATTCCATAAAAAATAGAAAAAATAATAGTAGTAACTTGTCCAATAGGAGTACCTTTTGATACTAATAAAATTGAAGTAACTCCAATTAAAGAAGTTATAAGTTGAATATAATCACTATTTTTAAAAAAGAAAAAACAAAAAAGAATGATTATAATTGAAAATAAATATAAACACCATTCAAAAACAGTAAAATATTTAATAATTTTTTTCATATATAGAACACCTCTTAATCTTTTTAGCCCTCTTCTAGAGATGGGCACTTAAACATAAGCAAGTGTTCCCCACAATTTTTGACTTAATATATAATATATTTTTAAATATATAAATCAATATTCAAAATAAAGAATTTTAAAAATAAATAAAAACCTGATATAAAAAATATCAGATTTATAACTTAAAATAGTACTTCAGATAAAAACAATCTCATTTAATATCAATATCATTTGATTTTAAGATTTTTTATTCACCACTTACGAGTTCATAATGATTATATATTGCATTATCTTCTATAATTGTTTTTGAGGTTAAAAAATAAATATAAAGGCATAAGATAAAATAGTATTACTTAATATTATGAACTAAAAGAAATAAATAAAACTTACTTAACAAAAGCATAAAAAATTGAAAAACAAATCACTATTTCAAGATATATTAATAATAAAAATATAGAAAGATATGTAAGATTTTATTAAATTTTTAATAGGAAAAGCAAAGTTATTTAATTTAATTCAATAAAATCTATCAATATAACAATTTAAAAATTTAAATTAAAAAGCATTAAAAATATATAACTTTTAAAATGTTTATTTTATCTTTTATTTATTTTTATATTATTAATTGAATTTTAATAATATCTATAACCTAATACTTCGATATTACTTAAAATTATTTTAATTTAAGAAGTTTTTACTGATAATGCTAAACTGAAAATGCTGAAAAACGCTCATCTCAAAATGTAGTTTTTCAGAAAAATCCATTAAACTATATTTATTAAAATAAGGAGATGGATTTTATGAGAAAAGATATTTTAGGAGCAATATTAATAATGAATAGAGATATTAAAATTAAATAAAGTCATTGATTTAGTTACTTTAAGATTTATGAAAGAAAAAAATGTTATTTCTATAGATTCTCATGCTATAAGAAAAACACATCTTACTATATTTTTAGATATTAAAACAACTAGATATAAAAATAGATTAAGAATACTTACAATAATTCAATCTTTTCAAAATGTGGAGATGTCAGCAATAAATAGATCAATGCATCATTATCAAATTATAAAAATTACAAATAAAACTATATAC
>CAVCSZ010000006.1:0-64074 GCA_963605025.1 bacterium | reverse complement strand
GTATTAATAATGAATAAAGATTTAGGTATTTTATTACATATTTCATCATTACCTAGCAAATATGGAATAGGAACTTTAGGAGAAGAAGCATATAATTTTGTAGATTTTTTAAAGAAATCTAATTGTAAAATTTGGCAGATTCTTCCTTTAAATGTTACAAGTTATGGAGATTCTCCTTATCAATCTCCATCTAATTTTGGATTAAATTATTATTTTATTGATTTTGATATTCTTTGTAAAAAAGGATTATTAAAAAAAGAAGAATATGAAAATATTAAATGGAATGAAAATGATTCAAGAGTAGATTATTCTTTATTATTTAAAAATAAATTAAATGTTTTAAAAATTGCGTTTTCTAGATTTGATAAAAATAGTGAAGAATTTAAATCATTTATTGAAAATAATAAAAATTATTCAGATTTTGCATTTTTCATGGTTTTAAAAGATTTAAATAATTTATCTTCTTGGAATTCATGGAAAGATGAGTTTAGAAATTATTCTTTATTTTTAGAAGATAAAATTATTAAAGAAAATTATGATAATTATTTATTTTATTTATGGACTCAATTTGAATTTTTAAATGAATATAAAGCTTTAAAAGAATACGCTAATAAAAATGATATTAAAATAATGGGAGATCTTCCAATTTATGTAGCATATGATAGTGTAGAAGTTTATAAATATCCTTCCTTATTTGAACTTGATGAAAAACATAATCCTATTAATGTAGCAGGTTGTCCACCTGATTGTTTTAGTGAAGATGGTCAATTATGGGGAAATCCTTTATATAATTGGAAATATCATAAAGAAACTAATTACGCTTGGTGGAATGAAAGAATTTTAAGTGCTTTAAAATTATATGATTTATTACGTATTGATCATTTTAGAGGTTTTAGTGGCTATTATTCTATTCCATTTAAAGATAAAACTGCTAAAAACGGTAAATGGGTTAAAGGACCTGGATTTGATTTATTTAAAGATAAATTAAATCTTCCTATTGTAGCAGAAGATTTAGGTTTATTAGATGATGATTTCTATTTAATGATGAAAAATACAAAATATCCTGGAATGAAAATTGTTACTCAAGGATTTGATTCATTATCAAAAGATAATGAATGGAGACCTTCTAATTACACATATAATTATTTTTCTTATACTGCTACACATGATTCTCCAACTACTAAACAATTTATTGATGAATTAAATGAAGATAAAAAAGAATTAATGTTAAAAATATTAAAAGAAGAATGTGAACATTTTAATATTGAATATAAAGATTCATTATCTAATGAAGAAATAGTACTTAAAATATGTGAATTAAATGTCGCAAGTGATTCTAAAGCTAGTATTATTCCTTTACAAGATTTATTTATAATAGGAAAAGAAGGAAGAATGAATTTTCCTTCTACATTATCTAATTTAAATTGGTCTTGGAGAATTAAAAAAGAAGAATTTGAATCTAAAAAGAATGATCTTTCTAACTTATTAAGTTTATGGAGTAAAAAATATAATAGAGATTAAATAAATAAGACTTATTTTTATAAATAAGTCTTTTTATATTTATTAATAATTATTTTATAATATGAATATGTATAAACTTTATTATTCTAGTATTGATTCTTTAAATGATTATGATATTAATGAATTATCATCATATAGATTAAATAAAATTAATGAATATAAAAATATTAAAAATAAGAAATTATCTTTATTAGCGGGTTTATTATTTTCTAAAGGATTAAAAGAATTATATAACTTAGATATTAAAGATATTGAATTAGAATTTAATGAATTTAATAAACCATTTATTAAAAATTATCCTTCTATTCATTTTAATATTTCTCATAGTAATTCTTTAGTAGTCTTAGTATTTTCATCATTTAATATAGGAATAGATGTAGAATATATTCACTCATTAAATAATAAAATAATTAATAAATATTATTCTTTAAAAGAAAAAGAATATATTTTTAATTCAATAAATAAAGATAAAGAATACACTAGAATCTGGACATTAAAAGAAAGTTTCTTTAAATGTTTAGGAATAGGCATTAATGATAAAATGAATGAAGTTTCATTTATTATTAATAATAATTTAATAAATATAGAACAAAATATTAATACTAATAAATATTTAATAGAAATAAAAGAAATAGATAATTATTTAATTAGTATTATTTATGAAATGAATTCTTAATGTTACCTAAAAGACACTATATTACTTAAAAGTGCGTACTTTTATTATTAAAATAATCAATTTATAATTAATAAAAGGAAAAATAAATGAGTGAATATATTAAAGAATTAAAATATTGTATTGATTATTTATTAGATATTAATAAGATTAATGCATTAGATATTAATTATGATTTTAAAACTTTTAGAGGTTTAATGAATATTACTATGCCTTATAATTTATCTAATGAATATTATATTAATCAAAATAAAATATTAAAATATGAATTAAATAATAAAAATATAGTAGACGTTAACACTTTAAAATATACTAATAAATTAACTATTTTTAAAGGTGATATAGTTACTTTAAAATGTGATGTAATTGTTAATGCATGTAACTCTAAATTATTAGGATGTTTTATTCCTAATCATTATTGTATTGATAACGCAATTCATTCTTATGCAGGATTAGAATTAAGAAAAGAATTAATAGAAATTATGTCTAAACAAAATAAAGATGAAGAAAATGGTAAATGTAAAGTTACTAAAGGATATTCTTTATTTTCTAAATATATTTTTCATACAGTAGGACCTATTGTAAATAAAAAAATAACTAATTCTAATAGAAATGATTTAATTTCTTGTTATAAATCATGTTTAGAAAAAGCTAATGAAATGAAATTAGAAAGTATAGTGTTTCCATGTATTTCTACAGGTATTTATGGATTTGATAAATTTGAAGCAAGTTTAATTGCAATTAATACTTGTAAAGAATATTTATTAAATAATAGAAATACATCAATCAATAAAATAATATTTAATGTATTTAAAGAAGAAGATTATGAATATTACAAAAGAAATATTAATTAAATTAATAAATGAAGCTGACGCTATTTGTATAGGAGCAGGAGCAGGTTTATCAACTGCTAGTGGATTTATATATGGAGGAAGTAATTTTTTAAATAATTTTAAATATATGCATGATTTATATGGATATAATGATATGTATTCAGCAGGATTTCATAATTTTGATACATTAGAAGATTATTGGGGTTATTGGAGTAAATTTGTATATTTAAATAGATATAAAGAATCTGGTAAAGATTTATATAAAAGATTATTGGAGTTAGTTAAAAATAAAAATTATTTTGTTATTACTACTAATGTGGATCATCAATTTATTTTATCTGGATTTGATAAAGATAGAATCTTTTATACTCAAGGAGATTATGGATTATTCCAATGTTCTATTCCTTGTCATAATAAAACTTATGATAATAAAGAAATAATATTAGAAATGGTTTCTAATATTAAAAATAATAAAATACCTTCATCTTTAATACCTTTGTGTCCTATTTGTAATAAACCTATGACTATGAATTTAAGATGTGATGATACATTCGTAGAAGATAAAGGATGGATTTTACATAAAAGAAAATATGATAAATTTATAAAAGAAAATAAAAATAAAAAAATATTATATTTAGAATTAGGAGTAGGGTATTCTACTCCAATTTGGATAAAATATCCTTTTATAAATTTAACTTATCAAAATGATTTAGCAAAATATGTAATTATTGATAAAGGTTATATTTATATTCCAGATCAAATAAAGAATAAATCCTATATTTATAATGGGGATATTAATGATATTATTTAATTAATAAAGATATTATTATTACTTTATTAGAAATAATTTAACAATGTAAAAAGAGTAAAAAAATAAATTGTAAATTTATAAAGTAAAATTTATTTTTAAAAAAAGATGGATTTTTTTATACTAATTTCCTATTTTAAGAATAAAAGCTGAATTTAAGTTAAGAAAAGTTTATTATTTTTTTAAAACATATTTAGTTTAGTGTTATCAATAATGATATGTTTTATTTTAATATTTTTATTTATTTTTGTTTAATTTTAATGTAAAATTATTTTATAAAAGACAAGTCTTTATTTTTTATTTGTGGAAGAGAGAACATGTTTGGTGAAAATGTTTACAAAATTAATAAAGGTATCACTTTTTGTTTAATTTTAATTTTTATAAGTGATTAAGTAATTTTACTTAATAACTAAGGTGGTAACACGGTAATTCGTCCTTAGATTTATTCTAAGGATTTTTTATTTATAAGGGAGAAAATATGGAAGTAAAAGATAGTTTATTAATGCCTAAAACTGGATTTGAAATGAGAGGTAATTTAAATCAAAAAGAACCTAAAGTTTTAGAAAAATGGGATAATCAAAATATTTATTCTAAAGTTAATGAAAATAAAGATTTAGAATTTATGTTACATGATGGACCTCCATACGCTAACGGAGCTATGCATTGTGGACATATGTTAAATAGATTATTAAAAGATTTTGTTATTCGTTATAAAAATATGAATGGATACAAAACTGATTTTATTTTTGGATGGGATACACATGGTTTACCAATTGAAAATATGGTTACTAAAAGTGGAGTTAATAGAAAAACAACACCTTTAGTTGATTTTAGACAAAAATGTTATGAATATGCTTTAACTCAAGTAGAAAGACAAAAAGCTGATATTAAAAGATTAGGTTGTTTAGGAGATTTTGATCATCCATATTTAACTTTATATAAAGAATTTGAAGCTAATGAAATCCATGCTTTTGCAGAAATGGCTTTAAAAGGTTTAATTTATAAAGGATTAAAACCAGTTTATTGGTCACCTTCAAGTGAATCTGCTTTAGCAGAAGCTGAAATTGAATATGCTGATGTTAAAGCATATACAATTTTCGTTTCTTTTGATGTTAAAGATGGAAAAAATGTTGTACCTAATGATTCAAAATTTGTTATTTGGACTACAACTCCATGGACATTACCTGCTAATTTAGCAATTTGTGCACATCCTAAATTTGAATATGGATTATTTGATACTAATGAAGGAAAACTTGTTTTCTTATTAGAATTAAAAGATAAATTAGTAGAAAAATTATCTTTAACTAAATGTGAATTAATTAAAACTTTTAAAGGTAGTGAATTAGAATATATTGTTTGTAAACATCCTTTTTATGATAAAGAATCTTTAGTTATTAATGGAGATTATGTTACAAGTGATAGTGGTACTGGTTTAGTACATATTGCTCCAGGACATGGTATGGATGATTATATGGTTTGTTTAAAATATAATATTAAACCTTATTGTCCAGTTGATGAACATGGTAATTTAACTAGTGAAACTGGCGAAAGATTAGCTGGTAAATTTTATGAAGACGCTAACGAAGAAGTTTTAAAAATCTTAACTGAAAATCATCATCTTTTAAAAGAAGAAGATATTGTTCACTCTTATCCTCATGATTGGAGAACACATAAACCAGTTATTTTTAGAGCTACTAAACAATGGTTCTGTTCTATTGAACCAATTAGAGAAGAATTAATTAAAGAAATTCATAATGTTAAATGGCAACCTACATGGGGTGAAACTCGTATGGTTAATATGATTAAAGATAGAGCAGATTGGTGTATTTCACGTCAAAGAGCTTGGGGTGTTCCACTTCCAATTATTTATTGTGAAGATGAAACTCCAATTATTGATAAAGAAGTATTTGATCATATTGAAAAAATTATTAGAGAAGAAGGTAGTAATGCTTGGTATTTAAAAGATGTAAAAGAATTATTACCAGAAGGATTTACTTCTAGTCATTCTCCAAATGGAATATTTACTAAAGAAAAAGATATTATGGATGTTTGGTTTGATAGTGGATCTTCTTGGGCTGGTGTTTTAAAAGAAAGAAATGAAAAATATCCAGCAGATTTATATTTAGAAGGTAGTGATCAATATAGAGGATGGTTTAATTCTTCATTAATTTTATCAGTAGGAGTAAATGGAGTTTCTCCTTATAAAGAATGTGTTTCTCATGGATTCGTTATGGATGAAAAATGGGAAAAAATGTCTAAATCTAAAGGAAATGGTATTGATCCATTAAAGATTATTAATATTTATGGTGCAGATACTTTAAGATTATGGGCAAGTTTAGTAGATTATCAACAAGATGTTAGAATTAGTGAAGGAATTATTAAAACAATTTCTGAACAATATAGAAAAATTAGAAATACATTTAAATTCTTATTAGGAAATGTTTCTACTTTTAATAAAGATGAAAAGATTGAAATTAAAGAAAAAATGGATTTATTTATTCTTGCTAAACTTGAAGAAGTTAAAAATCAATATTTAGATTCATTTGATAAATATAATTTTATTAATGGTATGACTAAACTTTTAGCATTTATTAGTAGTGATTTATCATCAATTTATTTAGATTTTGCAAAAGATACACTTTATTGTGATGATGTTTCTTCATCTAGAAGAAAAGAAGTTGTTTATGTTATTAATGAAATTTTAAAAACATTAATGATTTTATTAAATCCTGTATTACCATTTACAATGGATGAAGTAAATTCATTCTATCCATTTAAAGAATTTGATAATGTAATGCTTTATCCAATGGTTAAAAAATCTTCAAATTATTCAAAAGAATTATTAGAAGAATATAATAATTTTAAATTATTAAGAGATGATTGCTTAAAACAACTTGCAGTAGCAAGAGAAAATCAAATTATTAAAACTTCTCAAGAAGCT
Organism: bacterium; assembly: GCA_963605025.1. Taxonomy (GTDB): domain Bacteria; phylum Bacillota_I; class Bacilli_A; order RFN20; family CAG-826; genus Onthovivens. Next base: position 57,298 of record CAVCSZ010000006.1, on the reverse strand, counting down.
AAAGTAACTTTAAATGTTTTTAATGATAAAGTTAAGGAAATTTTAAAATCAATTTCTAACGATGAACTCGCTAAATTATTTATTGTTAGTGAAGTAGAATTTGATAATAATTTAAATGAAAATAAAGGTAATGTTAGTTTTATTAAAGTTATCCATCATGAAGGTGAAAGATGTTCTAGATGTTGGAATTACTTTGATTCTAAAGTTATGGTAAAAGTAGAAGAGGAATGTTTATGTCCAAGATGTTTAAAAATATTAAAGAAATAATTAAAAATAATAAAATTGTATTTATTTGGTTTTTAATTATTACTTTATTTGTAGTTTTACTTGATCAAGGAAGTAAATGGTTAGCATATAACTTATTAGGTCCTTTAACATCTACTTTAAAACCAAATACTGATCTTCCAGATCAAATAGGAAAATCAGTTAATATTATTCCAGGATTTTTAAATTTTACATTATTAACTAATAATGGTGCTGCTTTTGGAATGGGTGGCAATATGATGTGGTCAAGAATAATATTTATTTTAATTTCTTGGATTGTATTTATTGGACTTCCAATTTATTTATATTTCTATTTAAAGAAAAATCATAAATTTAAAGTTATTTATATGGTTATTGCAGCTTTAATTTATGGAGGAAATTTAGGAAATTTAATTGATAGAACTTTCTTTTGGGGTAATCCTTGTGGAGTTATTGATTTTATTGATGTTTCTCCTTTAATTCCTGGATTTGGAGTATTTAATTTAGCAGATTCTTCTTTAATTATTGGTATTGTAATTTTACTTATTATGTTTATTATTGATATTTTTAAAGGTAATGATGATAAAAAAGAAGAAGTAAAAGAAGAAAATAAAGAAAATAAAGAAGTAATAGAAAATAAAAATGAACAAGTTAATAATTAATAAAAATATTGAAACATTAAGATTAGATAAAGCTTTAGCACTTTTAAATAAAGATTATTCTAGAGAATATTTTTCTAATTTAATTAAAAATAAAAAAGTATTTGTTAATGGAAAAAATGAATCTCCATCTTATAAAGTAAAAGAAAATGATGTTATTGAATTTGAGTTTGAAGAAAAACCTTCAAACTTAAATTTAAAACCATATGAATTTGAACTTGATATTATTTATGAAGATGATGATATTTTAGTAATAAATAAACCTAGAGGTTTAGTAGTACATCCAGGAAGTGGTCATATAGATGATACTTTAGTAAATGCTTTAATTTATAATAAAATAGAATTATCTAAAATTAATGGAGTTAATCGAGTAGGAATTGTTCATCGAATTGATAAAGATACTTCTGGATTACTTTTAATATGTAAAAATGACTATTCTCATAATTTAATTGCAGAACAATTAAAAGATCATTCAATGCACCGTGAATATTATTGTTTAGTAGATGGAGTTATTGAAGAAGAAAATGGTAAAATCATTGGACCAATTGGAAGAGATAAACAAAATAGATTAAAGATGTCAATTGATAAAATAAATGGGAAAGAAGCTATTACTCATTTTAAGGTAATGAAAAGATTTAAAAATTATACTTTTATTGATTGTACATTAGAAACTGGAAGAACTCATCAAATTAGAGTGCATCTTTCTAGTATAAATCATCCTTTAGTAGGTGATAAATTATATGGAGGATCATGTTCAATATATAATGAAGGTCAATTACTTCATGCTTATAGATTAACTTTTACTCATCCTCGTAGTAAAAAGGTAATGACTTTAGAAGCTCCATTACCTGATTATTTTAAAAATATTTTAGATACATTAAAGTAATTAATTTATAACTTTTTGATAATTTATAAAAGATTTTTTAGCAATTTTATTAAATTCTTCAATTCCAAATTTTTTAATAAATGCTTTTGAGAAAGTATCTACTTTTTCTCCTGCACCTAATGGAATTTTTACATCATATTTTAAATTTATTGCTTCAATTTCTTTTAAGAAAAAATATCTCGCTAAACAACTAGCAAGGGCGACACTTGGAAAATAAGTTTCGCCTTTTTCTTTGAAAATAATATCTTTTTGAACAGTTTTAATATTTTTTAAATATTCATAATATTTATCTTCATTTACAAATTGATCAACATAAATATTTGATACATAAGGACATTTTTTATGTAAAGTTAATAAAACTTTATTATGTAAAATTGCTTTAATAGCATTTAAATTAAATCCTTTATCTTTAGCGAGATTATATCTTTCAATAGATAATACTTCTTTATCATAATGAATTTTATTAATAATAGAAGGTACAAATTTTAAAATATCACTATCTTTTATCTTTTTACTATCTGAAATATTATATTCATTAATTAATTTCATAGTTTCTTCATCTACAAAAGCACTACAAACTACAACAGGTCCTAAAAAGTCTCCTGTTCCTACTTCATCACTTCCAATTTGAGCGTTACAATCAATGTAAATAGGAGATTCTTTAGATTCTTTATTCTTTTTAGGAATATTTTGATTATGAGAATAATTTTTAGCAATAGAATAAGGATCCTCTCCTTGAAAAGTTACTGAAAAATTATTACCTTTTTTATTATTATAAGCAGTAATAATATTATTATCCTTTTTAATTACAAATAAAATATATCCAATATTTCTATCTACTACATAATCTTTATAATCGTTTTCGATTTTTTCTAAATCATCTTTATTTACTTTAATTGTTATCATTAATTTTATTTTATCACTTTTTTAAATTTTAAATAATAAAAATATTTAATTAAGTTATATATAAATGCTAAAATATATTAATGAAAAAAGCTAAAGATGTCTTAGAAATCAATAAAGTTATTGATTTAATTAATGAATTTATATTAACAATTAAAGGTAAAGAAATTTTATATTCTTATAAAGTTTATAATGATAAAAAATCATTAACTAGAGAATATTCTAAAATAGATGAAATAAGAAAAATTTATGAATTAAAAGGTAATTTACCTATTTTTTCTAAATTAGATATAGAAAAAGAAATTAATGATTTAAAAGCAGGTAAATATTTAAATGAAGAAAAAATAATTCTTTTAAAAGAAGAAATTAAGTCTAGTAATGATTTAAATTTATTTTATAAAAAAATAAATCAAAGATTTTTATATGTAGAAGAATTATTTACTAAAATTAAACCTAATTTAGATTTATTAGATAAAATAAATAAAACATTTTCTAATAATGGAGAAATATTAGATAGTGCTAGTATTGAATTAGCTCATTTAAGAAAAGAAATAAGAAATATTGATAAAAAAATAAGAGAAGTAATTAATAATTTATTATCTTCTAATAAAGATAAAATTACAGGTGATAATTATTTACTTAAAAATGGTCATTTTGTTTTACCAGTTAATACTAGTTTTAAACGTAGTGTACCTGGAGTAATTCAAGATATTTCAGATAGTGGATTAACTACTTTTATAGAACCATTTGAAATTGCAGAATTAGAAAATGATAAAGCAATTTTAGAATTAAAAGAGAGAGATGAAATTAATAAAATATTAAATGAATTTAAAAATCATATAATTTTTGATGCTCCTCAACTTATTATTAATAATAAATCAATTGGAGAAATAGATTATTTATTATCTAAAGTTAAATATTTAAAAAAATATAATTGTATAACTCCTAAAATAATTGATACTCAAGAATTTAAATTAATAAACGCTAAACATCCCTTATTAGATCAAAATATTTGTGTTCCTAATACATTTATTTTAGGAAATGATAAAACTTTAATGTTAATAAGTGGACCTAATGCAGGAGGAAAAACAGTAGCGTTAAAAACAATTGGAACTTTAATTTATCTTTCTAAATTAGGAATTCCTTTAAATCTTGAAGAAGGAAGTGAAGTAGGTTTATTTAATAATATTTATTTAGATATTGGAGATAATCAATCATTAGAATCAAATTTATCTACTTTTAGTTCTCATATTTCTAATATTTCTTATATTTTAAAAAATGTAACTAATAAAGATTTAGTGTTATTTGATGAACTTTGTAATGGTACTGATCCTAAAGAAGGAGAAGCTTTATCAATAGCAATTTCTAAATTTTTAATATCTAAAAAAGTTATTACTATTATTTCTTCTCATTATACTTTACTTAAAAAATTTGGATTAGATAATAGATCTGTTTTAAATGCTTCATTTATTTTTGATGAAAAGAAAATAAAACCTACTTTTAAACTTATTTTAGGAGTAAGTGGTAAAAGTTATGGTTTTTTAATTGCTAATAAATTTGGAATTGATGAAAATGTAATTAATGACGCTAAAGAAATTTTTGAAAAAAATTATATGAGCGATGAAAATAGAAAATTAGAATTACTTGAAGAAAAAGAAAGAGAAATAATTAGAAAAGAAGATAAATTAAAAATTTATGAACAAAAAATATCTAAAATGCAAAGTGAATTAGATAAAGAAAAAAATATTATTTCTAAAAAAGAAGAAGATTTAAAAAATCAAAAAATTAAAAATTTTGATAATTTATTAGAACAAAAATATAAAGAAATTTCTAATATTTATAATGATTTTATTAAAGAAAAAAATCATAAAAAAGCATTAGATAAATTAGCAGAAATTACTTTAGAAGAATCTAAAATTGAAGATATTAATATTGGAGATACTGTTTTAATTAAAAATATTGAAACTAAAGGAGTAGTATTAGATATTCGTAAAAATAAAGTTAAAGTTATTGATGATAATGGTTTTTCTTATAATACTACTTTAGATAATTTAAAAAGAATAAATGTACCTAAATCTAATAAAATAGTTTCTAATATTAATATTGATGATACTATTTTAAATGCTAAACAAGTATCTAGTTCTTTAAATTTAATAGGTTATCATATTTATGAAGGAATTGAAGCTTTAAAAGATTATTTAAGTGAAGCTTATAGTAAAAAATTAACTAATGTTAAAATTATTCATGGATTTGGAACTGGTAAATTAAAAGAAGCAATTCATGAAGAATTAAGAAAAAATAAATATGTAAAAGAATTCTCTTTAGGAAATGAAACTAATGGAGGAAATGGATCTACAATAGTAAAACTTAAAAATGACTAATTATATACTAAAAAATGACTGATTTAATAAAGAATCAAATAGACTTACTTCCTAACCTTCCAGGTTGCTATTTGATGTTTAATGAAAACAACGAAATTATTTATATAGGAAAAGCTAAAAATTTAAAAAATAGAGTGTCTCAATATTTTTTAAAAGAACATGTAGGAAAAACTAAAGCAATGGTGTCTCATGTTAATCATTTTGAAACTATTATTACTCAAAGTGAAAAAGAAGCTTTAATTTTAGAAATGAATTTAATTCAAAAAAATCATCCTAAATATAATGTTTTATTAATGGATGATAAACATTATCCGTATATTGAATTACATACTAAAATAAAAGATCCATATATAGGAATAGCAAGAAGATTAAATAATTCTAAATCTAAATATTATGGACCATATCCATCTAGTAATAATGCATTTGAAGTAATTGATTTAATAAATTCATTATTTCCTTTAAGAAAATGTAAAAATGTAGGAAAAAATTCATGTTTATATTATCATTTAAACAATTGTTTAGCGCCTTGCATTAATAAAATAAATAAAGAAGATTACGATAAAATAATTAATCAAATTGATTCTATTTTAAAAGGAAATAATAATGAATTAATTAAATTAATAAAAGAAAAAATTGAATATTATTCTTCTAAAATGGATTATGAAAATGCTTTAGAATTTAAAAAGAAATTAGATTCTTTAAATTATATTAATGAAAAACAAAATGTAGAATTTTTTGATAATTTAGATCGTGATTTTATAGGATTTTATATTAATGAAGAATATGTTTCTATTAATATTTTAATTTATAGAAAAGGATTATTAATTAATAAAAAAGAATTTAATTTAGAAATAATTGAAGAACCTTTAGATTTTATTTTATCTATTCTATATCAATATTATTTATCTATACCTTTACCTAATGAAATTATAGTAAGTAATGAATATATTAAAAATGAATTAGAAAATAATATAAATACTAAAATTATACTTACTAAAAATGGTAAATATTTAGATATTATTAATAATTCTATAATGAACGCTAAAGAGAATTTATCTAATTATTTTAGTTATAAATCATATAAAAAATCTAATGAAAAATTATTAAATGAATTAAAAGATTTATTAAATATTAAATATCCTCATTCAATAGAATTATTTGATAATTCTCATTTACAAGGCACTAACGCAATTGGTGCAATGGTTAATTTTATTGAAGGAGAAGAAGTTAAAAAGAATAGTCGTATTTATAATATTAATTCTTATAATAAAAAAGATGATTTATCTTCAATGAAAGAAGTATTATATCGTAGATATTCTAGATTAAAAGAAGAAAAAATAAATTTTCCTGATTTAATAATATTAGATGGAGGAAAAAATCAAATAGAAATTGCTAATCAAGTATTAAAAGAATTAGATATTAATATCCCTTTATGTGGTCTTATTAAAAATGATAAACACCGCACTAATTCTTTAATGAATTCTTCTTATCAAGAAATAGAAATTAAAGATAAAGATTTATTTTTATTTTTAACTAAAATGCAAGATTCAATACATCGTTTTGCAATTTCTTCACATATTCATAAAAGAAACAAAAATATGTTTAAATCAATATTTGATGAAGTAGAAGGAATAGGTGATAAAAGAAAAGAAAATTTATTAAAATCTTATCCTACTATAGAAGATTTAAAAAAAGCATCTTTAATAGAATTAGAACAAATTTTACCTAAAAATGTTGCAAAAAACCTTTATAATAAAATAAGGAGTTAATTATGAGTGATAAAATCTATAAAATAAAAGAATTAAATAATAAAAAAGATAAAATAGATTATTCTATATATTTTAAAAAAATAGATACTTTATTTTCTTTAGAAAAATATCTTGATGCTTATCAAATTTTAAATAATAATTTTAAAGTTTTAGTAGACTTTAACTTAAAAGAATTTGTTAATCAATATCTAGTAAGTTTAATTGAATTAAAAAAAGATAATGAATTTAATGATTTTTATGAAAAAATTAAAGATTTACCTTATAAAAACATTAATCAAGAAGAATTAATAAAAGATATTCCTACAATGTTCTTTAATCTTAAAAATGAAAAAGAATATTTACAAAATAAAGCTAATTTAAGATTATCAATTAAAAATATATATTCAAATTTAATAGATCAATCAATTAATAAAGTATTTATAGGTTTAAATGATTTAAAAGAATTTGAAAGTCAAACTGATTTATTTAGTGTTAATACATTAATAGCAGAAGCTTTTAAAAAAAGAAGGGAACGGGATTACGCTAAAGCGATGTTATTTGTTCAACTAGTTACAAGAAAATATGATGAAACATTAACTTTTACTAATAATTCTAAATTATTTATTATTAATCCTAAAAATTATGAAGAAAAATATAGTGAATATCTTAAAGAAGTTTCTTTTTATTTAAATAAAATTAAAGATGAAGAAAAAAACATTACAATATGTGAAATATTTAATAATTTATTTGTTCCATATATTATGATGAATTTACCTAGTTTTTTTAATAATGATGAATTATTCAATGTTTATCTTGCAAGTATAGTTGCTTCATATACTTCAATTTCTCAAGATTATTTAGAAGATAATATTTTATCTTCATTAAAATATAACAAAAAGACTATTTGTAAATTAGCAGATAAAATATTAAATTTAAAATGTTTTTAAATATTTAAAAATTATTTATATTTTAATTTAAAAAATATTCAATTTATGATATATTTTTAAAAGCGAGTAAAAAAATGGTCTCGTAGTTATTTCAATTGTTTCGGAGGATAATAAAAATGGCAAGTGAATTAAAAAAAGTTGCTTCATCATGTTATGAAGTTAGTGTAGTAGTTAAAGGTGCTGATTTAGCAAAAGCTAGTGATAAAGCTTTAAAAAAATTAGTTTCAAATGTTACTATTAAAGGATTTAGAAAAGGACAAGCTCCATTAGAATTAGCTAAGAAAAGAATTAATCCAATGGATTTAATTAATGAAACAATCAATCAATCAATCAATCCAGCATATCAAGAAATTTTAAAAGAACATAAATTAGTACCAAATTTCCAACCAGAAGTTGATTGTACTGATTATAAAGAAGATGGTATTACTTTAAAATTCAAAATTTATACTGCTCCTTCATGTAAATTAGGACAATATAAAGATATTGAAATCCCACTTGAAAAAGTAAAAGTAAGTGCTGAAGAAATTTCAAAAGCTTTAGAACAAGCATTAAAAGATAATGCTGAACTCGTTTTAAAAGATGGCGCTGCTGAAATTGGTGATACAGTCGTTTTTGATTTCAAAGGTTATGTTGATGGTAAAGAATTTGAAGGTGGAAGTGCTGAAAATTATCAATTAGTTTTAGGTTCAAATCAATTTGTTCCAGGATTTGAAGATCAATTAGTTGGTGTTACAAGTGAATCTAAAAAAGATGTTGAAATTACTTTCCCAGAACAATATATTAAAGAATTAGCAGGTAAAAAAGCTAAATTTGTTTGTACAATTCATGAAATTAAAGCTAAAAAAGAACCAAAATTAGATGATGAATTTGTAGCATCTTTAGGTTTAGAAGGTATTACAACTTTAGATCAATATAAAGAACATAAGAAAAATGATTTATTAAAAGCTAAAGAAAATGACGCTAAAAATAAACAATTTGCTAAATTAATGGAAGCTATTGTTAATGGTTCTGAATTTGAAATTTCAGATCGTTTAGTTGAAGCTGAAGCTGAAGAAGAAAGAAGACAAACTATTGCTCAAATTGAACAAAATGGTTTAACTTTTGAAATGTATAAAGAAATCACTGGTTTAAATGAAGAACAATTCAATAAAAATTTAAAATCAAATGCTTTAAATAGAGTTAAAGAATATTGTGTTTTAAATGAAATTGGAAGAGCTGAACATTTAACAATTACAAAAGATGATATCGAAGCTTATTATGCTGATTTAGCTAATAAATATGGTATGAAAGTTGAAGATATTAAAAAAGCTTTAGGTGCTAATGAAAGTGGTTTAGCAAATAATTTATATCAAAATAAAATTGAAAGATTTATTATTTTAAATAACTTAGGAAATAATAAAGAAGTCAAAGAAGAAAAGAAAGAAACTGCTAAAAAAGAAGCTGCTCCAAAAAAAGCTCCTGCTAAAAAAGCTGCTCCAAAAAAAGCATCAGATAAAAAATCAAAATAATTAAATTTAATTTATATTATTAAAGGAGGACACATTCATAATGAATGAAATTAAAGAAGAATTATTGCCTATCCTAATTACAAGAGGTTTAGTCCTTTATCCAAATAATGATAATATAGTTTACGTTGAAAGAGAGTTTTCTAAAAACTCTCTTTTAGACGCTTTAAATACTAAAAAAGAAATATATGTTGTCAGTCAAAAAGATTTAAAATTAGAAGAAGTAAATGATATCAATGATATTTATTTAGTAGGTACTAAGTGTAAAATCATAAAACAAGATTCTTATAATAACAATATTTTAAGAGTCTCATTACATCCATACTCAAGAGTTTTAATTAAAGAATTACAAACTAATAATAAAGCGGTATACGCTAAAGCAATTGAATATCCTGATGTTACAAGTGATGATTTAAATGTTGAACAAATTTATGTTGAAAAATTATCAGAATATTTTAAAAATGAAACTCTTGAAACTTTCTTTGGAAAACAACCTAAAAAATTCTATGATTCAATTGAAAAAGGTTTAAATGCATTAGATTTATCATATTTATTTTCATCCGCAATTAAACTTGATTACTTAAAAAAACAAGAATTATTAGAAGCAAAAGATGTTTTATCAAGAATTGAACTTTTAATAAAAGATTTTGAAATTGTAAAATTAAGAGTTGAAATTGATAATAAAATTCAAGAAACTGTTAAAGAAAATTCTCAAAAACAACAAAAAGAATATTATTTAAGAGAACAATTAAAAGCAATTAAAGATGAATTAAATGAAGGAAATGAATCTGAAGAAGATAAAATTAAAGAAAAGGCTTCTAAATTAAAATTACCAAAAGAAGTAGAAGAAAAAGTTAATTATGAATTATCAAGATTAAATGCTATTCCAAATGGTACATTAGAATATGGTTTAATTTTAGATTATTTAGATACATTATTAAAAATTCCATTTGATAAAGTTACAAAAGATAATGATGATTTAAAAAATTCTAAAAAAGTTTTAGACGATGATCATTATGGACTTGATAAAGCTAAAGAAAGAATTTTAGAATATCTTGCAATTAAAAAATTAAATGGTAATCTCAAAGCTCCTGTTATATGTTTTTATGGTCCTCCAGGAACTGGTAAAACATCTTTATCAATTTCTATCGCAAAAGCTTTAGGAAGAGAATTTATTAAATGTTCTTTAGGTGGAATTAGCGATGAAGGCGAAATTAGAGGTCATAGAAGAACTTATGTTGGAAGTAAACCAGGTAGAATCATTTCTTCATTAATAAAATCTGGCGTTAAAAATCCAGTAATGTGTTTAGATGAAATTGATAAATTATCACAAAATTCATTTAAAGGTGATCCTGCAAGTGCATTACTTGAAGTTTTAGATCCTGAACAAAATTCACATTTTAGAGATAACTACATTGAAGTAGAAATAGATTTAAGTGAAGTATTATTTATTTGTACTTGTAATTATCTTGAAAATGTTCCTGAACCATTAAGAGATAGATTAGAATTAATACCAATTGATTCATATACTTTATTTGAAAAAGAAAATATTGGTGAAAAACATTTAATTAAAAAAGAATGTAAAAATATTGGTTTAATTCCTGAAAATATTAATTTTTCAAAAGAAGCAATCGAATATATAATCGAAAGATATACTCGTGAAGCTGGTGTTAGAGATTTATCAAGAAAAATTGGAACATGTTTAAGAAAAGGTATTATTGAAGAATTAAATAAAAATGAAAATGATATTAAATTAAATATTGATGTTAAAAAAGTTAAAAAATATTTAGGTGTTGAAATATTTGATAATACTGAAAAAGAAAGAAAATCTCAAGTTGGAATTGTAACTGGACTTGCTTATACTCAATATGGTGGAGATATTTTACCTATTGAAGTAAATTATTTTGAAGGAAAAGGTGGATTAATTATAACTGGTAATTTAGGAAATGTTATGAAAGAATCTTGCTCTATTGCTTTAGATTATGTAAAAGCTAACGCAAAAAAATATGAAATAGATCCTAAATTATTTACAAAAAATGATATTCATATTCACGTTCCTGAAGGTGCTATTCCAAAAGATGGTCCAAGTGCTGGTATTGCAATTACAACTGCAATTATAAGTGCTTTAAGTAAAAAACCTGTATCATGTGATATTGCTATGACTGGTGAAGTCAATTTAAGAGGCCATGCTTTACCAATTGGTGGTTTAAGAGAAAAATCACTTGCAGCATTAAGAAGTGGAATAAAAACTATTATTGTTCCAAAATTAAACAAGAAAAATATCGAAGAACTTCCAAAAGAAATTAAAAATAATTTAAATATTGTTTACATGAATAATGTAGATGATGCAATTGAAGTTTGTTTTACAAAAAAATAAATTATATGAATGAAATAAATTACTACAAAAAAGCAAAATTTATTAAATCAGTTGTTAACTTTGAAACTGATGCTCCTAGTTTAAAATTAAACGAGGTTCTTTTTGTTGGACGTAGTAATGTTGGAAAATCTTCACTTATAAATGCTATAACAAATAATTCAAAATTAGCATTTGTATCAAGTAAACCTGGGCACACTAGATTATTAAATTATTATTTAATAGATGATTTATTTTATCTAGTAGATGCTCCAGGTTATGGATTTTCTAGCGAAAAAGGAAAAGATTATAAATTTTATGGAGATATGCTTGAAAATTATTTAAGTAATAATCCTAATTTAAAAGTTGTTATTTTTTTACTTGATAGTAGAAGAATACCAAATGAGGAAGATGTTATGTTATATGATTTTTTAAAAATTAATAATATACCATTCATTATTGTTATGACTAAAGCTGATAAAGCAAATATGAGTGAAAGGTCAAAAATAGAAAAAAACTTAATTCAAAGTTTTAATGAATTTAATAAAAATAATTATTTTTTAGTTAGTATAAAAAATGGAAAACTATTAAATAATTTTATAGATAAATTAAATCAATATGTAAAGAGGTAAAAATATGCTTGATAAAAGATATGATTTTAAACAAATAGAAGAAGGAAGAGTAAAAAAATGGAAAGACGCTGGATATTTTAAAGCAGGTGATACATCTAAACTTCCATTTGCAATGGTTATTCCTCCACCAAATGTAACTGGTGTTTTACATATTGGTCACGCAATTGATAATACTTTCCAAGATATTATTGCAAGATATAAAAAATTAAAAGGTTTTGATGTTTTATATCTTCCTGGAGTTGATCATGCAGGAATTGCTACTCAAGCAAAAGTTGATGCTAAATTAAAATCTGAAGGTATTAGTAGATATGATATTGGAAGAGAAGCATTCTTAAAAGAAGCATTTAAATGGAAAGAAGAACATAGTGATATCATTCATTCTCAATGGGAAAAAATGGGTTTAATGATTGATTATAGTAGAGAAAGATTCACTTTAGATGATGGCTTCCAAGATGCTGTTTTTACTGTTTTTAAAACTTTATATGATGAAGGATTAATTTATCAAGGAACAAGAATTGTTAATTATGATCCTCAAATGAAAACTGCATTAAGTAATATTGAAATTAATTATAAAGAAGAAGAAGGTAGTTTTTATTATTTTAAATATAGATTTGAACATGATAAAGAAAAATTCTTAGAAATTGCTACAACTAGACCTGAAACAATGTTTGGAGATACTTGTATTGTTGTAAATCCAAATGATGATAGATATAAAGATATTATTGGTAAAAAAGTTATAAATCCTGCAAATGGAGATTTATTACCTGTTATTGCTGATGAATATGTAGATATTAATTTTGGAACTGGTGCTATGAAATGTACTCCAGCTCATGATCCAAATGATTTTATCATTGGTGAAAAATATGGTTTTGATCATCCTGTTATTATGAATATTGATGGAACTATGATTGATGGTCTTGGAAAATATTCAAAATTAACTCGTGAAGAATGTAGAAAAACATTAGTTGAAGATATTAAAAATAATGGTGATTTAATAAAAATTGAAAAAATTATGCATAATGTTGGTCATAGCGAAAGAAGTGACGCTATTGTTGAACCAATTTTATCTAAACAATGGTTTGTAAAAATGCAACCATTAGCAGATCGTGTTTTAAAAAATCAACAAACTGAAAATAAAGTTAATTTTTATCCTCCAAGATTTGAAAACGTCTTAACAAGATGGTTATCAAATATAGATGATTGGTGTATTTCTCGTCAATTATGGTGGGGACATAGAATACCAGTATGGTATAAAAAAGATGATCCAACTTCTATTGTTGTATCTAAAACTTCTCCAGGAAGTGATTATTATCAAGATGAAGATGTCTTAGATACATGGTTTTCAAGTGCTTTATGGCCATTTGCAACATTAGGATGGCCAAATGAAAGTGAAGATTATAAACGTTATTATCCTACAAATACTTTAGTAACAGGATATGATATTATTTTCTTCTGGGTTTCAAGAATGATTTTCCAAGGTTTACATTTTACAAATAATATACCTTTCAAAGATGTTGTAATACATGGAATTGTTAGAGATTCACAAGGTAGAAAAATGTCAAAATCTTTAGGAAATGGTATTGATCCTGTTAAAGTAATCGAAGATTATGGTACAGATAGTTTAAGATATTTCTTATCAACAACAGCAGCTCCTGGTCTTGATATGAGATATAGTGAAGAAAAAGTTAAAGCTGCTAATCAATATTTAAATAAAATTTGGAATGTTGCTAGATTTGCTTTAATGAATATTCCTGAAAATTATGAATTTAAAGAATTAGATTTTGATTCTTTAAACGATTTAGATAAATATGTTCTTTTAAAACTTGATGAAACAACATTAAAAGTTACTCAAGCTATGGAAAAATATGAATTTGGTATAGCAAGTAGTATTTTATATGATTTTGTTTATGATACTTTCTGTGATTTCTATATTGAATTATCTAAAGTTTCATTACAAGAAGATTCATTTAATAAAGAAAGCGTTTATTATACATTAACTAAAACATTAAAAGATATTTGTATAATTATTCATCCATTTGCTCCATTTATTAGTGAAGAAATATATTTAAATTTAAGCAAACATAAAGAATCTATTATGCTTGAAACATATCCTTTATTTAAAGATTATAAAGATAATAATTTAATAATTGAAAGAATCAATTCAGTTAAAAATATTATCGAAAAAATTAGAGCATATAAAGTAGAAAATTCATTAACTCCAAATCATAAATTGAGTTTAAAAATTAATTCTAAAATTGATTTAACATCTTTAAAAGAATACATTGCTAGATTCACATTTGCATCTTCATTAGAATTTGTAAATCAAGATTATAAAGATATGAATAGTATTGTTTTAAATAATTTAGTTATTTATATCGATGATAATATCAATAAAGAAGAATTAAACAAAAAATTACAAGAACAATTACAAAAAATTGAAAGCGAAATTAAACGTAGTGAAAACTTATTAAATAATCAAAATTTCTTATCAAAAGCTTCACAAGAAAAAGTTAATTTAGAAAAAAATAAATATCAAAATTATTTATCACAAAAAGAAGAAATTTTAAAAAAAATTAAATAATTTGTAAATTTTATTTTTTAACACCTTCTTGATATATAAGGAGGTAAAAATGTACAAAACAAAATTATCTTTAGAAGAATTAGAATCAATAAGACCAGGTGAACCAATTTCTCTTGCAACAGTTATTGCAATTATGGCGATTGGTTTACTTGCTGTTGCAATTTATCGATTCTTTACTTCAGAAGAAGGAAATATTAAATTACCTGGTGGATATCAATTCCAATGGGGTTAAAAAACTAAAATTTACTTTACTTATTCTTTTCATTATGATATATTTATAATGTTGTAACTCTATTTTTAGCTACAACCGCATTAAAGAGGTTTTAAACTTTGAAAAAAGTGCCTCGAAAGCGAGTAATTTTTTAAAAAATAGGAGGAAGAAAGATGTACGCTATTATTTTAACTGGTGGAAAACAACTTAAAGTTGAAGTTGGTCAAAAAATTTATGTTGAAAAATTAGAAGCTGAAGCAGGTAAAGAATTTACATTTGATAAAGTTTTATTAGTTGCTGATAAAACTATCAAAGCTGGCGATCCTTTCGTTAAAGGTGCTACAGTTGTTGCTAAAGTTGAAAAACAAGGCTTAGGCAAAAAAATTGATGTTTTCAAATATAAAGCAAAAACTAATTATCATAGATCATATGGTCACAGACAACCTTATACTTGTTTAACAATCACAAGTATTAATGCTTAATGATTAATATTAAGTATTTAGAAATTAACAATTCAATTCTCAAAATATCAGTTATTGGACATGCTGATTTTGCTGAAGAAGGGAAAGATATCGTTTGTTCAGCAGTAAGCTTATGTACAATAGGTGGATTAAATGCATTGAAAAATGTTAAAAAATATTTAGTGAAAATTGAAAAAGGACATATAGAATTTGATACAAATAGCTTTATAGATATGCATGATCAAATTGTTCTTGAAACAATGTTAGTTCAATTGAAAAATATTGAATTTAAATTTCCTAAATATATTAAAATTGAAAAAAATGAAAAAGGATGGTAAAAAGTATGAAATTTAATTTTGAACTTGATTTACAACTCTTTGCTTCACATAAAGGTGTTGGTAGTACTAAGAATGGTCGTGATAGTGCTGGTCGTCGTTTAGGTGCTAAAAGAAGTGATGGTCAATTTTGTAAAGCTGGTGCAATTATTTATAGACAACGCGGAACAAAAATTTATCCAGGGATCAATACTAAAAAAGGCAGCGATGATACAATCTTTGCTTTAAAAGAAGGTATCGTTAAATACGAAAGAGTTGGAAAAGATAAAAAACGTGTTAGCGTTTACGAATTAAGTAAATAGTTTTAAAAACCACCAGTTTAGGTGGTTTTTATTTTAAAAGGTAAATTTTTATGTTTATAGATCGTGCAATTATAGAAGTAAGAAGTGGAAAAGGTGGAGATGGTGCTATCGCTTTTATTCATGAAAAATTTAGACCAAATGGAGGTCCAAGTGGTGGAAATGGTGGTAGAGGAGGTTCTATCTATTTTCGTGCTACAAAAAATGCATCTACATTAGTAAATTTCCGATTTTCCAAAACTTTTATAGCAAACGATGGAGAAAAAGGAAATATTAAAAATCAATATGGTAGAAAAGCTGAAGACATTTATGTCGATGTACCAGTTGGAACTGTTGTATTTTTAGAAGAGAATCATCAATTTTTATTTGATTTTTCAGAAGAAGGACAAACCTTTTTAATAGCAAAAGGTGGAAGAGGTGGAAGAGGAAATGCAGCATTCAAAAATGCTCGTAATAAAGCACCTAAAATCGCTGAAAATGGACTTCCTGGAGAAAGAAAAAGATTAATTTTAGAGTTAAAATTATTAGCAGATGTTGGAATTATTGGTTTTCCAAGTGTTGGTAAATCAACATTTATAAGTTGTGTTAGTAATTGTAAAGCTGAAATTGGTGATTATGATTTTACAACAATTGTTCCAAATTTAGGTGTTGTATCATTAGATAATGGTAGTAGCTTTGTTTTAGCAGATATGCCAGGATTAATTGAAGGTGCACATCTTGGAAAAGGATTAGGTTTAATGTTTTTAAGACACATTGAAAGAACAAGAGTTTTAATCCATATGGTAGATATGTCATCATCTAGAGATCCTTATAATGATTATAAAATTATAAGAGAAGAACTAGAAAGTTATGGTATGAATCTTGAAAAGAAACCTGAAATTATTGTTGCTAGTAAAATGGATGAAGAAGGTTCTATTCAAAAATTAGAACAATTCAAAGAACAAGTTAAAAAGGAAGTTTATCCAATATCCGCAATTGTAGAAGAAGGTTTAAATAAGGTTTTATATAAAGCTTATGAAGAATTGCAAAATGCTCCAATATTCCCTATTTATAAAGAGGAAGATAAAGAAAAAATTTATAATCTTGAATCTGAAGAAGAATTATTTAATATTGTTAAAGAAAATGAAAATACTTATAGAATTCTTGGTGATAGAGTAATAAGAACATATCATTTAATTAATTTAACAACCGATGAAGGTATGATGAAATTATTAACTTACTTAAATAAAATAGGAATCGATGAAGCATTAAAAAATGCTGGCGCAAAAGACGGAGATTCAGTATATCTTGATGATTTTGTTTTTGAATATTTTGAATAAAAATGTTAAAAAAATTAAACGGAAAAGTTATTGAAATTAATAATAATTTTATTATTTTTGATGTTAATAATTTAGGATTTGAAGTATTTGTTTCAAATCCTAAATTTTATATTTTAAATCAAAATTATGAAATTTATGTTTATGATTATTTAAATGAAAATAATATTTCATTATTTGGATTTAATAATTATACAGAATATGAATATTTTTTGTTAATTATTTCTTTAAATGGATATGGACCTAAAAAAGCTCTTAATATTTTAAAAAATATTGATCCATTAAATTTTAAAGATCTTATTTTAAAAAAAGATATTGATTCATTAAGAAAAATATCAGGAATTTCTTCAAATGCAGAAATTTTTGTATCGAAATTATATCCTAAATTTTCAAAAAAATACTTAAATGACAAAGTAATTAAAAACACTTACGAAACATTAATAAAATTAGGATATTCTGATAATAATATTAAAAAAATTTTATTAGAAAATACTTGTATTAATAATGAAAAAGAATTAATTGAATTCTCTATTAAAAGGTTAAACAAGAATGGAATATAATAATTTTAATGTTGATAGTTTTGATTCTTTTATAGGTCAAGAAAATTTAATAAATCAATTAAAAATATCAATATATGGATCAAAGAAGAGAAATTCTTCGCTTTGTCATATTTTATTATATGGTCCTCCAGGGCTTGGAAAAACAACAATTGGAAAAATTATCGCTAATGAAATGAATTCAAATTTCATTAAAATTAATGCTCCAACATTAGAAAAAATATCGGATTTAATTAATTTATTATCTAATATAAAAGAAAATGATGTTGTTATACTAGATGAAATTCATCGATTACCAATTGAAATAGAGGAAACTTTATATGAAGTTATGGAAAGTTTTACTTTATCGATTGTTTATAAATCAGATGAATCAAATAAAATTTTAAAATATAATATTCCAAATTTTACTTTGATAGGTACTACTACAAATGCAGGAAATATTTCTTTTGCGTTAAGAAGTAGATTTTCTATTATTTATAATTTTAAATATTATAGTTTATTAGATATTAAAAATATTATTTATAATAATTTTAAAAATTTAAATATTAATTCAAGTGAAGAAATAGTTGATTTTGTATCAAAAAGATGTAGATATACTCCTCGAATCGCTAATAATATTTCATTAAGATTAAAAGATTATTTAGATTATTATAAAATATCAAATTTAAATCAAAATAATATTATTAATTTTTTTAATATTATAAAAATATATGAATATGGATTAAACGAGGAAGACATTAAAATGATTGATGTTTTATATAATCTATATAATAATGAACCATGCTCAATTTCTTCAATTGCAGCTTCTATAAATGAAAACCCTAATAATTTATTAAAAATTAATGAACCATATTTAGTATATTTAGGTATAATTATCCGTACAAAAAGAGGAAGAAAATTAACCGATAAAGGAATTAATTATTACGAAAAAATAATTAATAAAAGTATTTAATTATATTGTATTTTTTTATAATTTTATTTATAATTAAAAACATATTTATATTTTGTATATAAATTATTTTTTGAGGCGTTAAAATGAAAAGAATTATTGCATATATATCATTAACAGCATCGATGTTACTTGCATGTTTAGTAGGTATGATTCCTGCTTTAAAAACTGTAAATGGAACTGGTGATTATTCTGCTGGTAGAACTTATGTTTATAAGATTAGTGAAAAAAATTACAATCTTTTAAATTCTGATGGAACTACTAAAGAATTAAATGAAAACGATGATACTAAAAAAGAAATATTAGAAGATGTTGTAAATGAATTTAAATCTAGATTATCTTATGCTGATGTAACTAATTATAAATTAGAAACTAGTGGTTTTGATACTATTAAAGTTACTTTTAAAACAAGCACAAGTTTATATGATGATATTTCATCATATTTAAATTTCTCTTGGTCATTCAAAGCATCAACTTATAAAGAAGATGTTGTTGTAGGTAAAGATTCTATTCAAATAAAAGAAAATACTGGAAATGATAACTTTTTTGAATCAGGAAGTGCAAGAATTGAATATAAAGATAATTATCCTTATGTTGTTGTAAAATTAAAAAATCCTGAAGAATTCAAAAACGTTGTTACAACTGCAAAAAATGCAACAAGTTCAAGTTCATCAACAACTTCAATTAATAATTATGTTACATTAGAAGATGATGAAGAAGAAACTGATACAACAATCAATAAAGTTTATATTTTAAATAACTGGTTAACTGGTATGAAAATTGAAACTTTATTAAGTAGTGATGGATCTCCATATTTAGATAAAGCTTTAACAAAGAATCATATTTTATTTTCATATGATTCAAGTAGTGCATCATCAATTTATTGGGATTATGATTCATCTTTAAGTGCTACTGATCAAGAAAATAAAGTATATGAAGAAATTTTCTTTGGTGGTTATAACTTAGATTCATCATCAAATACTTATGGTTCAGTTGAAACTGATAGAGTATTAGCATATAAAAAAGCAAATATATGGATGCATAAATTCAATTCATCTACATATTCTCAAGAAATTACATTAGTTAACACTAGTGGAACAAACGCTTATACAAGTATTATTTCTCCATTCTTAGATCATTTAGTTTATATGAATGAAATAAATTGGACAAATTCTTTATTTATCGCTTCATTTATTGCTATTGTAATCGTTTCATTATTCTTATGTTTACATTTTGGATTAAATGGAATTACTGTTATTATTAATTCATTTGCAATGTTAATTTCATCTATTGGATTATTTAATTTATTTGGTAGTGAATTTAATGTTGGTGCAATTATTGGTTATTTAACATTAATGGTTGTTTCTATTTTCTCAGGTGTTATTTATTTCAAGAAAGCAAATAATGAATTATATAAAGGTAAAAATATTAAAAAAGCTAATCAAGAAGGAAGTAAACGTTCTTTCATGATTCAATTTGATATAAGCATTATTACAATGATTTTAGGAATTACAAGTTATTTAATTCCTACTTCTAATTTAATGTCATTTGGATCATTATTAATTGTTGGTTCAATATTAAATATTATATTAAATATGGCAATTTTAAGACCATTAAGTTGGTTAATTTATAATTCATCAATTGTAAATAAAAAATTAAATTTAATTGGTGTTAATAAAAAAGAAATTCCAAATTTATCAAAAGATGAAAAACCTACATATTTTGAAAAATTTAATAAAAAACAACCTAAAAAAACATATAAAATTGTAAGTATTATTGGTGCTATTTTATTAGTTGCTTCTGTTGCAGGTTTAACCTCTTTCCAATTAATCAGAGGAAATATTTATAATTCATCATCAACTCAATCTAATACTGAACTTGTTATTAGAATTGATAAACAAAATATTACAGAAGATGATGAAACTGAAATTGAAAATAATATTGATACAATTTCATCAATTTTAAAAGAAAAAGTATTTATAAATGAAAATAAATCAATTTGTAAATCTCCTGATGTAAAAACATATAATTATTCTTACATTATTAATAGCGTTACTAATAAAGAATATTATTATGTAATTACATTAGATGGAAAATATAACATTGATGACAAAGCTTATTATTTAGATAATGATTCAAATTTAGTTGAATCAACTTTAGAAAAAGCTGTAGATATTTCAATTAATAATGTTATTTCTACTTCAAAAATAAGTGTTAATAGTATTTATAATGCTACTAACGATTCTAATAATTATTATGTTTTATTATTTGTAAGTATTGGAATTGCTGTTACAAGTATATATATGCTAATTAGATTTGGATTATCAAAAACTTTAGCATCTATTATTTTAATTGGTGGAAGTATTACTATCGTCGTTGGTATTTTCTCATTATGTAACGCTCCATTTGGATCGGTTATTACTTTAGGTGCTTTATTATTAACAGTATTAGGATATATAACAACTGTAATTTATTACAATAAAGAAAAGGAAATTATGCAAGAAGGTAAAAAAGATCTTAATACTTTAGAATTAAGACGTGATGCATATGAAGTAGGATTTAATGATTATTATCCATTTAATGCTTCTATATTATTAATTTTAGGATTAATGGTAATTTCAATGTTCTTTACATCAAGTTTAGACACTTATTTATTAATATTATTATTAATTGGCTTTGTTGTTATATTAATTCTTCAAAAAGCATGTTCAATTAACATAGAATTATTCTTTAATAAAATTTTCATGAAATTTAAAGGATTATTTAATAGAGAAAATAAAAAGAAAAAGAATAAAACTAAAAATGATGATGGCCCTGAAGAAGCAATATTTATTGGAATTAATGATTAGTTTATTATAAAAGCGGGCAAATCCCGCTTTTATTGTTTTATATGAATTTTTTAGAAAAATTATTATTAAATTTTAATTTAAACATTGATGAATATAATAAAAAAATAATCAATAATGTTGATTATGCTTTTTTAGATAGTTTTAAAAATAATATTGATTTAGAAAAATCTGTTAAAATATTAAATGATTCTATAAATAATAATGAAAAAATATTGATTTATGGAGATTATGATTGTGATGGAATTTTATCTACCGCAATTATATATTTAGCAATAAAATTAAAAAAATATAATTCTTTTTATTATATTCCTAAAAGAAAAAATGATGGATATGGATTAACTTTAGAAAACGCCGAAAAAATAGTAAAATCAAATTATAATTTAGTTATTTTAGTAGATAATGGAATTACTTTAAATGAACAAATAAATTATTTAAAAAATAACGGCTTAAAAGTTTTAATAATTGATCATCATGAAATTAAAGAAAAGATTCCAAATGCAGATTCTATTATTCATTGGAAATTATCAAATATTGCATCACACAATATATCAGCAGGTGCATTATCATTTATATTCAGTTACTTTTTACTTAACGAAGTAAATGAATATCTATTAACATTAGGTGCGATTTCAATTTTATCTGATTCTATGCCACTTATTGATTTAAATAGAAATATCGTTAGGTTAGGAATTGATTCTTTAAATAATAATAAATTTAATAAAATTATAAATTTATTTAAAAACAAAAAAGAAAAATATGATGAAGATGATTTAAATAGTCAATTTATACCTAAAATTAATTCAATTGGAAGATTAATTAATGATAATACTAATTTAAGAATTGTTAAATATTTAGTAAATGATAATCAAGATGATGAATTATTAATAGATTGGATTAATCATAATAATGAAGAAAGAAAAAAGATTATTAACGATTTTGATTATAATTTATATATAAATAATGATAATGTTAATTTTTTAATTTTAAATATTGAAGAAGGCTTAATAGGATTAGTAGCTAATAAAGTTCTTGATATTACAAAAAAACCTACTTTTATATTAACTAAATCAAATGATATTTATAAAGGTAGTGCTAGAATTTTATCAAAACATGGAAATTTAAGCGAAACATTAAGTTCGATAAGTGATTTATTAATTACTTATGGTGGTCATTCTCAAGCAGCAGGATTTACAATTAAAGAAGAAAATATTAATATTTTTAAAAATAAATTAAATGAACTATTTTTAAATCAAGTAGAAAATTATAATGAAAAATATGTAGAAATTTCTTATCAAGATTTAAATTTTGAAAATTTTAAAATTTTAAATTCATTTAAGCCATTTGGTCAAGATTTTAAAAAACCATTATTTATAATTAAAAATATTTCTACGAAAAGTTTTACTTTTAGTAAAGATAATAATCATATCATTATGAAAGTGGGAAAAAATTCAAAAATTTTATATTTTTCGTTTCCAAAAGAGATTTTAGATAATAAATATGTTGATTTAATTGGTAATATTGAGAAAACTGAATTTAAAAGTTTAGTAAGTATTGATTTTAAGAGTTATAATTATATTGTTAGTAAAGAGGTTTAAAATGGATATTAAGTTAAATGATTTAGAATTAAACATTAAAAATGATTTAAATGAAAATGTTGTTAATAAAAAAGAAATAATAAAAGAAGAAAATAATGTTTTAAAACCAAATGGTGGTTATCCAATGCATTCTTTTGAAGATGTCAAAGCAATATATTCATTATATATTCATAATGAAGATGATCATAAAATGATTAGAAAAGCTTATGATTTTGTTTGTAAAAAACATGATGGTATTTTTAGAAAAAGTGGTGAACCTTATGTACATCATTTAATTGAAGTAGCTTATATTTGTGCAACTTTACAATCAGGTCCTGTAACAATTGCTAGTGCGTTTTTACACGATGTTGTTGAAGATACAGATACTTCAATTGAAGACATTAAAAAAATGTTTGGAAGCGAATGTGCAAGAATTGTAGATTCATTAACAAAAATTCAAAGATTAAAATTATCAAAAAGAACTGAAGAAGAATTTGAAGCAGAAGATCATCGTAAAATCTTTTTAGGAATGGCAAAAGATGTTCGTGTTATTATTATTAAATTAGCAGATAGATTACATAATTTAAGAACAATTGAAGCTTTAAAACCAGAAAGACAACACGCAATGGCTAAAGAAACCTTAGAAGTTTTTGCTCCAATTGCACACCGTTTAGGTTTATATCGTGTTGAAAGTGAATTAGAAGATTTATCATTAAAAATCGAAAAAAGTGAAGAATACAAAGAAATTACAGAGCTTTTAAATGAAAGAATTAAAAATAGAAGTGCATCTTTAAATTCATTAAAAAAGAAAATTGCAGATATTTTATATAATCATAATTTTAAATTTGAAATAGAATCAAGAATTAAATCAGTTTATTCTATTTATAAAAAAATGTATATAAAACATCATTCATTTGATCAAATTTATGATGTTTTAGCGTTAAGAATTATTACTGAAACTGAAATTAATTGTTATGAAATTTTAGGTATTATTCACCAAAACTTTAAACCAATTCCTGGAAGATTTAAAGATTATATTGCTATGCCTAAACCTAACATGTATCAATCATTACATACTTCAGTTATTGATGGAAACGCTAATGTCTTTGAAGTTCAAATAAGAACTAAAGAAATGGACGAAATTGCAGAAAGTGGTGTTGCTGCTCATTGGCGTTATAAAGAAGGTGGAAAATATAATGCTAAACAAGAACAAAAAGAAATTGAAGAACAATTACATTGGTTTAGAGACTTCGTTTCAATTAGTAATGATCAAGAAAATGCAGAAGCTAAAGAATATTTAAATACATTAAATAATGATATTTTTGAAGCGAATGTTTATGTATTTACTCCAAAAGGAAAAGTTATTGATTTACCTAACGGTTCAACTCCATTAGATTTAGCATTTAAAATACATAGTAAAATCGGAGAATCTTGTATTGGTGCTATTGTTAATGGAACTCTTGTACCTTTAAACACAAAATTAAAAACTGGTGATATTTGTGAAATAAAAACTAGTAAGAACGCAAGTGGACCAAATGAAGAATGGTTAAATATTGTTAAAACATCTTCAGCTAAAAGTAAAATTAAAAAGGCATTACAAAAGAAAAATGAAAATTTAGTAAAAGAAGAGAAAATTGTTCGTGGAAAAACAATCATGATTGATTATTTAAAAGATCGTGGAGTTTCTGAACAAGAAATGTATAACTTATTAAATACTGAAAATGTCCTAAATAATTACCATTGTGAAACTTTAGACGATTTATTCGTTGCTATTTCATTACACAATCCAGCTCCAGGAGCAATTGGTTCTTTTTTAAATATTAAAAAGAAAAATGAAATCTATCTTTCTAAAAAAGAAGAATATAATAACGATACTTTCCCTGTTTATGTTGAAAATGGTGATGGTATTAAAATTACTTTAGGAAATTGTTGTACACCTATTCCTGGTGATAATATCATTGGATATGTTACAAAAGGAAATGGAGTAACTGTTCATAGATCGGAATGTCCTAATATACATGGAGAAAAACAACGTTTAATTGATGTTTATTGGAAAAATAATTTAAAAGGAACTTATCCTGTTGATATACAAATATTTTCTAATGATAGAAACGCATTAATAAGTGATGTATTAAATTTATTTGCATCCCTTAAAGTAAAATGTACTGAAATTAATGGTAAAATCATGAATGATGGCATTACATGTGTTGTTTCTTGTCAAATTTATGTTGAAAATAAAGATAAATTAGATAAAGTTTTTCAATCAATTAAAGGTTTAAAAGATGTTTTCGATATAAAAAGAGTAACACATTAAAATAAAATCTTAATAAACTGGTTTTATTGATTTTTTGATGTATTTTTTATATCATATTATATGAGAAAAAAGAGGAATTTATAATGTTTAATTTAGTTAAAGGAACACACGATATAATTATTGATGAAGCAGATCAATATACTTATATAGAACAAATTTTAATTCAAGTTGCTGAAACTTATAATTTTAAAGAATTTAGAACACCTGTAATTGAACATAGTGAATTATTTTCAAGATCTGTTGGAGATAGTTCAGATATTGTTAGAAAAGAAATGTATACATTTGATGATAGAGCTGGTAGAAGTATTACTTTAAGACCTGAAATTACTGCAGGTATTGCACGTTCAATCGTTAATAATAAATTACTTGCTATGCAAGATTATCCTATCAAAGCTTATTATGTTGGACCATGTTTTAGATATGAAAGACCTCAACAAGGAAGATATCGTCAATTTAATCAATTTGGAATTGAATGTATTGGTGTTAATTCTCCATATCGTGATACAGAAATTATAAGTTTTGGATATAATGCTTTGAAAATGCTAGGTTTTAATAATATTAATTTAAAAATTAATACATTAGGTGACGAAGTAAGCAGAAATAATTATAAAAATGCATTGAGAGAATATTTTAAAGATAAATTAGATTCTTTATGTGAAGATTGTAAAGAAAGATTTAAATTAAATGTATTAAGAATTTTAGATTGTAAAATTGATGCTGATTCAGAAATTATTAAAAATGCTCCAAAAATTGGAGATTATTTAACAGAAGAATCCATTAATAAATTTAACATTGTTTTAAATGAATTAGAAAGATTAGGTATCCCATACGAAATTGATAATAATTTAGTTAGAGGATTAGATTATTATAGCGATTGTGTATTTGAATATCATTACACTACTTCAAGTGGAAAGTCTTTGGGTGCTTTAGGAGCTGGTGGACATTATAATAAATTAATTAATGAAGTCGGAGGTCCTAAAGATTGTGAAGGTGTAGGATTAGCATTTGGAATAGAAAGACTTGCAACTGTAATGTCAGAAGACAATTTATTTGAAGGTAAAATTGATAATCATATTGATATTTATGTAATGCCTATTGGAAATTATCAAGAACAAGCATTAGAAATATGCAATAGTTTGAGATTAAATGGATTTTTATGTGAAGTTTGCTTAGAAAATAAAAATTTTTCTCAAATGTTTAAAAAAGCTGAAAGAAGAAATGCAAATTTTGCTTTAATTATTGGTGAAGATGAAGTTAAAAATAATAAAGTAAAAATTAAAAATTTAAAAACTCAAGTTCAAAACGAAATTGATGTTGGAAATTTAATTAATTATTTAGATAATAATTGCGATTAAGAATATTGTAATTTAAGTAAGGTGTATTATGGAAAAAGAAATTAAAAGAACTAATTATTGTGGTGATTTAAGATTAAGTGATGTAGGAAAAACTGTATCTGTTGTTGGTTGGGTATCTAAAAAAAGAAATTTAGGTAGCTTACTTTTTATTGATTTAAGAGATAGAACTGGAATTATTCAAATCAACGTAAAAACAGATGAAGTTACAGTACCAGATATAAGAAATGAATTTATATTAAATATAACTGGTGTCGTATCAAAAAAAGATGTTCCTAATAATAAATTAAAAACAGGAGAAGTTGAAATTATAGCAAATCAAGTTGAACTTATTAATACAAGTAAGCAACCTCCTTTTATTATTGCTGAAAACACAGATGCACTTGAAGATATTAGATTAAAATATAGATATTTAGATTTAAGAAGACCTAATATGTTAAAAAACTTTATTATTAGATCAAAAATTACAAAATGTGCTCATGAATATTTAGATGAAAATGGTTTTATCGAAGTAGAAACTCCTTATTTATCACCTTCAACTCCTGAAGGCGCAAGAGATTATCTTGTTCCATCAAGAATTCATAAAGGACAATTTTATGCTTTACCACAATCTCCTCAATTATATAAACAAATGCTTATGGTAGCTGGTTTTGAAAGATATTATCAAGTTGCTAGATGTTTTAGAGATGAAGATTTACGTGCAGATAGACAACCTGATTTTACTCAAATTGATATTGAAACATCATTTTTAACTCAAGATCAATTCTTAACTTTAATGGAAGGATTTATTAAAAAAGTTTATAAAGATGTTATTAATTATGATGTTGAATTACCTTTAAGAAGAATGCCATATGATGTTGCAGTTAACGAATATGGAAGTGATAAACCTGATACAAGATTTGATTTAAAATTACACGATTTAAAAAATATATTTAGTGATACTGAATTTGAAGGATTTAAAACTTCAAAATATATTAAAGGTTTAAAAGTTGAAAATTATGCTCAAAATTGTTCTAGAAAGAAACAAGATGAATATAATCTTTTAGCAAAAAAATTCAAATTAAATTCTTTTATATGCATTAAAAAAGAAAATAATGAATTAACTGGTTCTTTTTCAAAGCATTTAACAGAATTAGAAAAAGATTTATTAAATAAAGAATTTAATTTAAATAATAATGATGTTTTATTTTTAACATCATCTAATATAGCTAGAAACATTAATTTTGGTTTAGGTGCTTTAAGAAGTCAATTAGCTAATGAATTAAATTTAATTAAACCTAATACATATGATTTATTATGGGTAGTAGATTTCCCATTATTTGAAAAGAGTGAAGAAACTGGCGAAATTACACCATGTCATCACCCATTTACACGTCCTAAAGACGAAGATTTAGATAAATTAGAAACAGAACCATATAATGTTTATTCTTATACTTATGATATTGTTATGAATGGTTATGAAGCTGGTGGCGGCGGATTAAGAATTTATGATCAAGATACACAAGCAAGAATTTTCAAAATTTTAGGTTTTAATGATGAACAAATTGAGAAAAAATTTGGATTCTTCGTTGAATCATTAAAATATGGAACTCCTCCACATGGTGGAATGGCTTTTGGTTTAGATAGATTAACAATGATTATGTCTCAAACTACAAATATACGTGATGTCATTGCTTTCCCTAAAAATTTAAGTGCTGTATGTCCATGTACAAATGCTCCTAGATATGTTGATCAAGATCAATTAGATGATCTTGGAATTTGTATAAAGGATATCTATAAAAAGGAGGAATAATACCTATGGCAAAAAAATTAAATATTGATCAATTAACAGTTGCTGCTATTCGTTCAACATGCATCGACGGAATTAACGAAGCAAATAGTGGTCATCCTGGTGTTTGTCTTTCTTTAGCTCCAGCAATGTATGTTTTATACAAAGATTTTTTAGTTTCTAATCCATTTAAACCAAATTGGATAAATAGAGATAGATTAGTTTTAAGTTGTGGACATGGTTCAATGCTTTTATATACTATGTTACATTTAACTGGATATAATTTAACTGTTAATGATCTTAAAAATTTTAGAAAAACAGATTCAATTACTCCTGGACATCCAGAATATAAAGTTACAGATGGTGTTGATGCAGGAAGCGGTCCTTTAGGTCAAGGAATTGCAGAAGCAGTAGGTATGGCTTTAGCAGAAACTCATTTAAGAGAAGTATATGGTGAAGATTTAATTAATCATTATACATATTGTTTTTGTGGTGACGGTTGTTTACAAGAAGGTATTTCTCAAGAAGCAATTAGCTTTGCAGGTTTTAATAAATTAAATAAATTAATTTTATTATATGATAGCAATAACGTTACATTAGATGGTCCATTAGGACAATCTAATGTTGAAAATGCTAAAATGCGTTTTTTAGCTTCAAATTGGAATGTTATTAATGTAAAAAATGGTAATAATTTAAAAGAAATTTCTAAAGCTTTAGAAAACGCTAAAGGAGAAAAAAATAGACCTACTGTAATTATTTTAAATACAATTATTGGATTTGGTTCAAAAAATCAAGGTACATCAAAAACACATGGTGCTCCTTTAGGAGTAGAAGATGGAGAATTCGCAAAAAAGAATTATAATTATGACTATCCTCCATTTAAAATTCCAGATTCTATTTATGAAAATTTTAAAAATACATTTATTAAAAGATCTACTGAAATTTATGAAAAATATATTAATAGATACACAAAATTAAAAGTAGAAAAACCTGAATTAATTAATAATTTTGATATTGCAACTTCTAATAATTTAGATGAAATTATTGATAAATTAGAATATGATGTATCAACATTTACTGATGATTCTACAAGAAATATTAGTGGAAAATTATTGAATTTTTATCATGATAATTTAAATAATATTTTAATCGGAGGTAGTGCTGATGTTGCAAGTAGTGTTAAAACTGCTTTAAAAAATGGAACTACTTATTCATTTGACAATACAAAAGGAACAAATATCAATTGGGGTATTAGAGAATTTTTAATGACTGCAGCAGGAAATGGTATTTTATTACATGGTGGATTACGTTCTTATTTAGGTTCATTCTTAGTATTTAGTGATTATGCAAAAGGTGCATTAAGAATGGCTTCAATGATGAAATTACCTCAAATTTTCTTATATTCTCATGATTCAATTGCAGTTGGAGAAGATGGCCCTACACACGAACCAATTGAACAACTTGCAATGTTACGTTCTTTACCTAATTTTAATGTTATTAGACCATGTGACGCAAAAGAAACATATGGTGCTTATAGAATGGCTTTAAAGAGTAAAGAAACACCTACTGCAATTATTTTAACAAGACAAAATTTACCTTTATTAGCTAACAGTTTATATAATGGAGATTTTGAAAAAGGTGCATATATCATTTCAAGTTCAAATACTGCACCAGACATTACTATTATTGCTACAGGTAGTGAAGTTTCTTTAGCATTAGAAACCAAAGAATTATTATTCAATGAAAAAGGTTTAAATATAGATGTTGTATCAATGCCTTCATATAATAAATTTTTAGAACAATCTAAAGATTATCAAAAATCAGTTATTCGTTGTAAAAAAGATAAAGTATTCTCAATAGAAATGCTTTCAACTTTTGGATGGTATAGATTTAGTGATCATCCTTATGGAATTGATACATATGGTGCAAGTGGTAACTTTAAAGATTTATTGAAAAAATTTAAATTTACAAAAGAAGATTTTGCTAAATTTATTTTAGATAATTTGGAGGATGAACATGATTAATTATTATTTATTAGAACAAAACAAAAAGAATTGTAATTTAGGTTTATCTAAAAAAGTATTTGAAACAATTGGAAATAAAGTTTTAAGTAAAGTTAAAAGTAATTCTTTAGAAGATAAAAATGATATAAAGAAGAATTATTGTAGTGCATCAGTTTTATTCAATAAAATTTCTTTTAATTTCTACTTAACTTTAAACAATAAAGATGTTGATAAAGAAGAATTAAAAAAAGAAATTAATGAATTATTATCTGACGAAATGTTAGCTTTATTAGATGGAATTCCTTTTGAAGTTACATTTAAATTTTCTAGTAAAAAGGTAACTAAATAATTATGGAAACTTCACGTAACAAAATTTATGAATATTCATTACAAATAATGACTTCATTTTTAATATGTATTGATAGTAATTTAGAAATAGATGTAGAAAATACAATAGAATCTGTAACAGGAATGCCTTATTCTGACGCTCCAATTTTATTAAAGCAAATAATTATTTATTCATTAAAAAATTTAAAAGAAATTATTAATAATATTGAACCTTATTTAAATAAATGGAAATTTGAAAGATTAAATTATTGTATAAAATCAATATTAATTATTTCATATTGTAATTTTACATATGTTCAAGATATTGAAAAACCTATTGTAATTGATTGTGCTGTTAAGTTAGCTAAAAAATATGGCGATTCTGATGATTATAAATTTATTAACGCTGTATTAGATAAATGTTTAAATGATGGAAAATAAAATTTATTCAGTAAACGATTTAAATACATTAATTAAAGAAATTTTTGAAACTGCTCCTTTTTTTAAAAATATTTCTGTAAAAGGAGAAGTTTCAAATTTTAAAGGTAAAAATAATAGTGGTCATTATTATTTTAAAATTAAAGATAACACAAGTGTAATTTCTTGTGTTCTTTTTAAATACGATGCTAATTATTGCGATACAAATATAAAAGACGGTGATAAAATAATAATTACAGGAAATTTATCAGTATACGCTCCATCTGGATCTTATCAAATTATAATTAAAAAAATTGAAAAAGATGGTTTTGGTGATATTTTAAAGAATAAATTTGAATTAATTGAAAAACTAAATAAAGAAGGATTATTTGATATTTCTAGAAAAAAAGAGCTACCTAAATTTCCAAATAAAATTGGTTTAATTGTAGGTAAAAATAGTGCTGCTGCTAAAGACTTAGAATATAATTTAATAAGAAGATGGCCACTTATTGAAATACATTATTTTTATTCTCTAGTACAAGGAAAAGAAGCTGTTAATGATTTAATATCAAATGTTATTAAAGCTGATTCTTCAAATTTAGATTTAATAATTATTGCAAGAGGTGGTGGATCAATTGAAGATTTAGAAGCATTTGATGATGAAAAACTTGTTAGAGCATTAGTTTCTATCAAAACACCATTTTTAAGTGCAATAGGACATGAAATTAATAAATCAATTGTAGATTTAATTTCAGATGGATATTCATCCACACCAACAGGAGCATGTGAATTAGCGGTTCCTAATAAAGATGATATTCTTTTAAATTTAAATCAAACTTCTGATTATGCTTATTCATTAATAAATAATAAAATAATAATATTAGAAAGAGATTTAAATAAAATTAAAAGTAATAAAATTTTTATAGATGTTAATAATTTATATTTTAATTTTGAAAACAAAATTGAAAAATACAAAGAAAAAATTTCTAACATCAATGATAAATATTTAATAAATTTAGAAAATACAATAAATTTATATAAAAATACAATAAATAATATAAATCCTAAAAACGTATTAAAAAAAGGATATACAATAATAAAAGATAAAGATGAAGTAA
This sequence comes from bacterium, assembly GCA_963605025.1. Classification (GTDB taxonomy): domain Bacteria; phylum Bacillota_I; class Bacilli_A; order RFN20; family CAG-826; genus Onthovivens. The sequence continues at coordinate 24,610 of CAVCSZ010000006.1, read as the reverse complement.
TTAAAACTAGTAATAAATTAAAATATGATAAAGATTTAAAAATTGTATTTTATGATAAAGAAATTGATGTAATTATTAATAAAAAGGAAGAAAAATAATATGACTAAAGAATTAACTTTTGAAGAAAAAATGAAAAGATTAGATCAAATTGTAACAAAAATGAATTCTGACAATGTTTCATTAAACGATATGATTTCTTTAAATGAAGAAGCACAAAATTTAATAAAAGAATTAACAAAAGAAATAGAAGAAGCAAAAGCAAAAATTATAGTTAAATAAATTTAAATATGAGTAAAGTTATTTTACATATTGACCTAAATCAATTCTTTGTTACTTGTGCAAGAATTTTAGATCCTTCTTTAAATAATTTACCATTAGCAATAGGAGTAGATGGAAGAGGAGGAATTGTTTCAACTTGTAGTTATGAAGCAAGAAAATTTGGTATTCATTCAGGAATGCCAATGTTTTACGCAAAACAATTATGTAAAGACTTAATAATTAAAGATGTCGATTTTAATTTTATAAATTTATTATCTAATGAATTCATTTATAGAGTAAAACAAATTTCACCTAAAATTGAGCAAATTTCATGTGATGAATGTTATTGTGATGTTACTTCATATTTTGTTAATAATCCTAATTTTGATATTGTTTCATTTTTAAAATCTTTTCAAAAAAAGTTATATAAAGAAACTAAATTACAATGCTCAATAGGTATCGCGTCCACAAAATTTCTAGCAAAAATGGGTTCAGATTATAAAAAGCCTTCAGGTATAACAATTATAAGAAAAAGAGATATTTCTAAAATTTTATTTCCATTAAAAATAGAAAATTTCTATGGAATTGGTAAAAAAACAACTCCAAAATTAAATGAACATGAAATATATACAATTGGTGATTTATATAATTCCATAATTTTAAATAAATTAGATGATGAAATTTTAAGTAAAGAACTTCAAAATCATATTATTGATTGTTTAAAAGGCAATTCATCAGATAAATTAAATGATTTTATACCAAAATCAAAATCAATAGGAACAACTTCAACATTGATGTTTGATACTTCTGATAAAGAATATATTAAAACTTATTTATCAACATTAATAGATCAAGTTTTGGATAAGATGATTAAAGAAGATTATTTATTAAAAACAATAAATATAGTATTAAAATCTGCAGATTGTCATAGTGATTTTAAAGTTTTTAACTATTCTTTAACTTTTAATGATTATACTAACAATAAAGAATATATTAAAAATCAAACAATTAAAAAATTTAATGATGTATATAATAATTTTGAAATTAGAATGATTGGATTTACTGCAAAAAATCTTAAAAAGAAATATAATTTACATACTCAAATGACTTTTGAAAATTATGAACAAAACGAAAAAGAATCTGATACATTCTTATTAATAAATGAGATTAATCGAAAATTTAAAAAAGAAGTAGTAAAAAGAGCAAGTGATATTAAAAAATATGAAAATAAATGAAGCATTCAATAAATATTTAAAATATTTAAAAGTTGAAAAAAATTTATCTCAAAATACTTTGATAAGTTATAAACAAGATTTAATAATTTTTGCTAATGAATTAAAGATTTCTGATACTGATGAGATTTCAAAAGATACTTTAGAAGAATTTATTAATACTCAATCTTTAAATAATATGAAATCTAAAACGATAAATCGTAGAATTTCTTGTATTAAAAATTTTTTAATTTTTCTTGAAACGGAAAATATCAATCATAATATTTTAAAATCAATTGAATTACCAAAAAAAGAAAATAAACTTCCTTCTTATTTAACAATAAAAGAAATTAAAGATATGCTTAATTATTTTAATGAAAAATCTAATTTAAGCGATAAAGATTATCGTAATTTTTGTATGATTTATTTAATGTATTCATGTGGATTAAGAGTATCAGAATTAATAAATTTAGAAATAAAAAATATCAATACAATAGAAAAATTAATAAAAATTAAAGGTAAAGGTAGAAAAGAAAGAGAAGTACCTATAAATAATGATTGTTTGAGTAATATTAATAATTACACTAAAAATATTAGAAATAAAAGCAAGATTATTGATAAAAATATACTTTTTTTAAATAAAAATGGTAAAAAAATCTCAAGACAATATATTTTTACAATTATTAAAAAAGCAATTAATGATTTAAATATAAATAAAATCATATCTCCTCATTCATTAAGACACTCTTTAGCTACTCATTTATTAGAAAATGGAGCAGATTTAAGGTCTGTTCAAGAAATTCTTGGACATACTAATATAGAAACAACTGAAATTTATACCCATATAACAGAAGAGAAGAAGCTAAAAGTATATGATTTGTATTGGGATAAAAAATAAATTATAATATAGAAAAAAAGGAATAATTATATGAAAAAATTTAAAAGAATATTCACAATTGTTATGGATAGTGTAGGAATTGGAGACGCTAAAGATAGTCAATTTTTTTATCAAAATAAAGAAGTAAATGATTTTGGCGCAAATACTTGGAAGCACATTTCAGAAAAATTTGAAAATGGATTAAATGTACCAGAATTAAATTCATTAGGTATTGCTGATTTAGATGAAATTAAAGGAACTAATATAGTTTCACACAAAAATTCATATACAATAAAATTAAATGAAATTAGTCAAGGAAAAGATACTATGACTGGACATTGGGAAATGATGGGCATTAATACAACAAAACCTTTCCAAACTTTTACAGAAACTGGTTTTCCAAAAGAATTAATAGACGAACTTGAAAAACAAACTGGCTATCAATTTATTGGTAATTATGCTTCAAGTGGTACTGAAATTTTAAAAGAATTAGGAGAAGAATCTTTAAAAACAGGTAAATTAATTATTTATACATCAAGCGATAGCGTTTTACAAATTTGTGCTAGTGAAGAAACAGTTGGTTTAGATGAATTATATCGCGTTTGTCATATAGCTAGAGAATTATGTATGAAAGATGAATGGTTTGTAGGAAGAATTATTGCTAGACCATTTATCGGAAAAACAAAAGATACTTTTAAAAGAACTCCAAATAGACATGATTACACAATTTCTCCTTCAGGAATAACTGCAATGAATATTTTAAAAGATAATAATGTTCCAGTTAGATGTGTTGGAAAAATCAATGATATTTTTAATGGAAGTGGTGTTTCTACAACAGTTTCTATTAAATCTAACGTAGATGGAATGGATAAAACAATGGAACTAGTAAATGATAAATCCTTTGATAATGGCTTTTGTTTTGTTAATTTAGTTGAATTTGACAGCGAATATGGACATAGAAGAAATCCTGTAGGATATGGAAAATGTATTGAAGAATTTGATGAAAAATTAACTCAACTCGTTAAATTATTAAGAGATGATGATTTATTAATGATTACAGCAGATCATGGCAACGATCCTACTTGGAAAGGCAGTGATCACACACGTGAAAAAGTCCCTCTAATCGTATATTCTAAATCTATAACTAATGGCAGATATTTAGGTGATTTTACATCATTTGCATGTATTGGTGATACTATCTTAACAAATTTTGATCTTAAAAAAGATCAAACTATGGTTGGAGAAACAATTAAAGAAATTTTTGAATAATTTACGTAATTTTGGATAATTTTTAAATTTGATTACTTCTTGATTAGTAAGAACACATAATTAAAGGAGTAAAATTATGAAAAATCAATTAATTTATAGATTTACATCATATAAATCATCTAAAAATTATCAAAAAATAAATAAAACTATAGAAGAAAGCTATAATTTAAACAAATTAGGTAATATTAATAATTTAGAATTTAAAACAAATACTATTTGTAGATATTATGACACCAAAAAATCTCATTACAATTTTTGTATAATTTTAAATAATTCATTCAAAACTTGTGATGAGGTTTTAATTTGCCCTTTATCTTTAAAAGAAAATAATTATTTAAATTTAGATTCAGTTTCAGTTGGAATTTTACCATATATTAATTTAAATCTTGATTTCCAAGCTGATATTAAAAAAATTCATTTTATAAATAAAAAATATATAAACTATGAAGATTTTATCAATTCTAAAGAACCATTTGGAAAAATTTTGGATATTTATTACGATAAAATAATAAAATCTTATTTAAATTTAATTAATTATATAAATTCAAAAACATATAATAATTTAGAAACTATAATTATTTCTTAATTGTTTTACATAATAGATATTATACGAAGTTAATATATTATAAAAAATAAGATTATATTTAACCTTATTTTTAACCCTATTTTGATGATAAAAAAGAATCTAAATCAAAATGTTCTCTTTCAGATGCAGAAAAAATATGAACAATAACGTCATATGCATCAATGATAATCCATGGAGTATTCTTACCTTCAATTGATTTATAATTTAAATTTGCTAATTCAAGTTTTTCAGTAATATTTTCACATATAGCGTATGCATTTTTATCATTTAAAGCTGTTGCAATAATTACATAGTCACATATCGAATTATTTACATCATAAACTTTAATATCTTCACCTTTTTTCTCTTCTATAGCATTTATAATAATTTTATTTTTTTCATTAATATCCATTTTTTTTACTCCTTATTTAAATAAAATTTGCGCATTTTTTCTGATAAATAATTATCTTCATTATTTTGTGAAGCTAAAAATTTATCTACTTCAAATATAACGTCTTTAAATCCAGTTTTATAATCATTAAACATTTTTAATATTAAATCATAAGAATTATATTTTCTTGTAGGTTCAATTTTATCTGCTGCAAATAATACTAAAGCCAAATCAGTTAAATTTTCATTTCCTGTAGTATGGAACATTATTGCTTCTAAAAATTCTTTATCCTTAATTTTTAACTCTTCTTCTATCATTTTAGCTCCAACAAAGGAATGATAAGTATAACATGGTAAATCTAAATAATTTTTAAAATATAATTGCATGATTTTTTTAGAATCATCAATATTTTTATATTTACCAACATCATGTAATAATCCAGCTAAAAAATATTTTAAAGGTTCGTTTAAATTATTTTTTTTAGCGATTTCATAAGATAAAATAGCAACACTAAAAGAATGATTATATCTACTTTCATTTAAGTTTTCTTTTAAAAAATTATTAATTTTTTCATCAACAATGAAATGATCATCGTTAATTTCTATTTTGTATCCATACATAATTTATAATTTTTTAGGAATAATAATTCTATTTTTTAATTCTAAATTAGGTTTATAAACTAATATAGTATTTCCAATTTTATCAACAACTTCACAATTTAAAGCATCAACAATTTGAACAAAAATTTCATTTTTATCATTTGTATCTTCAAATGAATTATTTAGTAATGAAATTTTAACAATTTCATGAGCTTTTAAAGCGTTTTTAATATTATTAATTTGATTTTCTTCAATTAAATCTTTTCCTATATTGATTTTTACAACTCCTTTTTCTAATGAATATTTTTTAAGGAACTTCTTCTCTTTATTATTTAACATTTTTTATAACTTTACTCCTTGTTGTATATACATAAACCCCATTAGGTACAAATACTCTAAATTTTTGATTATTTCCTGAAAAATTAATCCAACCTAATCCTAAAATGCCTAAATCACGATTTCCTTTTTCGGTAATTTCTAAATCATAAACATCAAAATCTTTTAAATCTTTATATTTATAACTTGTATTTTTTTGATCGCCTTTTTCAAGAATATATTTAAATTGTTTTACAGCATCACCTTTTTTAACTTTTAAATCTAACTTATTACTAAAATAACAATATATAGATGTTTTTTCTCCACTTAATAATTGGATTAAACATAATCCAGAAATCATTAAAAATGATTTATCAGATATATTAAATTTTTTAGCTAAAACTTCTTTTGTAGGAACTATTGAATTATAAATAGGTTTTTCTAAAACTCCTAACATACTGTTTTTAATAGGTAAACTTGGAATTTCATAAATAAAATTTTTAGTACTTAAAGGTATTCTTAATCCTTTTAAATTAGTACCTTCAAAATTATAAGATGAAGAAATAGGTGTTCTTGTATTATTCTTATAATCTTTTAAGAAATTTTTTAATAAAGTACTTTTTCCTGCAGTTGCAGGTCCTAAAATATAAACATTTTTATCTTTTAATTTTTTTATAACATATTCATTTAAAAGAGAATTACAATTGTCTTTAGAAGTTAAAACTACATCTTTTACTTTTAATTTAGACACTCTTAAACGATGAGAAACATATTCTTTTAATAAAGTATCATCAGTATCTTTTGGTAATAAATCTCTTTTTGTAGCAATAACATAAATGTCAGTATCACCAATTAATTCATTAAAGCTTGATGGAAAGCATCCTTCAAAGGAAAATAAATCAATAACATATAAAATAACTGAATTTTCTTTTTTTATTTTATCAAAAATAATTTTATATTCATCAGAAATTTTTAATAAGGAATTATCACAATTTTTCTCTTCATCAAAACATTTATTACATAATAAAACACCATCTGGGAATTTTTTTAATGTTATTGTATCAATATACCCTTCTTTTGTATTATCAGTATCTTGTAATATTGTTCCACAATGAGAACATCTTTTAACTTTCTTACTTAATGACATATTTTTCCTCCATATTTTTAATTAAACCTTTTTTTAAATCTTTTTTTATTGATATTTTTTCAAATCTTTTATTAAAACTTGAAATAAAAGCATTTTTATTAACTAGTTCTTCAGTAAATAAACACTTAACATTTAATCTTTTTGCACATTTAATATCAGTATTAAATTGATCACCAATTAATATACATTCATTTTTATTAATATTTTTCTTTTTTATAAAATTATTAATTTTAAATTTAAATGGTTTAAAGCATCTATAAATATAACCAACCGATAACATCTCTGCATACTTAGATACTCTTTTTTTATTATTATTACTACAAATTATTAAATTTATATTATTTTCAGTTAACTTATTAACTAATTCAATAGTTTTTTTACTTGGTTCTTTAACATCGAAAGATTCTAATGTATTATCCAAATCACATAAAATATATTTAATATTGTTATCTAAATAATATTGTATGTTTATGTTATAAATATTTTGCGATTTAATAATTTTATAATTATACATAATAATATTATATAATATTTTTAAAATATAAACACAACTATTTTATTACTAAATTCTTACTAAAAAAATACCATTTATTTTATTTATTAATTATCAATTAATTTGTTATAATATTAGTATGAATAAAGATAAAATGATTTCAAATTTAGTAAGATTTTTTAATTTAATTAGTGCTTTTATTTTAATGTTTTCACCTATTTTAGGAGTATTATTTTTTATAATACCTTTATTATTTCCTTTAAAAATTAAAAGCCAAGATATTTTATACAATAAAGTTTATTCATTAATTTGTATTATCATTGGATTAATATTTATTATAATTAATTAAATAAATCCAATTGTACAATATTTTCTTTATCTTCAACTTCTTCTTTGATCTTTTTTTCTTCAACAACAAAATCATTATCAATTCTTAAAGAATCAAAAACACATGTATATTTTATTAAAATATCTTCAGGAACATCTTTTAAATTGAATTTACATCTTTTATCAATTGGTGTTAAAGAGAAATCATCAATATTTTCTTTAACAATCTTATGATTTTCTAAAACGAAATAAAAATCTAATGATTCAACTTTTGAAGATAATTTATATGTATAAATTAAATTATGTGGATCGCTTTTAAATGATTTAAATAATTTTTGTTGAGCACCTAATCTTTTAGTTAATTCAAGATTTTTAGTGTCAAAACATCTATAACATCCATGATCAGTAAATAATAAAATTTTACAATTTTCATTATAATTAAAAGATATCATACTAACAATATAATTATCTGTTAATTTAGAAATTGATTTTAATCCACTTGATTTAATTCCTGTTTGAGCAATTTCATTTTCATTGAAATAAGTACAATTTCCATTAGAAGTTAATACTAAAATATTAGAATTATTATTAAGTAAGCAAACATCTACTAAATTATCATCACCAACCAATTTCATACATTGAATAGGTTTAGAATATCTTTGAACGTAGAATTCTTTTAAAGAAGTCTTTTTTATTTGACCATTTCTACTTATTAAGCCAATTGAAATGTCTTTATCAAAATTTTCAACTACTATAGCTTTAATTATATATTCATTTAAAGATAAATTAGTTAAATAATTAAGATGTTTTCCTTCATCTTTCCACTTATTTTCTAATATTTCATGAACTGGTAAAAATACAAAATTTCCTAAATTAGTAAAACCTAAAATATAATCTAAAGTAGAACAAACAGTTGCTAATACTAATGAATCTCCTTCTTTTATTCCAGGTAATATTGAATCGCTTGCTTTGTAACTTTTAAATGTAGATCTTTTTATATAACCATCTTTAGTTAAAGAAACATAAACATTTTCTTTTGAAATTAAATCTCTCTTTGAGAATTCAATATCTTTAACTTCTTCTTCAATTACACTTTTTCTAGTAGTTTTTACAGATTTAATTATATTTTTTAAATCTGAAATTATTACTTTATTTAATTCTTTAGGATCATTTAAAACTTTTTCAGCAAATGCACAGAATTCTTCAAGTTCTTTCTTTTCATTTAAATATATATTTATATCAGTATGTGATAATTTATATAAACGTATATTTAAAATAGCTTCTGCTTGAACTTCTGAAAAATTATATTTTTCTATTAATTTTTGCTTTGAATCTTCTTTATTTATACTATTACGTATAATTTTAATAATTTCATCAATTATATCTGTAGCTTTTAATAATCCATCTAAAATATGTAATCTATTTTTATTTTTTTCATAATCAAATTTATATTGTTTAATATTAATTTCTTTTAAGAAATCAATATAAACATCCAAATATCTTAATAATGATAATGTTTCTGGATGCTTATCACAAATAGCAACAATATTAGCACTATAATTTACTCTTAAATTAGTTTTATTTAATAAATATTGTAAAACAGCATTAAAATTAATTTCTTTTTTCAATTCAATAACTATATTTATTAATTCACCACTAGATAAATCTTTAACATCAATAATTCCATCTATTTCATGATTCTTTTTAATTTTATCAATAGAATATACTAAATCCTTTTTATTAACACCATAAGGAATTTCGCTAATAATAATTTCATTACAATCAGATAATTCTTTAATTTCATATTTACTTGTAATTTGAAACTTTCCTCTACCAGTTTGATACATATCTTTAATACCATTTAAACCAGTAACAATTCCACCAGTAGGGAAATCAGGACCTTTAATAATTTTTAATAAATCTTCAACTTCACAATCAGGATGATTTATACGTTCAATTGTTGCAAGACACATTTCATTTAAATTATGAGGAGGTATAGCAGTTGCAATAGCTACAGCGATTCCTTCACTTCCATTAACAAATAAATTTGGAAATCTAGCAGGAAGAACAGATGGTTCATATTCATCATCTGAAAAATTTAAAACCATATCAACTGTTTTTTTATCTAAATCTTTAACTAAATATTCACTAATTTCTTCTAATTTTGCTTCTGTATAACGATATGCAGCAGCAGGATCATCATCAATAGAGCCATTATTTCCTTGAAAATATACTAAAGGTTGATTCATTTTCCAATTTTGAGAAAGTCTTGTTAATGCATCATAAATAGATGTATCACCATGTGGATGGAATCTTCCCATGACATCACCAACAATTTTAGCGCATTTTTTTGTATTTTTATCGTAAGTATTACCAGTATTATACATTGTATAAATAATTCTTCTTTGAACTGGTTTTAATCCATCTCTTGAATCAGGAATTGCACGATCTTGAATGACATATTTTGCATATACAGCATATCTATCACTCATTAATTCATCCATAGGTTGAGTAATAATATCTTCAACAATTGTTTTTTCTTGTTTTTTCATTATTTAATCTCCTTGTTAAAATTATCTGTTTCACTAAAATCTACAGCTTCTTCTAACCATTCTTTTCTTTTTTTAGAATCACTACCCATTAATACATCAATTTTTCTTTCTACAACATTAAAATCATTAATATTAACTTGTAATAATTTTCTATGTTCTTTGTCCATTGTTGTAAATTTTAATTGTTTATCACTCATTTCACCTAAACCTTTGTATCGTGAAACACTATATCCACTGCCAATTTTATTTTTTGCTTCTAATAATTCTTTTTCATCATGACAATAATATTCTTCTACACCAGATTTAGTTTTCTTTGCGACTCTATATAAAGGAGGTAATGCAATAAAAACTTTACCTTCAGAAATTAAAGGTTTCATATAATTATAAAAGAAAGTTAATAATAAAGTTTGAATATGCGCACCATCAGTATCAGCATCAGTCATAATAATAATTTTCCCATAATGACTATCATCTATATCAAAATCTTTACCATAACCTGCACCAACAGTATTAATAATGGTTGCTAATTCTTGATTTGCTAAAACTTTATCTAAAGTTAATTCGTTGCAATTTAAAGGTTTACCTCTTAAAGGTAAAATAGCTTGATATTTAGGATCTCTACCTTTTTTTGCAGTTCCTCCAGCAGAATCACCTTCAACAATAAATAATTCGTTTAATTTATATTCTCTTGATTGACAAGGCGTTAATTTATCACTAAGAATAATTGATTCTTTTGTTTTTTTAGTTTTTCTAGCATCTTCTTTAGCTTTTCTAACCGCTAATCTAACTTTTTGAGATTCTAAGCATTTTTTAATTAATTGATCACTAAAATTTTTATTTTCATTTAAATAATAAGTAAATTTATTATAAATTAAATTAGAAACAGCAGTTAATGCACTTTGATTTCCTAATTTAGTTTTTGTTTGACCTTCAAATTCAGGTTCACCTATTTGAATTGAAATAATTGCAATTAATCCTTCTCTAATATCGTTGCCTTCTAATTTAGTTTTAATTTTATTTAAATTGTTGTCTACAAATTCATTAACTGCTTTTGTTAAACCAATTTTGAAGCCTGATTCATGAGTTCCACCATCTATTGTTCTAACATTATTAACATAACTTTTTACATCTTCATTATAGACATCAGAAAAATATTGAAAAACAGCTTCTGTTTTTATATCACCTTCAGTTCCACTAAAATAAATAGGTTCACTAATAGGTTTTTTTCCTGCACCTAATTCATTAATATAATCAATAATACCATTTTCGTAATGAAATTCTTCTTTTTTATTTGTTCTTTCGTCAACTAATATAAAATGAACGCCTTTAAGTAAAAACGCACTATCTTTAAGATGATTAGCAATCTTTTGATAATCAAATTCAACAGTTGAGAAAATTGATTTATCTGGTTTAAATGTAATTGTAGATCCGTGTTTTGCACTTACTCCAATAACTTCTAATGGTTTTTTTAATTTACCACCTTTTTCAAAAGAAATATGATAAATTTTTCCATCCCTTTGAATTATACAATCAAAAAATTCACTTAAAGCGTTTGTAACACTACTTCCAACCCCGTGTAAACCACCACTAGATTGATAAGCTTTATTATTAAATTTTCCACCACTATGTAAAGTTGTTAAAATTACTTGAATTGCAGGTAAATTATATTGTTCTTGAATATCACAAGGAATACCTCTTCCTTCATCTATTACTGTAATACTACCATCTTTATGTATAACAACACTTATTTTTGTACCATAACCATTTAAAGCTTCATCAACTGCGTTATCAACAATTTCCCAAACTAAATGGTGTAATCCGTATGTATTTGTACTGCCAATATACATTGCAGGTCTTTTTCTTACACCTTCTAAGCCTTCTAAAACTTTTATGCTATTTGCATTATAATCAAAATTTGAATTTTCCATAACTTAAATTATATCAAAAATTGACATTTTTTTTAAGTGGAAATAATTATCTTTTTATAATAAAATATAAAACATATGTTAATTGGATTTTACCGCTTTTTAGTTATTTTAGCTTGTGCAATTGTAGGTTATTTATTTGGTTCAATACCATTTGGTGTTATTATAGGAAAATATATTTATCATAAAGATCCTAGAACTTATGGAAGTTATAATACTGGTGCTACAAATGTAGGGAGAGCAAGTGGACTAAAAGCTGCTATTATTACTATTATTTTAGATGCATTAAAAATAATCGTTCCTTTTATTTTAGTATTTTTATTATTTACAAAATGTGAAGCAATAATATCTTTTATGAATGATACTCAAGATGCAATGAATGAAATACATTGGTATGGTAGAGGAAATTCATTATGTGAATTAGCATATTATATTGTTCCATTAGGTGGATTTATCGGTCATTCATATAGTATATTTTTAAAATTTAATGGTGGTAAAATTGTATCAGCTTATTTTGGAAGTATGCTTTCTTGTACATATTTAGCAGCACCTGTATTCGGATTAATTTATTTTTTAATTTTACGTTGGAAAAAATATATTTCTTTATCATCAATTTTAACATCTATCATTTATTGTTTATTTACTTGGGTTATTTATTTGATTTTTGTATTTAGACAATCTAATGATATAAGTAAATATTTTTTATATTTTGGATACGGACCACAAGAATCAATTTATATGGTTTTATTATCTACTTTAGGTTCTCTCTTTTTAATTTTTAGACATAAAGAAAATATTAAAAGACTTATCAATCACGAAGAAAATAAAACTCATATTTTTGATAAAAAATAAATTTATTTAGAAAATTAGTAATTATTTAGTAATAAAAAAGTACCTTATATTATAAGGTACTTATTTTATTTATTATCATTCATGCTCTTCATTACTGCTTTTATTTGAGCTTCACTAGGCTTTCTTCCCATTTGCATAAACATAGCACGAATCATTTTTTCGTTAACAGGAGGATTGTCTTTAAGTTGCTTTTTGAATAATTGTCTAGCTCCAAAAAAGCCACCAATTAAGCCAACAACTAAAGCTAAAATAAGATAAATAACAAATTGCCAAACTTCAATATTCATTAATTTGCTCTTCCATCGTATTCGCCATTATCTGTACGAACATATACTTTTTCTTCTGGTCCAACAAATAAAGGGACTTTAACCATTAAACCTGTTTCTAAAGTTGCATCTTTCATAGCTTTATTTACTGAGTCACCTCTAACAGCAGGTTCTGTTTCAGTAACAGTTAAAACAACTTTAGCTGGTAAAATGATATTTAAAATTTCATCATTGTAAGAAACAATTTCAACTTCTAAATTTGGAATTAAAAATTTTCTTTCCCATTCTAATCTGCTTTCAGCAATTTCTACTTGTTCATATGTTTCTTGATCCATGAAAACTAAGAAATCACCATTGTCATATAAATATGACATTTTTTTCTTATCTAATCTAATAGTATCAACTTGATATCCACTGTTAGCGGACATTTCTGTAATAGCGCCTGTTCTTAAATTTTTAATTTTGACTTTAGCAACCATTTTTCTCATAGCAGTTTTATTTAATAAAATATCTAAAACAAGAAAAATGTTTCCACCATCTTCAAAATAATTTCCAGGTCTTAATTCTGTAACGTTAATCATTTTTTTCTCCTATATCTTTTAAATAAATATTTGTCTTTAGTTCATGTACTAATGTTGTCATTGGACCATGACCAGGATAAATATTTAAATTTTTATCTAAATTTATCAATTTTTTCAAACTTTCAGAAATTAATTTTTCATTTCCTTCAGGTAAATCCGTTCTTCCAATACTTCCTCTAAATAAAGTATCACCTGTAAACAATGCATTTTCACTTTTTAATAAAAAACAAACACTTCCATTTGTATGAAATGGAGTTTCAATAACTTTGAAATAATATTTATTACCAAAATTTATTTCGTCTTCATCATCAAGTAAATACAAATTACTTAAATTTAAAGAAATTTTTTCTCCATAAATAACTGAACCATTTTTTTTAGAATCTTCAAGCAATTTTTCATCTTTTTCATCTATAAATACAGTACAATTAAATTTATTAATAAAATTAGAAATACCTCTTATATGATCAAAGTGTCCATGTGTTAATAGTAAACCTAAACATGAAGTATGATGTTTTAGAATATAATTAATGACTACTCCATCATTTTCTCCTAAATCAACAACAACACATGGCCCATTTTCTTCACCAATAATATAAGTATTACAAGCAAAATCACTACTTTTACTTAATTTATTTGAATCAAAATTAAATACTTTAATCATAAATATTTATTTTATTTCTTTTCTTTAAAAATTTGAACTTTTCTGCAATGTGGACAAAATTTATTTTTTTCAATCCTATCAGGATTATTTTTCTTATTTTTTGTTGTAATATATTGTTCTTCACCACAGACAGTGCACTTTAATATAATGTTATCGCGCATATATGTACCTCCAAATGCCTAAATATTTTATCACAAAATTAATGCTTAATCTACAAATTTTAACAATAAAACTATATAATATTTTTATGTTTAAAAGATTTGAAACAAAAAGTTTTAATATTGGTAATGTTCGTATTGGTGGAAATAATGAAGTAATTATTCAATCAATGTGTGATATAAAAACATCAGATTATGAAAAAGTAATTGAAGAAATTAATATTTGTAAAAAAAATGGTGCTAAAATGATGAGAGTTAGCATTACTGATTTTGATGATGTTAATGCTATTAAAATTATAAAAGAAGCTACTGGAATTGTTCTTATTGGTGATATTCATTATTCTAGTATTTATGCTATAAAAGCAATTGAACAAGGTATTGATAAAATAAGAATCAATCCAATTAATACTCCAAAAAACGAATTAATTAAAATAATAGAATGTGCTAAAAAATACGATACTGCAATAAGAATAGGTCTTAACGAAGGTTCTACTACTCCTGATGGTAAAAATTTAAATACAGTTGATGAATTAATAAATGAATGTTTAAAAACAATTAAGCTTTTTGAAAGTTACGATTTTAAAAAATTAGTTTTATCTATAAAATCATCTTCGCCAATTAAAACAATTGAAATTTATAAAAAATTAGCGTCTTTAACAGATTATCCACTCCATATAGGTGTAACAGAAAGTGGATTAGAAGATATAGGAATAATCAGAAGCTCAGTAGGTTTAATTCCTTTATTAATGGAAGGTATAGGAAATACAATTCGAATATCATTAACACAAAATCCATTACTTGAAGTTAAAACATGTAAAAGATTATTACATGAATTAAATTTATATGAGGAATATCCTACTATTATTTCATGCCCTACTTGTGGTAGATGTCGTGTTAATAATATGAAAGAAATTACTCAAAAAATAACTGAATATCTAGAAAATAATAATTATAATATAAGAATTTCTATATTAGGTTGCATTGTAAATGGAATTGGTGAAGGAAAAAATTCAGATATTGGGATAGCAGGTCAAAATGGCAAATTTATTATTTTTTCAAATGGAGAAATAATTAAAACTACTACTGAAGAAAATTTATTTAATGAATTAACTACTGAAATTGAAAAATTTATAAAGAAAAAAGAAGGTTTATTTTGATGAACCTTCTTTTTTATACCTTTCTGTCATTTGCCTTCTGATATCTTGTTTAATAATTTTTCTTTTATATTTTCTTTTTTCTTTTTCAATTTCTATTTTAACTTTCTTTTTGTAACCAGGTTTAACTTTTTTTGAAGAATTTCTCTTTCTTATAATATCAATTTTTTCATCTAATTCAGTTTTTTGTTGATATTTTTTTCTTTTTTTAGTTTCTGGTTTTTTATCTTCTTCAATTGCATCATTTACAATTTTTAAATATCCAAAATCGATTCCTAATTCTGAAACTCTATCTATATCTTTAAGATGATCATTATCATAAAATAAGTAAGAATTGCCATTTTTTCCCATTCTACCAGTTCTACCAATTCTATGTAAAAAATATTCAATATTAGAAGGTAAATCAACACTTAAAACTTCAGTTACATCTTCAATATCAATTCCTCTAGCAGCAATATCACTACAAACAACTATCTGAAATTCATTATTTTTAATTCTTTTAAAAATAGATTTTCTTTCGCGAGGAGACATATCACCGCTAATCATAGTACAATTATATTTATTATTTTTTAAAAATAAATAAAGTTCTTTAACTTTTTCTTTTTTACTACTGAAAATAAATATTAAATAAGGGTTTATATTATCTAAAAAAATTTTAGTAGCATCTAAATAATTAATATGCTTTGTATTTATAAGATAATTATTAATATTCTTAGGAATTAATTCTTCATCTAAATCTAAATAATAATCAGGTGAAATATATTTTCTTAAAAATACTTCAACTTTTTTGTTAATTGTAGCACTAAAAACACCAATATTTATATTATTACATTTATCAATGAATTCTCCAATGTCATCAAAAAAATCGTTTTCACTTAACATATCAACTTCATCTAAAATGACTGTTTTAATATTAGAAAAATCAAAATTTGTTTTTTCGCTAATAGCTTTTAATCTTCCAGGAGTACAAACAATAATTTGAGAATTATTATTTTCAGCATCATGCATATTTTTATTAAAATCTATACCATTTGTAAAAACTTTAATATTTAATTCTGGTAAATATTTTTTAAAATCTTTAATAAATGAATATATTTGTAATGATAATTCACGTGTTGGAGCAATAATTACAGCTTGAGTTCCTTTAGTAAAATCTAAATTATTAATGATCGGAATTAAATATGCATGTGTTTTACCACTACCAGTTTTGCTCTTAACAATACAATTATTATTTTTTAATAATTTAGGTATTACAACATCTTGAACTTTAGTTGCTTCAGTAAATCCAATATTTTTAACAATTTGTATAATATTTTCTTTTAAATTAAATGATTCAAATTTCATATTTATATTTTAACTTATTTTTAATAAAAATTCATTATTATATGATAAAATAATAATATGGAAAAAATTATTGCAGAAATTATTAAACCTTATGGCTTTTGTAATGGTGTTGAATTAACTTTAAACAAACTTTATAAAATAAAAGAACAATATCCTAATAAACGAATAATTTTAATTGGTGATTTAATACATAATGAAAATGTTATAAATGATTTATTAAGTCAAGATATAGAATTATTACAAGGAAAATATGATGATATAGTTCAAACACTTAAATATATAAATGACAAAGAAGCTATTTATGTATTATCTGCACACGGACATTATGAAGATATAATTGAAGTTTTAAAAAATAATAATTTAAATTATTTAGATACGACATGCCCTTATATCAATACAATTCATGAAAAATTAAAAAATATTTCTAATTCAAAATATGTATTGTATATAGGAAATAAAGATCATATTGAATGTATTACTTCTATTAAATATTTGAAAGGTGAATATAATGTTAAAACTGATTTTAATTATAGTGATATTAGAGAACATAAAAATGAATTATTAATTGTAAATCAATCAACTTTTTATATCAAAGACCAAATTGAAAATTATTCAGTTGATTTAAAAGATAATAATATCGAAATTATGGATAATTTTTGTCCAAATATTCAAAAAAGATTAGATGTTTTAGAAGAAAAAGTAAATGAATTTAAAACAATTATCGTTGTAGGCTCTTCAACAAGTAGCAACGCTAATACTATTTATAAATATTGCACTGTTAAATTACATAAAGACACAATATTTATAAATGATTTATTCGATATTAATTTTTATATTCATAAAATAATAGATAATAAAGGAAAAGTTGGAATTATAACTTCAACTTCTGCTACAAAAGATTTAGCAGATCAAATAAAACAATATTTAGAAACTTATCATCAAAGATTTTAAATAGATAATTCATTAATAATCATTAAATTTTCTTCATATTCTTTTTTGTATTTTTCATAAGAATTTTTATCTAATTTATTTTCATTTATTAATTTTAAAATTTTATCGTTAATTTTTTTATATTTATCAATTAAAACACTATCTTTTTTATTTAATAAAATAGGTCCATATTTTAGTTCTTTATCAGAATAATTTTGATGTCCTTTTTTGAATAAAATTAATTCATAATAAATGTTATTTTCATAAACTATATTTTCGTTTTCAATATAATATCCTAAATTATTGAAAAATAATCTAATTGATGGAATTAAATTATGAGAATCAATCAAAAAGTATTCTATATCATTGATTTTATTCAAATTAGAATTAATTATACTACAAATATTATTAAAACCCATTCCAGCTAAAACAACTGTATCATAATCATTTGAATAATCATTTAAACCATCAGATAATTTTCCGATAATATTTTTATTTACAATATTATTTAATAAGTTTTTATATGGTCCTTCTTTATTTTCAACACCACATAATTTTAGATTTTTATTTTTATTTCTTAAAGAAATTAATAAATATCCATGATCACTTCCAACATCAAAAACACCTTTAGCATTTGAAGGTATCATAGATGATAATGTTTCTATTCTTTTTGAATTCATAATATTTATTTTTCGTTCTTTTTAACATTAATCATAGCTGTTAAAATATATTTATCATTTTCAGTATCTGAATTTTTAGCTAATTTATATCTTATTTCTTTATTTTTTTTATTTTCTTTAGTTTTATTTAATCTATTTACTACATCTACAATAAATTCTTTTGAATAATCATTGTAAGTTTTTAAATTGTAAATATTTTCTAAATTATCTAAAAATTCATCATTTTTATTATTTAATTTTGCGTATTCAATAAAATTTTCTTTTTTAATATTTTCATTATTAAATTTATTATAATAATCACAAACAAGTAAAAATATATCTTCATATAACGATGATGAAAAAATATCATTATCAATATTTAAAGAATTAATATCATTGATTGTATTTTTATTAATTAAAGAAAATCTTAATAATGTTTTTTGTAATGAATTAATTTTTAAATCATCATTAGAAATTATCGATTCTTTTTTTGTATTGTTATTTTTAATTTCTTTTTTATTAGAATTAAAATCTATTTTAATTCTTTTTTTATAAAATTCATCGATTGCTTCAAATGTGAAATTAGTTAAATAAATTAATGATTGTAAATAATTTTCATATTCTACTCTTTCATTACATTTTTCAATGATAGGTGAAAATGATTCTAATAATTTGATTTTATTATCATAGTTATTTAAATCATATTTTTTACTATAATAATTTAATAGCCATTCAGGCTTATCAATAAGATTAAGTAAATATTTTTCTAACCCTTTTTCTTTTAAATTAAATATAATTTCATCAGAATCTTTATACTTAAAATCTACCTTATTATTTACTAATTTATAACTAATATTGTATTTTTCAAATAAATCTACTATATTTAACATTGCATTTTGACCAGCATCATCTAAATCTAAACATAAATTAACTTGAACATCTAATTTTTTTAAAATTTTTAAATGATCACTAGTTAATGCAGTTCCCATTAAAGCAATTGAATTTTTAAAATTAGCACGATATGCTGCTATAGCATCCATAAAACCTTCAAAAATATAAACAGATCCTTTTTTTCTTATTTCATTTAATGCATTATAAAAATTATATAAAATTGAAGATTTATTAAAAACTTTTGTATTATTAGTATTTAAATATTTTCTTTCAACTTTTTGATTCGTAATAGCTCTGCAACTAAAGCCAACAACATTTCCTTCTAAATTAGCTATTGGAAAACTTATTCTACCTGCATTTTTATCTACAGGATTAGCAATTAAATCAACAATACCAGTTTTACTAATATCTTTAATTGAATAACCTTTCTTTTTTAAATATTCAATTAAAACTTTTCCATCTTCTAAACAATATCCAATTTTAAATTTTTTAATAATATCATCATTTAAACCACGATTATATAGATATTCTAATGCTTTTTTAGCTTCGTTTGTTTGATATAAAGAGGCGCAATAAAAACCTTCAATATCTTGTAATATTTTTAAAATACATTCTTTTTCTTTATCAATATTATTTTTTTTATAATTTTCGATTTCTGGTAATGTAAAACCACAAATTGAACTAATTCTTTTACATACATCAATATAATTATCTAAATGTTCATATTCTTTAACAAAGGTAATTACATTTCCATGAGCTCCACATGAAAAACAACTATAGATTTGTTTATCTTCAGATACATAAAAATTACCAAGGCTTTTATCATCATGAAAAGGGCATAAACATGTATAATTTTTGCCCTTCTTTTCTAAAGGAATATATGAAGATATTACCTTTACAATATCACTTTTTTTAATTACATCGTTATATAATTCTTTTTTATCCATTAATTTTTTCTAATAAAACGTTTCTTAATTCTTTTAAAGATACAACTTCTTGTTTCATTGAATCTCTTTCTCTAATTGTTACAGTTCCTTTTTCTTTTGTATCAAAATCAATTGTAACACAATAAGGAGTTCCTATTTCGTCATTTCTACGATAACGTTTACCAATACTTCCTGTTTCATCATAAGATACATTAATATATTTTGATAAATCATTAAATACTTCTTTTGCTTGATCACCTAATTGCTTACTTAAAGGTAAAATTGCAGCTTTAATTGGTGCAATAAATGGTTTTAAATGCATTACTTTTCTTACTTCACCATCTAATTGTTCTTCATCATAAGCATCACAAACTGTCATTAAAAATAATCTATCTAATCCTAAAGATGGTTCGATACAATATGGAACATATTTTTCGTTAGTTGTTGGATCAAAATACTCTAAAGATTCTTTTGAAAAATCTTGATGTCTTTTTAAATCGTAATCAGTTCTATCTGCGATACCCCATACTTCTCCCCATCCAAATGGAAATTTATATTCGATATCAGTTGTAGCTTTTGAATAAAAAGCTAATTCTGCAGCTTCATGGTCTCTGAATCTTAAATTTTCAGAATTTATTCCTAAACTCTTAACAAAATCAATAGAATAATCTTTCCAATATTTAAACCAATCTAAATCAGTTCCAGGTTTACAGAAAAATTCAAGTTCCATTTGAGTAAATTCTCTTGTACGGAATGTAAAGTTTCCAGGAGTTATTTCATTTCTAAAAGATTTACCTATATTTCCAATTCCAAAAGGAATCTTTTTTCTTGTAGCTCTTTGAACATTTTTAAAGTTAACAAATACACCTTGAGCAGTTTCTGGTCTTAAATATACTTCATTACTTGAATCTTCAGTAACACCCATATGTGTTTTAAACATTAAATTAAATTTTTTAATATCTGTAAATTCACTTTTTCCACATCCAGGGCAAACTACATCATGATTTTTTAAAAATTCGTTTAAATCATCAATGCTCATAGCGTCAACATTGACATCTTTAAATTGATCTCCAATTAAATTATCCGCTCTAAAACGTTGATGACAGTGTTTACATTCAATTTGAGGATCATTAAAAGTTTGAACATGTCCTGTTGCAACCCATACTTTTGGATTCATTAAAATTGCTGTATCAAGGCCAACGTTATATTCTGAATTTTGAACAAATTTTTTCCACCAATAATCACTTAAATTCTTCTTTAGTTCAGAACCTAAAGGTCCATAATCCCATGTATTTGCAAGACCACCATAAATTTGGCTACCTTGAAAAACATATCCTGTTGTTTGTAAATGTGTAATTACTTTTTCAAATTTATTTTCCATAAAAACTCCATAAAATGCATTTATATTATATAAATTAGGTCTTTTGACTTCAAGTTAATGTTAAAACTTGTCTCTAAAATCAAAACTAAAATTTTAAAACAATTTTTAAATAAATTTAAATCCAACTCGCTTATTATATCAGAAGTCAAAACTAATACATTTTCGTCGCAAATTAAATTTAAAAAATTATCTAATTTATAATAATTAAAATATTTAATTAAATTATTTTTAGTATTACTTAAATTATTATCAATTTGAATAACACCATTTGAATTCACTATATAAATTAAAAATTTTAATATGTAATATCGACTGTTATCGTTATTTGAATATATTTTTTTCATTAAAGAATCAAATATAACATAAAATTCATTTTCAAATATTTTATTATTTAAAATAATTAATGTAATTTCATTAATAAAGTTATAAAAAGATATCATTTCAAAATTTGAATTAGTTAAATCGTGAAAATTTAAAATATTTAATTCTTTAATTTTGTAATATTTTTGATTCCCTTTATATAATTTTACTTTAACATAAGAAAGCTTATATATATTACAATTTAACTTTGCATTCTTTTTTAAGCCAGAAATATTTAAAAATGACATCAATCCTTCATTAGTAAAGAAATTACAAATTAAATCATTATCTTTATATTGTGTACAAGATAAAATATATCCTTCTTTATCAATCATTGTTGATACCGATTTTTGCTAAAAATCCTGCGGAATTTCTCCAATCTTTAACCACTTGAACAAATAATTCAAGATTTACGTTATGTCCTACAAGTTGTTCAATATCTTTTCTAGCCATAGTACCAATTTTTTTAATCATTTTTCCTTGTTTTCCAATAACAATTCCTTTTTGGCCATCTTTTTCAACAACTATTTTTGCGTAAATATTTTTTTCTTTATAAAAATTAATATCATCACATATTACAGCAATACTATGTGGAACTTCTTCTTTTAATAATAGTAATATTTTTTCACGAATAATTTCTTGTACCATAAATTTAAAATCTCTATTAGTAATAGTTTTAGTATCATAATATTGAGGTCCTTCAGGTAAATAATCTTTAATCATTTTTATTAATTCATCTAAATTAAATGATTCAGTAGCGATTATTTCAATAAATTTAGCGTCAGGAAATCTATTTTTAAAAGTTTCTTTAATATTATTAATTAAATCAATTTTTGTTAAATCAATTTTATTAAAAGCAACAATTAATGGAGTATTAATTTTTACAGAATTAAAAATAAATTCATCTTCTTCAGTTAATTTATGCGAAGCATCAACAACAAGTAAACATAAATCATTATTTTTGATATTTGTATATGCAGATTTATCCATAATTCTATCTAATTGAGAATTAGGTTTATGAATTCCTGGAGTATCAACAAATATTATTTGAGAATCATCATCATTATAAATACCTTGAATAGCATCTCTTGTTGTTTGACATTTATTAGTAATAATTGAAATCTTTTTTCCAATAAGAGCATTTAATAAGGTAGATTTACCAACATTTGGTTTACCTAAAATTGTAACAAATCCACTTTTCATTATAAATCACTCGCATCAAAAGAATAAGGTAATAATTCTTCAGAATTAGTTTCCTTAATTTCATTATTTAAATTTCCCAAATAAATTGGGCAATCACTTGGTAGCATTTCAGCAATTACTTGTCTACATGCTCCACATGGAGAACATGGACCTTTTGTATCGGCTACAACAGCAAATCCAACTATATCTTCTTTTTTAACGCCTCTAGCGTATGCACCAAAAATACAATTTCTTTCAGCACATAAGCAAAGTCCATATGAAGCGTTTTCCATATTTGATCCAACAAAAACTTCATTATTTTTTGTTACTAAAGCAGCACCAACTTTAAATTTAGAATAAGGTGCATAAGCAAAATTTCTAGCTTCAATTGCTTTAGCTATTAATTCATTTTTATCCATGAAGATCTTCTCCTTCTAAAATTTTATCTTGCAAAGAAAACATTTTTTTTTCATCTTCTTCATTCATGTGATCATATCCTAATAAATGTAATAATCCATGAACAAATAAAAAGCAGAGTTCTCTTTCAATAGAATTATCATATTTTTTACGATTTTCATCCGCAACATCATAACAAATATAAATTTCACCTAAATCTTTAGGGAAATCAGATTTAATTTCTTTTTCTTTATAATCATCTAAAAAAGCAAAAGAAATTACATCTGTAGGACGATCAATATTTCTATATTCTTTATTAATTTCATGAATTTTATCAATATTAACAAAAGTAACAGACATTATATAATTATCATCCAAAGATAAAGTATTCAAAGTTTTTATAAATAGTTTTTCATAAAGTTTTTCATACTTATCTAAATCATAACTTGTTATATTATCTATAAATAATTCCATACAATTATTATAACATTTTTAAACAATTTTAGTAGTTAATATCATAATATTTTAATAAATTATCATAATATTTAAAATCTTTTAAATCATATATGTTTTTATAAATTTTATCAAATGAATCACTTATAAAAACAAAAGAGAAAAAATGGAATAACAAAAAATTAATTGAGATTTCTTTTTGAAAACCAGTTAATAAAATTGATATTAAAAAAATAAATGAAAAATTAATAATTTTTTTAATTTGTTCTATTCTAATAACTTTATAAATTTTATTATTTATTTTATTATATAAATCTTCATTAAAATTCTTATTATATTTTATTTCACTTTCTAGTGAAGCTAAATATATAGAATTTTTAATTTCAGTATTTTTAAAAATTATAAAAATTATTGTTTTTAATAAAAATATGAATAAAATACAAAATATATTTAAATAAGAATTTATTCCTAAAATAAAAATTGAATT
>CAVCSZ010000005.1:28596-65412 GCA_963605025.1 bacterium | reverse complement strand
AAATTAGATAATATAAATGGAGAATTAAGATCTTATCAAAAAGAAGCTTATAATTATTTAAATATTCTTTATAAATATAATTTAAATCCCGTTTTAGCAGATGATATGGGTTTAGGAAAAACTCTTGAAGTTATTTCTTTTATTTCTACTTTAAATCATTCTAATTCAATTTTAATTATTACACCTACTTCTTTAATATTTAATTGGATTAATGAATTTAATAAATTTTTACCTTCTTTTAAATTAATTCCAATTTATGGTAATCAAAAAGATAGAGAAAAAATAATTTCTAATATTAATAATGAAATATATATTACAAGTTATGATACATTAAGAAATGATATTGAATTATATAATTCATTAAAATTTGATTTAGTTATTTTAGATGAAGCTCAAGTAATTAAAAATAGTGATTCTAAAAAATCTCAAAGTGTTAAAAAATTAAATACTTTACATAAACTTGTTTTAACAGGTACACCTATTGAAAATAAAATCGAAGATTTATGGAATTTATTTGATTTTTTAATGCCAGGATTCTTACCAAATGAAAATGATTTTAGTATTGATTATTTAAATGACTCTTCATATCATGAACAAATTAAAAAAACTCTTAAACCTTTTATTCTTAAAAGATCTAAAAAAGAATATTTAAAAGAATTACCTAGTAAAACTGAAGTTATTTATACTTCTAAATTTACTCCTTCTGAATTAAAAATATATGATTCAAGAAGGTTAAGTGTTAAAAATATGATAAATAATAATAGTAATCAATTAATATCTATTCTAGGTGAATTAACTATTTTAAGAGAATTATGTATTGATTCTTCTTTAGTGTATGAAGATTTATCTATTCCTTCTTCTAAATTAGATTTAATGGAAGAATTAGTGTTAAAAGAAATTAAAAATAATAATAAAATTGTTATTTTCTCTCAATTTGTTAAAGCTTTAAGTAAAATTAAAGAACGTTTAAATAAATTAAATATTAATTTTGAATATATTGATGGAACTACTAAAAGTGAAGAAAGAATGAACATTACTGAAAGATTTAATAAAGATAATTCTATTAAAGTATGTTTAATTTCTTTAAAAGCAGGTGGTACTGGATTAAATTTAATAGGTGCTAATATCGTAATTCATATTGATCCATGGTGGAATTATAGTAAAGAAATTCAAGCAAGTGATAGAGTTTATAGAATTGGTCAAAATAAAGATGTTACTATTTATAAATTAATCGTAGAGAATTCTATTGAAGAAAAAGTATTATTATTACAAGAAAGAAAAAAAGAACTTTCTAATGAAATTCTTTCTAATTCTGATAAATTTGATAAATTATCTAAAGATGATTTATTATACCTTCTTGATGAATAATAAAATAAAGGCGTTAAAAAACGCCTTTTATTTAAATAATTTATCTACTAAAGAAGGTAATTCTTTTAAGTTATTAATTTTATATTCAAAATCAGGAATAGTTCCAAATCCATAAGCCGCAAAAATAAATTTTTGATTAGCTTTATAAGTTTCTATCTTATCTTTTAAAGTATCTCCCACATAAATTAAATCACCAATATTTTCTCTTTCTTTTAAAATTAAAATATTATCATGTTTATCTTTTAAAGTATCTCCTGCACATAAATGACCTTTAAAATATTTAGATATTCCTTCAATTTTTAAATAAT
Source organism: bacterium (assembly GCA_963605025.1). GTDB lineage: Bacteria > Bacillota_I > Bacilli_A > RFN20 > CAG-826 > Onthovivens. The sequence continues at coordinate 63,736 of CAVCSZ010000005.1, read as the reverse complement.
TTTCAATATATCCTTTATCTGCATTACTTACTACATATAAATCATATTTTTTAGATAAAATATCTAGTACTTCTCTTTCATTATCATATAATTTACCAGGATGTTTACTTAAATAATTAATTTCAGAATCTAAACATATTTTAAATAATTTCATTCCTTCTTCTATAGATTTATCTTTAAACGCTAAAGGACAAGTTTCATAAGGAGTTAATCCCATAAAAGATTTCATTAAATTATAATCAAAACGATATGGTAAATTATTTTTAATCATTGCATCATTCCAACTATCTTTAAGTTCATCAATAGCATCCCATAAAGTTCCATCTAAATCAAAAAATATTGCTCTTTTCATAATAATATTTTATCAAATTATTTTAATAAGAAAATAAATATATTAAAATATATTTATGAAATTATTAAGTAAAAAAGAAAATTTAAAAACATCTATTCCTTTTATGGCATTAATGACTGCCTTAATTGTAGTTTTATCTATTTTTGGTACATATTTACCATTATCTTCATTGATAATAGCGTTATTTATAACTTTACCAAGTGTTTTTGTATCTATTTTAGTACCTAGAAAATTTTATATTATTTATTTTATATCAGCATTAGGTTTATCTTTATTAACATCTTTTAATGATATTAGTTTTACTTTATCTTTTATTTTTCCTTCATTAATAATTGGATTTCTTCAAGGATTATTTATAGATAAAAAATATAATTGTTTAGTTTTAACTTATATTAGTTCTATTATTTACTTTATTTTAGAAATATTATTATTTTATTTTGTTAAAGTAATTTTAAATGTTAGTATGATTGAAGGAATGGAAAAAATATTTCATTTACACACAAATGAAGAAGGTAAATTTATTGTTTTAAGTTTAATTTTAATTTCATCTTTTTTAAGTATATCTTTATCTACTTATGTAATGAATTTTGAAATTAAAAAGATAGGATATTCTTTAACATTTAATAAATATGGAGATTATTTCTTCTCATTTGTTTCGTTATCATTATCTTTATTTACTTTTTTATTTTATTTTTATAGTCAAAATCTTGAATGGTTTTTATTTATAACATCTGCAATTTCATTAATATTTTTAATAATTAATAACATGTTAATAAAAGAATATAAATTATTATTTACTTTATTAATTATATTTCCATTATATTTAATATTTATCATATTTAGTTTAGAAAATTATGTTTTTGTTTATTTTTCATTAGTAATGATTGTTTATTCTTTAGTAGTTTTAATTTATTCATTAATAATGCATATTAAAAATAAAAGAATAAATTCAAAAGGAGCTTAAAATGGGTGGATTTTTAAAAACATTTGGTAAAGGTATTTTATATTTTTTAGCTAGTCCATTTGCAATTGTATTTTTAGTAGTTTATGGAGTATTTTTATTATTTGTTAATATAGGTACTTTTTTTAGAATAGTTAAAGAAAAATGTTCTAAGAAAAAAACTAAAATTCAAGAATTAGATGAAAAGGCTTTAATCATAATGCAAGCTAATAAATATTCTAGTGACACTAATAACATAAGTGAAAGTCATGTTACAAATAATAATATTGTAATTGCGAATAAAGAAGATTTAGTAAATTTAATTAATTCAATTAACTCTCAAAATCAATTAGAAGAACCTAAAAAAATGATTGAAGATTCTACTATTGATGAAAATGATTATAAATTAGTTGAAGATTCTCAAGAAATTCATGGAGAAAATATAAAAAGGATTAAATAATTATGATTTTTGTAGATTTTAATAAATTTTTTAACGCAACATGGAAAGTTATTTTAGTAATTGCATTAGTAGTAGTAGCATTCTTTGTTATTTTTGGATTAATTGGAAGACTTATTCAAATAATCATGGAAAAACAAGGAAAAGGTGTTGATCATGATATGGCAAATCTTGTTATTTCTAAACTTGTAGATAATAAAAAAGATTTTAAATCAATTGCTACTTATAAATCTAAGAAAAGATTCTTTAAAGCAACAATACCTGCATTTATTTTTCTTTTAATTTCATTAATTTTATATTTGATACATGGATTTATTACAAATAATTTCCTTGAATCAATATTCGATAATGAAACAGGTGTTGCTAGTTTATTCTATAAATTAGATTGGAGTAGTTTTAAATATTATCCACCTTTAGGAGTAGATTGGAATAATTTAGTATGGATTAAACCTAATGTTTTCACTGATTTAAGAATATTTAATTATTTTATTTTCTTATTCTTATTAATTGGAGTTATTTATTATTTAGTCTGTGTTCAAGCATACATTGCAAGATTATTTAGAATTAATAAATTATCTAAAACTATTTATTCAGTTAATTTAGATAAGATTGATCTTCAATCATTTTATGATTCTAAAATTAAAAATGTAGATAATCAAAATAATTCTAGTACTACTAATTAATATTAAAAATGAGTTGTTAATAAACAACTCATTTTTTTTAATTAATAAAAACAGAAATTAATAAATAGACAATAAACATAAATAAAATAATTGAAATAATAGTTAGCCAAATAAATTTCTTTTTAATTCTTGGATCTTGAACTTCTTCTTCTTTAATTGTGTTTATTTCTACAGTTTTATTTGAAGTACGGTATTTCTTTTCTTCCATATTAATATTTTAAACTTCCATAAGTTCTTGGGAATGGTTCAGTATCACGAATATTATTTATACCAGTGATATACATAATTAATCTATCAAATCCAAGACCAAATCCAGAATGGATACATCCTCCATATTTTCTTAAATTGAGATACCATTCAAGACCTTTATCATTTCCAAGTTCTTCCATTTTTGCTTTTAATAATTCGTAGTTTTCTTCTCTTTGAGAACCTCCACAAATTTCTCCAACTCCAGGTACTAATAAATCACATGCTGCAACTGTTTTATTATCTGGATTTAATTTCATATAGAAAGATTTAATTTCTTTTGGATAATTGATTAAGAATACAGGACCTTTAACTACTTGTTCAGTAATATATCTTTCATGTTCACTTTGTAAATCAGTTCCCCAATGAATATCATTATATTCAAATTTATGTCCATCTTTTTGAGCTTTTAATAAAATATCAATAGCTTCAGTATAAGTTAAACGTTTAAATTCACTATTTAAAACATTATGCAATTTATCTAAGACACCGACTTCAATAAATTTATTAAAGAAATCCATTTCTTCTTTACAATTTTCTAATACATAATTAATGATATATTTTAAGAAACTTTCCATTAATTCCATATCATCTTCTAAATCAGCAAATGCAATTTCAGGTTCAATCATCCAGAATTCACATGCGTGTCTATTAGTAGATGATTCTTCTGCTCTAAAAGTAGGTCCAAAAGTATAAACATCTCTAAATGCTAACGCAAATGATTCAACATGTAATTGTCCAGAAACTGTTAAACATGCATTTGCATTAAAGAATTCATCAGGATGTTTCATATCTGCTACAACTCTAAAAGATTGACCTGCACCTTCAGCATCGTTGGCAGTAATAATTGGAGTATGTACATACATAAAATCTCTTTCTTGAAAATATTTATGAATAGCGTATGCTAAAGCATTTCTAACTCTATATACAGCATTAAATGTATTTGCTCTTGGTCTTAAATAAGCAATGTCTCTTAAAAATTCAAAAGAATGTTTTTTCTTTTGTAATGGATAATCTTCACTAACATCACCAAGTAAAGAAGCATTTAAAACACTTATTTCAAATGGTTGTTTACTCTCAGGAGTTAATTTAATTAAACCTTCTACTTTAATACTAGCAGCATATTTAAAATGACTAATTTCATTAAAATTAACTAAATTTGATTCATATACTAATTGTACATTTTTAAAATATGTACCATCATTAAATTCAATAAAACCTACATTAGAAGAATTTCTATTTCCTCTAATCCAGCCTTCTAAAATAACTTTTTCTCCATCTTTTAATGATTTGTTATCATTTTTTATAAATAAACTTTTACAAGTTGTCATTATTCTTTCCATTTTAATACCTCTATTTTAATAATTTTATCATATACTTTATAATTTTTAATTAATATTTTAAATAATCTTCAATTTTCCATGAAGGATCTACTCCTAAAGAAAGATCCGCGAAAACTTTTCTATCATATAAATAAGATCCAATTTTAGCAATCATTGCAGCATTATCTGTTGTACACCAAATTGGAGGAATAATTACTTCAATATCACTACCATTATAAACTCTTGTAATTTCACTTCTTAAATATGAATTAGCACTTACTCCACCTGCTAAAACAACTTGTTTTACTTTATATTTATTAGTAGCAATTTGTACTTTATCAATTATTTCTTTAATTGCTACATCTTGGAAAGATTTAGCAATATCTTCTATTTTATAAGTTTCTTTATTTTGATCCATTTTATGAACTAAATTAATAACCGCAGATTTTAAACCAGAATATGAAAAATTTAAACTTCCATCATGAACTGGTTCAGGTAATTTATATTTATGTTCACCTATTTTTGATAATTTATCAATAGAAACTCCTCCTGGATAAGGAAGCCCTAATACTCTAGCAACTTTATCAAAACTTTCTCCAATTGCATCATCCATAGTTTCTCCTATAACTTCAAAACTAAGATGTTCTTTCATATATACAAGTTCTGTATTTCCTCCACTAACAACAACTGCTAAACAAGGAAATTTTAATGGAGCAACATATTCATTAGCGTATATATGTCCTCCTAAATGATGAACTGGAATTAAAGGTTTATTATAAATTAACGCTAATGTTTTAGCGGCTTGTAATCCAACATGTAAAGCACCAATTAATCCTGGACCTCTAGTAACTGCAATAGCACTTACATCTTCCATTTTAATTGAAGCTTTCTCTAAAGCTTCTTTTAAAACTACACCAACATTTTCAAGATGTAATCTTGAAGCAACTTCAGGCATTACTCCACCATATTTTTTATGTATTTCAATTTGAGTAGAAATAACATTAGCAATTAATTCATCATTTTTTAATATTGCAATTGCTGTTTCATCACAACTTGATTCAATTCCTAATATAATTTTATCCATATTATATTCCTCTTACCATGTAAATAGCGTCTTCGCCATCATTATAATATTTTTCTTTAATAGTAATTTCTTCAAAATTAAATTTTTTATAAAGTTTAATTGCGTTTTCATTAGATTTTCTAACTTCTAAAGTTAAATAAAATACTTCATTATTTTTTAAATCTTCAATACATTTTTCAAGTAATAAAGAAGCATATCCTTTATTTCTATATTCTTTTTTAATAATTATTTTAAATATAGTAGATGAATCAAAAGTTATCCAATAATCTAAATATCCTACTATTTTATTATTATCTTTAATTACTAAAAATTTAGAAACTGGATTTTCATGTAATTCATATTCTAAATCCTTTTCTTTTAATATTTCTTTATCATCATCTTTTTCAATATCTAATAAATCTTCAACTTTATCTTTATAAAAACAAATTTCCATATTAATCTTTTAAATATAATGCTTTTAATTCTAAAACATTTTTAACTTTATTTGATTCATTTTTTAAATAAATCATATTATTTAAAGTATCACTTTTAGAAGATTCTAATCCTAAATATTCAACTTCCCCACATATTTTATAATTAGGATTATTTTCAATTAATAATTTTACTTCATCATTAGTTAAAACTTTATCTTCTAATAAACAAGTAGAATCTTTATAAATTCCTACATAACTTCTATTACTTCTAGCGTTCATTAAACATATAGAAGTTTCATTTCTTTTTTCTAGTATTGCAAGAGAAGATAATGCATAAATATCTACATTTAAACTAACTCCATAGATTTTAGCAATAGTTAATGCAATTCTTAATCCTGTATAACTTCCAGGTCCAATAGATACAATAACTTCATTTATGGATTTAGGATCAATATTATTTCTTTTTAAAATTTTATCAATTTCATTAACCATAAATTCACTTTGTTTTTGCCATGCATTATATCTTATTTCATCAAGTAAAATATTATCTTTAGCAATACCTACAATTAATTCAATATTTGAACTATCTAATAATAATGAATACATTTTATTTACCTTCTAATTCTTTAAATAAATCATTAAATTTATTATTTTCAGATTCAATAATAAATTCTCTTTTAGAATCTCCTAAATCTAAAATATTAATATTAAGAGAATAATTTGGAATAAAATCTTGAATAAATTTACTCCATTCTATTAATGCTACTCCATCTCCTTCTATTACTTCTTCTAATCCAATATTTAAATTTTCAGGATTAATATCTTCAAGACGATAAGCATCAATATGATATAAAGGAATATTATTTTTTAAATAACATTTTAAAATATTAAAAGTAGGAGAATTAATTTCATCTTTAATACCTAAATATTTTCCAAAACTTTTAGTAAAAGTAGTTTTACCTGCTCCTAAATCTCCATTTAATGTAATTACCATTCCAGGATAAGAAAATTTAGAAATGATTTTAGCAATTTTATCTGTATCTTCTAAATTATTTGAATAAACACTAATCTTCATATTTTTTACCTGTTTCTAATAAAAATCTTTCAAAATATTCATAAATTTTTTTATCATCAAATGGAAATTCTTTATTTTCCATTAATTTTTTAATTTTCATAACATTGTATTTTAAAATTTTATCAATATCATCACCATAATTAAATTTCTTACGATGATAACCATATTCTTTAACATCAATTAATCTTATTTTATCATTTGGATAAAATTTTAAATCTAAATCATAATCTATATATTTAATAAATCCTTGATCATATATATAAGGGGACGCTAAATTAACATAATAAGTAATACCACCTTTTTTAAGCATACAAATAACATTCATCCATCTTTTTTTATAATAAACATTAACAGATGGTTCTTTAGTGTACCAAACTCTAAAGTCATGTTCTATGACTTTAGTGCGTTTACTTGCTACTACTATGTATTCAGCATTATCTTCAATAACATAAACACCATCCCAAATTCGATGCATTCTTCCATCGTGTTTATATCCTTGAACTTCAATCCATTTTTTCTCTAAGCTCATTTTAAATCCCTCTTAACTTAAAGAAAATTATTTAAATTCTTTGATAATTGATAATATTTTTTCTAAATCTGCTTTTTCTTTAGAAATTCTAGATATTTCTAAATCTTTATCAATAGGTGTATTAACATATTCATCAATATAATCAATACCAATTGATAATTCATTTTCATGAATTGACACAATAACATCAATAATAGGATCTTTAATTTTAAATTCTCTAATTAAACCTAAAACTTTTTCATTTAAATATTCTTTATAATCATCATCATTAGAATAAATAACATATTTATCATTACCTTCTTTTAATTCAAGATTACTAATTTGATCTACAGGTTGTGATAATTCTTTACCTTTAAGTTGAAATAAAATTGTAGTAGGTTTTTCATATTTAATATTACAAATAAAAAATTTTCCTAAGAACATAGGTTTTGTTTTATTTTTAACATAAATACAACCTGCTGTTTCACTTAAAGTACAATTTTTATTATCATAAGAAAAATTAACACCGAATCTACTTCTTACTGCTTTAATATCTTTATAAAATTTAGCTCTTAAAAATTCTTCTTTATTTTCAAATTTACCTTGAGCTTTTACATCTTTAATACCTTCGATATTGAATAATAATTTAGCTTTTTGTTCATAGTAATAATCAGCGTAACTACTTGCAGCGTCTCCTACTTTATTTTTTTGTAATTTAGAGAATAATAAAGTAACTGCAAATCCTACTACTACAAGTCCAAATCCACAATAAGAAATCCATCTATAAGTTTCATCTTTAATAAATGTAGTTACTAAAATAAATCCAGTAATAATAAATATTAAAAATATACCAGTACCTACTAAACCTAAAATTCTCCATTTTTTTTGAACTTTAGTAAATTCTTCTCTTTTTAAATTAATAGATTTAATAATTTCTTTAGTGTCATTATCATCTAAAAGAGTAAGAGTTTCCTCTTTTTCTTCACCTTCTTCTTCATTAGTAGATACTTCGTTTTTTACTTCTTCTACTTTAATTTCTTCCTTTTTAAATCCCATAATATAATTTCTCCATAATCAGTAATATTATACTTTATTTTATTTATAATTGATATTAAAAAGACATTATTACTAAGTAATAATGTCATAATTTTAAATTTTAGTTTTAATATAATTTAAAAAATCTTCTTTAAATTCATCTCTTGATAAAGCAAAATCTACTACTGCTTTTAAATAACCAAGTTTATCTCCACAATCATATCTTTTTCCTTTATATGCTTTAAAATAAACTTTTTCTTCTTTTATAGCGAGTCCAATTGCGTCTGTAAGTTGAATTTCTCCTCCTTTTCCTACAGGTGTTTTTTCTAAATAATCAAATATTTTACTAGTAAAAACCCATTTACCTAAACTTGCTAAATCACTTGGAGCCTCTTCATATTTTGGTTTTTCAATAATATCTTTTAATAATACTAAATCATCTTTAATATATTCTTTTACATTCATACATCCATATTTAGATATATCTTTACCTATAACTTTTTGCCCACCTACAATAATTGATCCATTTGTTTCTTTAAAAGCTTCTATTAATTGTAAAAGAGGTGCTTTATCTTCATAAGTATTAACATCATCTCCACAACAAACTACAAAATTATTATCTTTAATTAATTCTTTAGCTTGTAATACAGCGTGTCCTAATCCTAGTAATTCTTTTTGATAAATAAAATAATAATTAGCTTTTGATGTAATTTTTCTAATTTCATTTGCGTATTCTACTTTTCCTTTTTTAATTAAATCATCTTCTAATTCTTTATTTTCTTTATAATATTTAATTAAATCATCTTTTCCTTCACTAATAATAAATATAATGTTTTTAATCCCACTATCAACGCATTCATCTACTATATAATCTACACTAGGACGATCAATAATATTTAACATTTCTTTAGAACTACCTTTTGTTATAGGTAAAAATCTTGTTCCTAAACCTGCACAAGGAATGACTGCGTAATCTACATTTAAATTTTTCATAATTTTATTATAACAAATAATTTAATTAAAAAGATATAAAAAAAGTATATTCATTTAAGAATATACCTTATTTATAAATTTTTGATTATAAATCAACGTTGTGATATACGTTTTGAACGTCTTCACAATCATCTAATTGATCTAATAATTCTTTAAATTTAGTTAATTGTTCACCTTCTAAAGTGATTCTATCATTTGCAAGCATTGTAATTTCAGCAGCTTCAAATTCATTTACACCTAATCCATTTAAGATTTCTTTTGCTTTATTAAAATCATTTGGAGTTGTGATAACTTCTGCAATTCCTTCTTCTAATGAAACTTCTTTAACATCAACTTCACCTAAAATTAATGCTTCTTCTAATTCTTCAACGCTTCCTTTATATTCAAAATCTAAAATTCCAACGTGTTCAAAATTATATGCAACTGAACTTAATTGACCACCTTTTTTAGTAATAATAGTTCTAACATTAACTAATGCTCTATTAGAATTATCACTTAAAGTATCTACAATTAATAAAGTTCCAGCAGGACCTAAAGCTTCATATCTACCTTCAATATAACTTGTAGCATCTCCACCTTGAGCTTTTTTAATAGCACGATCAATAACGTCTTTAGGACATGATTTTCTATATTTTTCAATTGCACTTCTTAAAGCTAAGTTACTATTAGGATCAGGAACACCTCTTTTTGCAGCCATATAAATTTCTTTTGAGGCACGCATATAAATTGCACTTTTCTTTTTAGCAGTAGCAGCCATAGAAGCAGCTCTAACTTCAAAATGTCTTCCCATAGTATTCTCCTTTTATACTTAATAATTTTACTACTTATAAAATAATTTATTCAATATTTTTATGATATTTTTAATAAATTTTTATTTAAAAACAATTTTTTTAAGGTATAATCCTTTACCTTCTACTTGATAAGCAACAATATTTCTTTCTCTTTGAGTTAATAATTTTTTAATATCTTCTAAATTTATTTTATCTTCATTATACGCTAAAAGAGTACCTATTATTTTTCTTATTTCATAACGCATAAATCCATCTCCTTTAAAAATAAATTTATATCCATTATTAGTTTTTACTAATTTTAAATCATAAATATTTCTAATAAAATTATCTTTATCTTCTTCTTTACTAGTAAAATTTTTAAAATCTTTCTTACCTATAAATAAACTTAAAGTATCTTTTACTTTATTTACATTTAAATAAGGATAAAATAATTCATAATTTCTTTTTAAAGGATCATATTCTTTATTATTAATATAATATTCATAAATTTTATATTTAACATTAAATCTAGGATTAAAATCATTTTTACATTTAGTAATTTTTTTAATATGAATATCTTCTGGTAATAATTTATTTAATGAATAAATAAATTTATAAGTATCTATTTTTTTAAAAGTATCAAATACTCCTACTTGATAATAAGCATGTACTCCTTTATCTGTTCTTCCTGCACTTAAAAGTTTAATTTCTTCATTTAAAATTTTAGATAAAACTTTTTCAATTTCTTCTTGAACACTTCTTAAAGAAGTTTGTTTTTGATATCCATAAAAATTACTTCCATCATAAGAAATAATTAATTTATATCTATTTACCATGTTTTAACTCCAAAGAAATAATTAACAATATCTTGTAAAGATTCATTATTAGAAATTAAAATAGATAGAGTTATAAATAATGCTCCAATTAATAAAATAATTATAAATGAAAATAAATCACTCCATTTAAATTTTAATTCACGATATTTACTTCTTTTAGAATATGGATCATATCCTCTTGAATCCATTGCAATAGCGAGTTCATCTGATTTAGAAAAACAACTTACAAGTAAAGGTATAATTAATGTAGTAATTGATTTTACTTTTCCAATTACAAATCCTTTATTATAATCTACTCCTCTTGATTTTTGAGCATTCATTATCTTATGTGATTCATTAAGTAAAGTAGGTATAAAACGTAACGCTAATGAAATAGTTAACGAGATAATTTGAGTAGGAAATTTAAATATTTTTAATGGAGTTAAATACCATTCTAGAGCATAAGTTATTTCCATATTTGTAGTAGTAGCAGTTAAAATAACAGTTAACGCTACCATTAAAACTAATCTTACAATTATAAATAAAACTTGTAATAATCCATCATAATATAAAGTATATCCATTACTAAATTTATATAAAACATGTTTATAAGTATCAGATGGTACTAAAAACATAAAAATAATTAAGAAAATAAACATCATCCACATCATTTTAAGAGAAGATATAAAATTCTTAAAAGATACTTTTCCTATCATCATTAAAATACTAATTAATAAAAATAAAATTCCTAAAACAATAAATCTAGTAGTGTAATTTCCATAAGGTAAAAATATTACAACCATAATTAAAATTAATCCAAAAAATTTAATTCTTGAATCAAGCCTATGAAGAATAGTGTTTAATGGTTGATATTTACCTAAAATTGGATTCATATTAATCTTTTAAAACCTCTATTAATTTATCAAAATCATTTATATCTTTTAAATCTTTTTTATATCCATATTTCTTTAAATAATTTTTAAATTTATAAAAAGACGGAATTTCTAATGAATATGATTCTATATCATCTTCATTAAATAATTCATTTGGAGTAGTTAATTTTACTAAATTTCCATTTTTTAAAATAGCAATTTTCTTGCTATAAGTAACAAGTTCCATATCATGAGTTACTACAATAACTGTTTTACCAGTTTTAGAAATATCTAAAATTATATCTAAAATCTCTTCCTTTCCTTTTGGATCTAAACCTACTGTAGGTTCATCAAGTACTAAAATATCAGGTTCACTTGCTAAAATACCCGCAAAAGCTACTCTTCTTTTTTGACCACCTGATAATTCAAAAGGACTTCTTGAAAACATATCATCACTAATTCCTAATAAATTTAAATAATATGATGCTTTTTTCTTAGCGTCTTCTTCACTTACTCCAAAATTTTTAGGTCCAAACATAGCGTCTTTTAAAATATTATCTGCAAATAATTGATATTCGCTAAATTGAAAAACTACACCTACTTTTTTTCTTAATAAAGTATAATTTTTAAAATCTTTTTTCTTTTTCTCTTTATTTTTAATTAATTCTTTTTTAATTTTTTTATCTTCAGTAACAATAATATCATCAATTTTTGTATATCCTGAAGAAGGTAATAATAAAGCATTTAATGTTTGAATTAAAGTAGATTTTCCACTTCCCGTTTGACCAACAATAGTAAAAAAATCTCCTTTTTCAATATCAAAAGAGATATCATTTAAAGCATTTCCAAATTTATTATCATTTTTAGAATACTTAAAAATAACGTTTTTAAATTCCACTAATTTTGACATAAATATTTTGCTAAATCCTCTAAATTATTTATATTATCATCAATATCTTTATATCCTTTTAAAGCTTCTTTAATTTTTAAAACAAAAGGAATATCTAAACCTAAATTTAAAATTTCTTCTTTATTTTTAAATACTTCAAATGAAGTATCATTTTTAACTATTTTTCCATCATTTAAAATAATTACTCGATCACTTAAATATGCTTCTTCAATATCATGAGTAATTGATATAATTGTTAATTCTGGATCAGATTTTTTCATTTCAAAAATTAATTTCTTAATTTCTTCTTTCCCTTCAGGATCAAGCATACTTGTAGCTTCATCTAAAATAATAACTTTTAATGAAAGTGCTAAAATACCTGCTAAAGCTACTCTTTGTTTTTGACCACCTGAAAGTTCATCAGGAGTTTTTTCTAAAAACTTCTCCATTCCAACTTTTTTAGCGTATTCTTTAACTAATTCTTTCATTTTTGAAGTAGGTATATTTCTATTTTCTAATCCAAAAGCAATATCATCTTCTACTGTACCACCAATAAATTGATTATCAGGATTTTGAAATACAATACCAACATTCTTTTTTAAAAAATCAATATTATCATCAGTTAATTCAACATTATTGAAAAATATTTTACCTTCATTTTGAGAAAGTATTCTCATAATTAATTTAGCAAGAGTAGACTTTCCACTTCCATTTTTTCCAATTAACGAAACATATTCTCCTTTATTTATGACAAAAGAGACGTTTTTTAAAACGTCTTCTTTATCATATCTAAATGTTAAATTTTCTACTTTTAATATTTCATTATTTGTATTCAATTTGAGTATATCTTCCTTTATATTCTTCAAGTTCAATTCCTGCAAGTTCTAACATTTTTCTACTTGCTTGAGTGTTAATTGTTAAGTGATATTTATCATCTAAATATACAATTTTTTTAATACCTGTTTGAATAATTGCTTTAGCACATTCATTACATGGAAATAAAGTTACATAAACTGTACAACCTTTTAAACTACTTCCATTTCTAGTATTTAAAATAGCATTAAATTCAGCATGGCATACATAAAGATATTTACTATCTAAGCCTTCATTTTTATTCCATGATAGTTTATCTTCATCTAAACCTTTAGGCATTCCATTATATCCGATAGATACAACTTTATTATCGTTATCTACAATACATGCTCCAACTTTTGTAGAAGGATCTTTACTTCTTTTACTAGAAAGTAAAGCTATCCCCATGAAATATTCATCCCAATTAATAATATCAGTATTCATAAAATTAATTATTCTTCATTTAAGACAGCAAATGTTCTAGTAGTTTCATCTAATAATTGATTACTAATCTTTGTTTTTATTTTAACATTAACCGTAATATTATCAACACTACCAGTTTGGAAAGAACATTCTCCAGTACTCTTATCTACAGTAACAGCATATTCATTTCCATTACTTCCATAAACATGTACTTCAACATCTCCAAATTCACTTAATGAAATTTGTTGACCATTACTTTGTCTTTCTAAAGATACAATGTAACTAAATTCAGCTTTGTAATTTGTAGGGAATGCAATAGCTCCAGAATTTATACGTAAACCATAATTCCCATCTTGTTTTCCACTTACATTTGGAACGAAATTATATTCATAAGTAGCAACAATAGAGATTGATGTTTTATTTTGAGTAGAAACTTTAATTATATTATCATCACCAACGCTAACTTCTTTATCATTAACATATAAAATCGCAATCTTTTTTAAATTTTGAGTAGGTAAAGCAATTTCAATTTCTGAATTACATACATAATAATTTTTTGTTAAAGATGTAAGACTATAATCAACATTTTTTAAATCGTAAGTAATTTCTCTCATTGTTAAACCTAAATAACTTCCTTTATTTTCGAAATCATATTTAGAATAATTAGTAAAATTAATTAATTTAGGTGTATTAAAGAATGCATTTTGTCCAATATAATTAACTGCATTTGGAATTTCAATACCTTCTAAAGAAGTACAATCTGCAAAAGCACGAGTACCAATTTTTAATAATCTTGAATTTTGAACAGATGCAAAAGTAATATTTGTTAAAGATGAACAACCTTCAAAAGCATAATCTGGTATTTCTTCTAAATTACTAGACATATTAGAAATAATTCTAATAACTTTATTATTTTTAAAAGCGTCACTACTTAATTCACTAACTTTCTTACCACCAAAATTAGATGCAATTGTAACACTTGTAACAGCTTTTCCGTTTTCATCAGTTTTATCAATATTTTTAATAATATAATGATCTCTATCTGTAGATAATTCATAAGTAACATAACCATATTTAAAAGAATCTTTATATTCATAAACTGCAGTAGCAGTAATTGATTTTAATCCTTTTGGTCTAAATTTAACTAAGTTATCTTCTACATTTATTTCACCATTAAATCCATCAATATCATAAGTAGTAAAAGTTCCATAATCTTGAGCATTACAGAAAGGTAATGAAATTTCATCCCATGAATAATAAGTTGTAGGTGCTTTTGTAACTGTAGAACCACCTTCTCCTGGAACAATTGTAATTGTTCTTAAATTTAATCCTACTCTTGCACCTTCTGTATTAGAAATATTTGAATTATTAGTTAAATTAACTAAATTTTCTGTTCCATTAAATGCATTATTTCCAATAACAGTAACAGAATTTGGAATAATTAAATCATTAATTGCTTCACAATGTGCAAAAGAATTTGAACCAATTTTCTTTAAATTATTTGGGAAAGTTAAAGTTGTTAAAAGGTAACAATTTTCAAAAGCACTATCTCCAATTACTTCAAGCTCTGAATTAGTGTTAATTTCAACTTTTTCTAAAGATGTACAATTATAAAAAGCATTATCAGGAATTGATGTAATAGTATCTGGGAAATTGTTAATTTTTTTAACATCACTTGAATAAAAAGCATCACGACTTAATCCAGTAACAGGTTTTCCACCAATTTCATCTTTTAAAGTAATAATTCCATTATGTGAAGATAAATAATCATTATCAATAGATGAAATAGTGTATCCATTTTCGTTTTTAACATATTTAACACCATCTACAGTTGTAGAATTTGTTAAGAAATAATATCCTAAAGCACCTGCTGCTAAAGCAACTAAACTAACTCCAATAACTGAAGTAGAAACAATTAATCCTAAATGTTTTCCTCTTAATTTATTTTCTCCATCTCCACCTGTATAAAGTAAGCCGTCAATTCTTTGTAATAAATATTTAGCGTCTTCGCTAAAATAATTATTTTGAACATATTCTCTAGCTTCTTGAAGACAGCCTTTTTCTTGATAAGTTTCTAAATTTCTTCCAATAAAACTTAAAATATATTTTTTAGTAATACTATTTTCTTCTTCACATTGATTAGCTAAATAATTTATGTCATTAATATCTGAATAACATTTTAAATCACTCATACAAGCTTCATAAGCGTTATCAGCAGTATTTAATCTAGCAAAGAAAGCTTCATCTAATCCATTTAAATTAACGAAATCAGCATTAACATATCTAAATTTATTATCTAAAGTTTTCTCAATCATCATTTGAGTAGAACTTGAATCAATATTGTTTTCTTTTTGAACTTTATATAATTTTAAAAGTTGATCAAGTGCTAATGATTTTAATTTTTCTTCATTAGTTCTTACTACAATTTTATTTTTTAAAGAATCTAAAAATTTTCTTATTCTTTCATCTCCATATTTTTCTGCATTAATAAAATATGGGCTAGAAGTTACTCTACTATCCGATTTTTCTTTTAATTCTTCAATAGATGCAAAACCAAATTCAATTAATAATTTAGCAAAGTAATAATATCCAGAATTTGGATTTAATCTATAAACAAATTCTAATTCTTCATTTGCTTTTACATAATCTCTTTTTGCAATATATGCTATTGCATTTTTATAATGATCGCTTAAACTTTGATCAGCTCTATCATCATAGTTTTTAGCGTCTAATACTTCATTTTTATCATCCATACTATTTATATAACTCCTTTAATATTTCCACCATAATATTCATTTGAGTTATTGAGACTAACTCAAATCTACCATGTGGAGAAAAATCGCCTACCCCAAGATTTGGGCAAGGAAGGCCTAGATATGTGATGGTTGCTCCATCAGTGCCTCCCCTAATTGGAGTATAGGATATTTTAACACCTTTATTTAAATATGCTTTATTAATTAAATTGATTGCTTTCATATCATTTTTAAAGTAATCAAACATATTTCTATAATCATCTGCAATTTCAAGACTAATTTCAGCTTTTGGATATTTCTTTTCTAACATTTCTTTTGTGTTTCTTAAAATTGCTTTTTTATCTTCTAATAAAGTTTTATCGTGATCTCTTAAAATAAAACTTAATTCACATTTTTCACAATCACCTTTAAAATCAGTTAAATGAATAAATCCTTCTCTTAATTCAGTTTTTTCAGGAACCATAGATTCTGGTAAATTCATTACAAATTCACTTCCAAGTTGAGCAGCATTTACCATAATATTTTTAGCCATTCCAGGATGTACTCCTACTCCTAAAATAGTTACTTTAGCGTGACTTGCATTAAAATTTTCATAATTTGCTTCATAAATAGATTCTCCATCTAAAGTGTAAGCAACTTGAGCGTTCATTTTCTTTACATCAAAATGTAATGCACCTTGTCCAATTTCTTCATCAGGAGTAAATGCAATTGCTAAATTATAATTAAATTCATCTTTATGATTAACATAATATTTAGCAAATTCTAAGATAATTGCAATTCCTGCTTTATCGTCTCCTCCTAAAAGATGTTTTCCATCAGTAACCATTAAAGTTTCACCAATTAAATCTTTTAAAAAAGGAAAATCATTTTGATTCATTGAATATTTTTCATCTAAAATAATATCTTTTCCATCATATGAATCAATAATTCTAGGATTTTTAATTCCTCCAATAAGACTTGGAGAAGTATCCATATGTGAAATTAATCCAATTGTTTCTTTAGAACCATTATCAATATGAGCGTATATAAGTCCATATTCATCTTGATAAGCATTATCAATTCCTTCTTCTTTTAAAATATTTAATAATTTCTTACCAAATTCAATTTGAGAAGATGATGAAGGATATGAAGAAGAATTTTCATCACTCATCGTATCAAAACTAATTAAATCTTTAAATCTTTCTACAATATCCATTTTTATCTCCCATAATATACTATTTTAAAATCTAATGTATTAAATGAAACAATTTCTTCATTAGAATCATTTTTAATAGTTAAACCTGTTTCCTCTTTTAATTCTAAAGAATCTAAATCTTTAATATTAATTTTAGAAAAATAATAAGTTCCATTTAATATTTTATTATTAGATGTAATTACATTTTCTTTATTACTTAATTCAAAAGAAGCATATTTAACTGCACTAGATGTATCTTTATAATTTACTGTAAAAATTAAATCAATATATTCATCATTTAATTTATAAGCATCATTATCATTTTTAATAACTGATAAATCAATTAAATATCCATTATTAGATTCATTTAATTTTCCTAAATTTTCTTTATCATATCCAAGAAATTTACCATTTGAATCTACATAACTTGAATTAAAATTATAATTTTTATTATTATAATAAATATTATAATTAGGTGTTTTATTTAAAGGAATCAAAAAAAGTAATAAGCCTCCAATTAAAAATATTCCTCCAATTAGAGACACAACAATCTTAGTTAGATATTTCTTTTTTTCTTCCATAATAAAAATACCTCAAAAATATTATAAACAAAATAATAATAAAAATTAACTTAAATAAAAAATATTTTTAAATAAAAAATTATTATTTTATTTTTCTATTTTTGAGGTTACGTATTTATAAATTTAATTCAATAATTTAAAGTATTTTATCTTGATTTTCTTTTAATATTTTACAAATTTTATATCCACCATCATAATGACCTTGTTTATAAAGTTCATTAATTCTTGAAATCATAAATTTTAATAAATCTTTATCATTTATGATGTTTTTTAATGATTTTTCTAAAGATTTAGAATCTTCGCATTCCTTAAATGCATCTCCCATTTCATGTCCAAATCTTCCTCCATAAACTTCATGACCACCGATATGTTTCATAAATAATTTAGGGATTGGATAAAATACTAATTCACTTGGTTTAGTAATTAATAAATCACTGATTCTCATTAATACATTTGTAGAATAAACAGCTTCAAATATATCTTTATTATAAAAAGTATAAATTCCTTCTAAAGATGAATCTCTATTTGAATCTACAAAAGATAAAAATTCATCATATTTATCAAAATAATTAACACTATTTAAAGAAGGTATTTTCTTTTTCATAATTTCATAGACATCTTTATGGTCTCCAAAATTCATAAATAAACATACTTTCTTATCATTTACATATGGTAATAAAAATTTAACAAGAGATATAAATAAGTTAGTGCCTGCTCCTGCACCTCCTACACTTAATAATATTCTTAATGGTTTATTATTATTTAATCTATCTAATCTTTTTAAATTATCATTTTCTAAATTAATTAATAATTCATGATCAACATAACATCCTACTTCTTTTATGTCTTTATCACTCATTCCATTTAATTCTTTTTTAGAAAAACCATTTAAAGTTTTATATCCATAATACGCAAAAGGAGTTTGTACTGTATGAATTGCGCCTTCTGAAAGATGTAAACCCATAGGCCAATTATCTGGAATTGCATTTACTACATTTTTCATTCCTGAATGAATAGCGCCTTGAGAAGGCCATACATGAGTAGCAATATAAGGAATATCTTTAGGAATATTTCTAAATATTGGTACTAATAATTCAGAATTTTTTTGATCTTTAGCGTTATATTCAATTTTTTTAAATCCTTCTGAATTTAAAGGTTCCCATACAAAATGATTAAATAATTTAGATTTTTGAGATATTTTACTTGCTAAAGAATACATATCATTTTGTTTTCTAATCATTTTAGAACCAGTAGCATCAAAAGACGCTAAATCTAACCAATATGGATTATATCCCATTGCTTTTGCACAACTTGCTAAAGCAATAGAAATTCTATAATGTCCAAAACCCATTCTAATATTTCCAACAATTAAAGCATCTTTATCAAATTCTTCATTATTTTCTTTAAAAACAATTTCTTTAACTCCTAAATGATTTAAAGTTTTATTTTCTTTAAAACCAATTTTATAATCTTTTAAAGAATCATCTCCAAATTGTTTAATAAATTTTTTCTTAGATTTTTCTGCACTTTTAATTGTTTTATTATCAATTTTGTTATTAAAAATTATAGAGGTTTTATCCATAAAATTTCTCCTTTTTTAATTAAATATCTTAATGTATATTTTTGATCTTCTTTAATAAAATCAATATCAATAATAGATTTATTTTTTCTTATATCAATTATTTTAGAATCTACATATTTTCTAGCGTCTTCTAATTTTCTTTTCTTAATTCCATTATATTTACTAACATCATCACTAGTCATATATACTGATCCTAATAAATGATTTAATATTAATAAAGAATCTTTTTGTTTATCATTTAATTCAATATTATCATCTCTTAATAAATAAACATCTGGATCATTTTTAAATACAATATTATTAAAATAACTTCTATAAATTGTATTTACTAATGTAACTTTCGTAGATATTCTTTCACGATGGAATAATTTCATATAAAATTTATCATCAAATTTTAAAGAAACATCAGGTCCAATACGAGCATAATCAGTAAGTAAGAAACTACTAGATAAAGGTACTCCACACACTAAAATTAAGCAATCATCTCCTAATTCTTCTCTAATTAATTCTAAAATAAATCTCATCGATTCTGCTCTTGTTTTATTTTTATCTTTAATTAAACAAGCTGCATATAAAAAATCTAATTTATAAAAATCAAATCCTAAACTTTTATAATATCTTAAACATTCTCTAATATATTCAATAACTGCAGGTTTTCTAATATCTAATGGATAATCAATACTCCAATTACATCCTGCATAAATTTCTTTATTATTTTCTTTATAAATAAAAGATGGATGTTCTTTAAATAATTTAGAATTAGTTTCTGCTACTAAAGGTGCAAGCCAAATACCTGCTAATAAATTCTTAGAATGAATTTTATCTACAATTTCTTTTAAACCATTAGGAAATTTTTTCTTATCAATATCTAACCAATCACCTACAAAAGTTTCACTACCATCATCAATTTGAAATAAATCATAATCTTTAGAATCTATAGAATCTAAATTAGATAAAATTATATTTTCATTAATATTTTGATAATGATTATACCATGAAGTATATCCTCTTAAAGATTTAGATTTTCTATTAGATTTATATAAAGAAAGATATTCTTTAGTAATTTCTAAATAATTACCTTTTAATTCAATAAAATCAAATAAAGTAAATTCTTCATTTATAATTCTTCCATTAATATCACTTTCTAACCTAATTTTATTATGTTTTATATCATGATTAATAATTAAAAATGCATTAAATTCATTCTTAGATCCGTATAAAATAGATTCATTATTTAATTTATTTCTTATATAAGAAAAGCAATAACTATGTAAAACTCTTAATTTATATTTTTTAAAATATTCATCTCCATATTCTTTAAAATGATATTTATTAAGTACATTTTTATGAATAAAAGATCCTTTTTTTAAATATTTACAAGTTTTAAATCTATCTAAAGAATTTACTTCTTCATTAATATCAAATTCACGTGTATCAGTCCAAGATTGATATCCATTTAAATATAAACATTCTTCTTTTTTGTATTTATAATCTATATCAAAATAAGCTTCTAATAATTCAATTTCACTTTTAGGAATAATTTTAATAATAGTTTCATTATTATTCTTAATAATATCTAATTTATAATCTTCATTTTCATTTAAAGAAGATGTTTTTTTAATACCTTTTATTTTATAAATTAAATTAAACATTTTCCTTATCCTTAACTTCTTCTTTATTTTCTGTAATTTCTATTTCGTCATTATTAACATTAATATTTTCTTCTATTACTATTTCATTATTATTAACATTAACATTTTCTTTAACTCTATTTGCTAAAGTTAAATTAACACCTTTTTCATTATAGAATGCTAAGATTAAAGCACCTGCTAAACAAAATACAATTGCAACAATTCCAACAAGTCTAATTCCTAATTCACTTGCTACAATATCATTGCTTCCTTCTACTTGAGTAGCTCCAATAATTGCTAAAGAAGTAAATGCTAAAGTAGCTAAAGATTGTCCAAGTTTCATTGAGAAAGTTCTAGCAGCAAAGAACATTCCTTCTCTATTTTCACCTGTTTTAATTGCTTCACATTCTGCAACATCAGCAACAATAGATTGAGGAATAATTCCAAGTAATGCCATTGGGAAACTTGCTACAATAACAATTAAAATTCCAATTAATGAGAATTCTCCAAAATGAACATCAAATCCACCAAGTCCACAAACTGTTGCTAAAATATATGCTAAAGAAAGACCAATAAATCCTGCAATAGTTAATTTTTTCTTACCAAATTTCTTAACTAATTTAGAAACAACTGGATAAAAACAAGCACTTAAAACTGTCATTGCACCCATATAATATAAAGTAGTAGATCCATCTTTATCACCCATTAAAACTTTAACAAAGAATGGTAATCCTGTTTGGAAAAGAGTAATTCCTACCCAATACATAATATCGCTACCTACAAATACTCTAAAATCTTTATTTTTAAAAGTAGATTTTAATGATTTAAATGCATTAGTTTTATCAGGTGGATTATCTACAAATTCTCTTTCTTTTAATAAGAATGTAGGAAGTAACATTGCAATACATGCAATAACTGCTAAAACAATAAAACAAATTCTATAACTCCATGCAAATCCTACTGAATCTTTTAAGAATCCTGCAAAAACAAATGGAGTATAAGCAAGTAATAATCCAAAGAAATAAGTTAATGAAATAGATGTAGAAATATACATTCTATCTTCTTGAGTTTTACCAAATTCACTAATTAAAGCATTGTAAGGAGTACAATATAAAGTCATAAATAAATAGAAAAGAATTAAAAATATTAAAATCCACGCAAAATTAATATAACTAATTCCTTCAATTGGAGCACAGAATACTAAAACAGTTAAAATACTAAAAGGAATTGCACTATATTGCATAAAAGGAATTCTTCTTCCTCTTTTTGATTTACATCTATCACTTAAACTTGCTACTAATGGATCAGTTACTGCGTCAAAAATTCTACAAATAAAAGAAATTAAACCAAGTAAAGTTAAAATTCCTCCTATTACAAGTCCAGGAGTAATATAACTTATCGCACCATTATCAATATCTCCTTGAGTAGGTAAATAAAATGTAACTAACCAAGTATTGATAATTCCTCCAAGTAAACTCCATCCAAGTTGTCCTATCGCAAATATCCACATTTGCCCTTTTGTAAGTCTTTTCATTATTAATCTCCTTCTTATATAAATATTAATTTTTAATATAATTTATAAATGTTTCAATTAAACATTCTACTTCCTTAGATTTATCTTTATTTTCATCTTGTTTAATTAAAGCTTTATCAAGTGATAATTTCTTCGCTAATGAAAGTAAAGAATGTGTAGATGTATAAAAAAATGTTTCGTAATCTAAATCTTTTTTAATAGATTTATCTTTAATTCCTAAATTTATTAATTTTAAATAATATTCTTTAAATTTATCTAAATTATCTTCATAAGTTTGAAGTTCTAAATCCTCATGATTTAATAAATATAAATCAAATTCAAATAAGAATTTATAATAATCTAAATGAGTATTAAATAAATTTAAATAAATATCATAAAAGCTTTTAATAGATTCTAAACCATTAGATTTCTTTTGAAATTTAAAATAATTTCTTAATATTCTTTCTTCTAAATATATCGCAGTAGCAATTACTAGATTTTCTTTTTTAATAAAATATCTATAAATAGTAGCTTCTCCTACATTAGAATTTAAAGCAATATCTTTAATAGATATTCTTTCAATTCCAATGTCTACAAATAATCTAGTAGCAGTTTTAATTATTTCTTCTTTCTTTTCTTTTAATGATTTAGGCATATTTTTACTTAATTATAATTTTGATAGGTTATCTATCAATATTATATTGAAAGCGCTTTCAAAAGTAAATATAAAAATAATAATATATAATAAATTTATGAAAATAATTGATACACATGAACATTTCTTTGATAATTTTGATTTAGAAGACACTAAAAAATATTTATTAGAATCTAATAAAAAATATAAGATTAATAAATCATTAATCTCATTTTCTTTTAATGAAAGAATTAATCATAGTAAATTTAATCATGATTATAAAGAAGCTTTAGATTTTACTTTAAATTTTTGTAAAGAACATAAAAATTTTAAAATGTTAATTTGGTTTTTACCTAGATCTTTTATAGATATAAATTATTTAGATAATTTTATTAAAAATAATAAAAAATATATTAAAGGATTAAAATTTCATCCCTTTTTATCTGAGATGAGTATAGATGATTCTAAAGTAGAACCATTTATTAAACTCGCTAAAAAATATAAATTACCTATTTTAGTACATACCGCATTAGATGAATTTAGTAACATTGGTAATTTAGAAAAATGCGCTAATAAAAATAAAGATGTTAATTTTATCGCTGCACATTTAGAATTAGAATCTGATAATAAATATTCTTTAGAAGTATTAAAAAGAAATAATAATATCTATGGAGATACTGCGTGGGTAAAAATGTCTAATTTAAAATATGCATTAGAATTAAATATAATAGATAAAATAATGTTTGGAACTGATAATCCAATTGATAAAGAAGATACATTATCTAATCAAATTTATTTAGATTATTATTCTAATTCTATTAATTTAAATAAAAAAGATTATAAAAAATTAATGTATAAAACTGCTAAAAAGATTTATAAATTATAATAAATCTAATAATAATTTAATAAAATGAATGTGACAAGTATCACTATCATCACAACTAGAATTACCTTTATTAGAAGAATTATTTCCCCATACACTTAAAATAATAACTGTTAAAAGAATAATAATTATTAATAAAATAATACAAAAAATAAATATTTTCTTAGCTTTAGGATTACTAGCGTCTTCTATTTTAGTTTCTTTATTAACTACTTCTTCTTTATTCTCTTCCATTTTCTATATTCTCCTTATTTTTAATTGTATCTATTTCATTAAAATAAATACTTCCTTTCTTTTTTAATCTTAAAGTAATATCAAGCATTACTATTATTAAAAAAGTATGCACTATTGAAGTTAAAAATCCACTTAAAGTTCTAGTACCAAATATAATTTCATAACTATAACCTAATCTATAAGATAAAATTAAACTAGATAATGGAATTTTAATAATTAAAAAAGTTAATAAAACACTAGAAGCAATTAAATAAATTCTATAAGAATTATTAAAATTATTTTTCTTATATTTTTTAAATATTAAATACATAAATAAAACATAAATAATACCTAAAACACTAAATAAAGAACATATTAATATTTTTAAAGTAGGTGTAAATTCATATTTTTTACTAGTACTAGTATATGAAAAAGTATCATGAGTTAATGTAAAAATAACTACTATAGATAAAAATATTAATATTAAAATAGATAATACAATAGGATATTTTTTATCTACTTTTAATTTATAAAATAATTTATAAATAAAATAAGGTAATAAACCTTCTAAAAAAGCAGGTATTGAATATAAAAAATCATAACTTCCTCCTTGAGGAACAAGTATCGCACCAAAAAAATCTATTAAAAATCCAATTAATGCTCCCCATAAAGGACCTAAAAATAATGAAGAAAATATTACTACTGAGACACTTAAAGATACTTTTAAAAAAGGTAATCCAAAAAGAGCAGGTAATGATAAAAACCTACTTAATAAGATTCCAAGTGCTATAAATAAAGCACTATATGTAATTTTATGTAACAAGCTTAATTTATTCATTATTAATAATTTTTAAGTTTCTTTTTAAGATCTCTTTCTATATCTCTATTTTTAATAGTTTCTCTTTTATCATAAAGTTTTTTACCTTTACCTAAAGCTATTTCTACTTTCGCTAAACCTTTATGAAAATATATTTTAGTAGGTATTAAAGTATATCCTTCTTTAATAATTTTATTATTTAATTTTAATATTTCTATTTTATGTAATAATAACTTTCTACTTCTTAATGAATCATGATTAAATACACTAGATTTATCATATTCAGGTATATTCATATTAATAATATAACATTCATTATTCTTAATTAAACAATAAGCATCATCAATAGAACAATGATTATTTCTTAAAGATTTAATTTCACTTCCTAGTAAAGATATCCCACATTCTAAATAATCACTTAAAAAATAATTAAAGTGAGCTTTTCTATTCGTTGTTACAATCTTAATATTTTCTTTTTCCATTTTTATATACCTAATCTTTAATATTATAAAGAAAAATTAAAAATAATAAATCAATAATTTAATTCTTTTTTAAAAATAAAGTTAAAGAATTTAAACACACTGTAATTGAAGAAACTGCCATTAAAATAGAACAATACATTGGAGAAAGAATTATTCCAAAATAAGAAAATGCACCTGCTGCAATAGGAATACAAATTAAATTATAAATAAATGCCCAAAATAAATTAAAATAAATATTCTTTCTAATATTTTTAGATAAATTAATAATTTTAAAAATGTCATTTAAATTACTTCTCATTAATATAAAATCACTACTTGCTAAAGCAATATCACTTCCTTTAGCGATTCCTATTCCTATATCACTTCTAGTAAGTGCTATTGAATCATTAACTCCATCTCCTACCATCATTACTTTATATCCTTCTTTTTGTAAAGATAATATTACTTCATCTTTATTAGAAGGTTTTACTTCACTAATAACTTCATTAATTCCTACTTCTTTAGCGATATAATCTGCAACATTTTTATTATCACCAGTTAATAAAATAATTCTTTTAAATATTTTCTTAGAATTATTAATAAAATTAATAGATTCTTCTTTTAATTTATCTTTTAAATAAAATATACCTAATATTTCTTTATCATTATAAATAAAAATAGGTAATTCTCCTTTTAAAGATATATTTTCTATTTTAGAAATTAATTTATCATCTATATTTATAATATTTTTTAAATAATCATAATTAGTAACATAGATATATTCTTTATCTTTAAATATACCTTTTATTCCAAATCCAGGTATATTTTCATTCATTAAAAAATTATTATTTAATTTAATATTTTTATTATCTAAATATTTTATAATAGACTTACCTATTGGATGCTCACTATATTTTTCAATAGAATAAATTTTAGATAATAAATCATTATCATTAGAATATATTTCTAAATCAGTTATTGATAATTCTCCTTCTGTAATAGTATTAGTTTTATCTAATACTAAAGTATCTATATCTTTTATTTTTTCTATTGCTTCTCCATTTTGTACTAATATATAGTTTTTAGAAAATATTGAAGATCCTACAAGTAAAGAAATAGGTGTAGCAAGTCCTAAAGCACAAGGACAAGATATTACTAAAACTCCTACTCCAAAAGTAAATGCTTCATCAAAATAATTATTAAACATCATATTATTTATTAAAGGAGCATTATTTAATATACCTAAAATTAACCATATAATAAATGTAATAATTCCTAAAATAATAACAATAGGAATAAATATTTTAGATACTTTATCTACAATTCTAGTTAAAGGAGATTTCATATTTGAAGCATCTTCTACTTCTTTTATTATTTTAGATAATACATTTTCATTTTTAGGTTTATTAACAAGTATTGTTAAAGAAGATTCTTTATTAATACTTCCTCCTATTACTAATGAATCTTCTTTTTTTAAAATAGGTAAAGATTCTCCAGTTAATAAAGATTCATCTACACTAGAAATACCATTTACTACTATTCCATCACTAGGAATAGTTTCTCCTGGTTTAACAACTAACATATCTTTAACATTAATATTTTTACTAGGAATATCAATTATTTCATTATTTTTAATTAAATGTGCTACTTTAGGTCTTAAATTCATTAATTCTTTAATAGTACTTTTAGCTTTCTTTTTAGTTAATTCTTCAATATATTTTCCAATAGATACTATTACTAAAATCATTGAAGCACTATCTAAATATAAATGAAAATGTTCATAATGATAATTTTTATTTATTAAAGTAGAAATAATAATATAAAAACTATAAATTAAAGAAAAGAAAGATCCTAAAAACACTAAAGAATCCATATTTAAATTAAATTTAATAAATGATTTAAATCCATTTTTATAATATTTAAAAAATATACCTATAATTATAAAAGATAAAATAATTTGTAAAGAAGAATTTAAATATATTCCATAACTATTATTTTTAAAACATTCAGGAATAATATTACTATACATTCCTCCCATTCCAAAAAATAATAAAGGTATCATTAAAATTAAACCTATTATTATTTTAATTAAATCTTTTTTATTATCATTATCTTTTAATAATTCTTCTTCATCTATATCTTCTAATAATTCATATCCTATAGAAGATATATTTTTCTTTAATATATTAAAATCTATTTCTTCATTAATAAATTCTATTTTACATGTATTAGTAATTAAATTAACATTAACTTCTTTAATTCCTTCTACTTTTTTTAATGCACTTTCTACATTATTTTTACATGCCGCACAATGCATTCCTTTTACTATATATTCTTTAGTTTTTATTTGCATCTATAGTATTTCTCCTAATCTTTACAATATGATATTTTTCAAGAATAGGATCAAGTAAATTAATATTAGTAAAATCTACAGTTCTTGAAAACATATCTAATGTATTATTTAACATAGGTTCTTTTTTAGATGCAACTTTAATGCTTCCTAAAAGCATTTTTCTTTTTAATTTACTCATTTTAGAAATATCTAATCCACTAGGTAATAAATAAAGTCTTACATGATAATAATTTAATGCATTAGCAAGTATAACTCCTTCTTTTTTAGAATCACTTATTGGTTCTATTCCAGTAGCAATAATAAAGATATCTTTATTTCCTTTTTCCATTAAATCATAATATTTTAAAAATTTATCTAAATATCTAATTTTATTACCTCTTAAAGGCGAAATAAAAATAATCATTTCTGCTTCTTTTATATCTTTTTTCTTTAATTTTTTAATAAAAACTGTTTCTATTCCTGGTAATCTTCTTTCAATACTTTCTACATATTTTTTAGTAAATCCAGTTTCAGAAAAATACACTAATAATTCTTTCATATAATTATTTTATCAAGATTAGACTTAATTAAAAATAAAAAGTTATATTATTTATATTGACATTTGAACAACTGTTCAAGTATTATATTATTAACAAAGGAGAAATATATGGATTCTAAAAATATTATTAATGATGAAAATATTTATGATATTAGTGATTTCTTTAAAATACTTGGAGATTCTACTAGACTTAAAATATTATGTGTTTTAGATAATAATGAATTAACTGTTTCAGAATTATCTTCTAAACTTGATATGACTTTAAGTGCAGTTTCTCATCAATTAAAGATATTAAAATCTAATAAAATAGTTAAATTTAAAAGAATAGGTAAAAATATTTATTATTTATTAGATGATGAACATATTTCATTATTAATTAATATTGCTAAAACTCATATTGATGAAAAAGGGAGATAATTTATGGAAAAGATTTATTTAGTTAAAGGTTTAGATTGTGCTAATTGTGCTAGAGAATTTGAAGAAAAAGTATCTAAACTTAAAGGAATTAATAAAGCTTCAATGAATTTTATGACTTTAAAATTAATTGTAGATAGTGAAGAAGATTTAACTAAAGATATTCAAGAAATTGGTAAAAATTTTGAAGATGGATTAGAAATTAAAAGGATTAAATAATTATGAAAAATAAAGAGAGATTTGATATTATTAGAATAATTATTAGTACTATAATATTAATTCCTTTAATTATTCTAAATATTATTTATAAAGATCAATTAATAGGTAATTATAAATATGAATATGTAATTACTTTACCTATTTCATTAGTTTTATATTTATTATTATCTTATGATTTCTTTATTAAAACATTTAAGAATTTTAAAAAGAAGAAATTCTTTGATGAAATAACTTTAACTTTAATTGCATCTATTGCTGCTTTTATTGTAGGAGAATATGTAGAAGCTGTAGCAGTTTGTTTATTCTTTCAAATAGGAGAAAAATTTGAAGATTACGCAGTTAATAAATCAAGAAATTCTATTAAAGATGTTTTAAATTTAAGAGCAGATAAAGTTACTTTAATTGATTTAAATACTAATCTTGAAAGAGATATTGATCCATATGATGCTCAAATAGATGATATATTTATTGTTAAAAATGGAGAAAGAGTACCTTTAGATGGAATAGTTATTAAAGGAGAATCATTTATTGATACTTCTTCATTAACTGGAGAAAGTATTCCTCGTAAAATAAAAGAAAATGATGAAATATTAAGTGGAGTAATTAATAAAGGAAGTCCTTTATATATTAAAGCTAGTAAAGTATTTTATGATTCTACTATTTCTAAAATTATGGATATGGTAGAAAATGCTACTAATAATAAAACAGATTCAGAAAAATTTATTACTAAATTTGCTAAATACTATACTCCTATTGTTATTGTTTTAGCTCTTTTATCTGCAATTATACCTCCATTATTCTTAGGTATTAATGATATTAATGTTTGGAGTAAATGGATATTAACTGCTGCTAATTTACTTGTTGTTTCTTGTCCTTGTGCTTTAGTACTTTCAGTTCCAATGGCATATTTTGTAGGAATAGGTGAAGCAAGTAAAATTAAAATGTTAATTAAAGGTAGTGCGTATTTAGAAGATTTAAATAAATTAGAAACAGTTATTTTAGATAAAACAGGTACTATTACAAAAGGAAACTTTGTATTAACAAATATTTATCCTGAAAATAATGTAGATAAAGATGAATTAATAAAACTTGCTAAAATAGGTGAATCTTATTCATTACATCCAATTGCATTATCAATCTTATCATTTGAAAGTAATGTAGAATATAATAAAAATGATTTAAAGAATGTTGAAGAAATATCTGGTAAAGGAATTAAAGGATATTATCAAGATAAATTATTACTTGTAGGTAATTTAGAATTATTAAAAGAATTTAATATTGATTATAAAGTTAATAATGAAATAGGTACTTTAATTTATGTTTCTTATGATAATAAATTCTTAGGTTCTTTATTAATTAAAGATGAAATTAAAGAAGATAGTAAAGATTCTATTAAAGAATTTTATAAGAATGGTATTAAAAATGTACATATGTTAACAGGAGATAATGAGAAAATAGCTAATTATGTCGCTAAAGAATGTTCTATTAATAATGTATCTAGTTCTTTATTACCACTTGATAAAGTAAATAAAGTTAAAGAAATAATGTCTAATAAATCTAAAAATAAAAAAGTAGCATTTATTGGAGATGGTATTAATGACGCTCCTAGTATGACTTTAGTAGATCTTGCTATTTCAATGGGAATGATAGGAAGTGATGCTGCTATTGAAGCTAGTGATATTGTTATCATGGATGATAAATTATCTACTATTAATAAAGGTAAGAAAATTGCTAAATCTACAATTAAAGTAGTATATGAAAATATTATCTTTGCATTAATTATTAAAGTATTAGCAATTTGTTTAGCACTTTCTACTTTACTTGGAGAATATATGATTTGGGTAAGTATATTCGCAGATGTTGGAGTAACAATCCTTTGTGTATTAAATTCTTTAAAATTAATGTTATTATCTAAAAAATTAAATAAATAAAAAATAATCGATTTAAGGTCTCATAATTGAGACCTTTTTATTACTCATTTTTATATAAATTAAATTAACTAGTACATCTAGTATTGAAAACTAAAAATTGAAATAACTTGATAAAATCTACACTTTTTCAATTGACAAGTGATTTTTTTTATAATAATATTAAATAGCAATTTTTTAAGTTGCAAGGAAAAGAAGAATGAAAAAAATAAAATATATATTTGGTATTTCTTCATTATTATTACCTTTATTTTCTCTTTCATACAATGTAGATTTACAAAAAAAAGAAGAAACACAAGAAAATAATGAAGATATTAATAATGAAATAAATAATAATATTGAAGAAATAAATAGAAATGATGTTATAAAATCTCAAATTATATCTAATTTCAAAAATAATTATTCAAGTAATAAAAAACTTACTTTAAATAAAGGTAATATTAAAACAAATTTAAAAGATATTAATCCAGTTAATTTAGATTTTACTGGAGATTTTTTAATATCTTCAAATGGATTATCTTCTTATTATTTAGATTCTAATTATTCTTATAATGGAAATAATGAAGATTTTTCTATTACTTATGGAAAAACTGAATATACTTCTATTAATTATAATAAAAGAGAATATTTATTTAAAAATAATAATGAATTAAAAGGAATATTATCTTTTCCTAAAGAAAAAATAAATTATATTTATCCAAATATTAATACTTCTTATTCTTTTTCTTCAATATTTAATGAATTCTTAGATATTAATGAGGAAGATTATGAATTAGTTTCTTCTTCTAATAAATATATTTTATCTAGTAATAATAATATTATTACTTTAGATAATAATTATAATTTATTAAGTGTAGAAAGTGTTAATTCTAATGATTCAGATTTATCTTATTCTTTAAGTTTTAATAGTACAGCTTCTAATTTAATAAATAGTGTTTCTAAAATAGATTCTTCTAGTAATGATTTAGTAACTACATTAAAATCTATTTTAAAAGATCAATCTTTAGATATTAATTTTAATGCTAATATAGATTCTGATTCTAGTAATGATTATACATTTAAAGGTAATTTAAAATTTGATTATAGTAATTCTATTATTAAAGAAGAACCTTCTATTGAATTAGATTTATATCATTACACTAATAACTCTTATTCTAATTATGTATCTGCTATATATGATGAAAATAATATTTATTTTGAATTAAATAATACTTTAAAAGGTCAAATTAAAGAAAGTACTGCTAGTGATTTAATTACTTATTCAAGTGGTTTATTATCTTCTACATTAGATTATGATTTAAATATACCTTTAAATAAATTAGTAAATACTTCTACTTTTGATTCTATTTTATCACTTGATACTAATTCTTTAAGTTTAGATTCTATTAAAAATTTAACTATTAATCATAATTTAATATCATTTGATATTAATGGTAATTTATTTGGAATTAATGATGATAAAATTACTTTTGAAATAGGATTAAAAAATGCTAAGATAAAAACTTTAAAGATTAAAGATTTTAATTATAATGATAAAAAGATAGATTTAGATTTATATTTTAATAAACCTAATGATTATATTTATGTTAATAAAGATTCATATCCTGATTATAATTCAATCTTACCTTTATATCAAAATGTATTATCTATTATGGAAAAAGGAGAAGCTAAAGGAAGTTTTTCTACTACATTATTAGATTCTAATAATTCTACTAGCTATGCTTTATCTACTAATTATGATATTAATTTTAAGAATTTATTAACTTCTTCTAATTATGAAGATTTAAATGTAGCATTAAATGATTTTTCTATTAATTATATAGATTCTAAAGATGATTCAAGAGATCCAAGTCAAATAAATGCTTTATTTTTAGAAGATACTTCTAGTGATTCTAAAGAAACATTAAATATTAATATTAATAATTTATATTTTAAAAATAATACTTTCTATATTGATTATGAAGGAAATAAATTAACTAGTAGCACTAAATCAATTACTAATATTATTAATTCTATTTCTAAATTAAGTGGAGGTAATGAATCTAAAGGTGCTTCTAATTCAATTAATAATGAATTAAGAAGATTAAATAATTTAATAACTTATATTAAAGAAAGTAAGAAAATTAATAATATTATTAATGATATTAAAAATAATTATTCATTATCAATGATAGATTCTATATTTAAGATTACTAAAAATAAAGATTCTATTAAATTTGAATTTAATTTAAGTAATATTTTAGATAATAATACATCTATTTTAGAAGATTATTCTTTAAATTCTAAGATAGGATTTACTTTAAATTATAATGGAGAAATAATTGATTTATCTATTAATGATTTAAATATGGATGGTTATTCATTATCTACTCATTTAGGATGTGAAGAAGTAAATAAATCATCTTGCTTATCTTATTTTGATGTTTTATTTAATTGGACTGATGAATTTCAAGAAAATAATGTAAAAGATTTAGGAGAATTAATGGATGTAGCGTCTTCTTTAATAGATTCTACTTCTAATATGTATAATACTACTATTACTTCATTAGTAAATTTAAATGTTAGATATAATGAAATGTTATTAAATGGAGATTTTAAAACTAAATTCTATTATGATAAAGATTCTAATTATATTGAAAAATATGTAGAAGGTAAATTACCAATTATTTTAGGAAGTTCTAATGAATTAAATTCTATTAATAAAGCTAATATAGAATTTGTTTATAGTGATAATGATAATACAAATACTAAATTAACTAATATTAAAGAATCAAGACAAAAAGCAGGTACTCAATTCAGTGTATCTTTAGATTATGGTAATAATGATTCTAGAAATAATTCTAAATTATTTGGATATTCATCTCATGAAACAATTAATAATGTATTAGATTCATTAAGTAATATAAGTGAAAATAATACTTTATATCCTTATGAAATAGTTAGAGAAGTTATTAATTATTCTCAAACTATTAAAAATTTATTTAATACTGTTAAAGATGGAGATGTTAGTGAAGTAAATAATATATCTTATATTTCTTTAATTAAAAATTTAAATATTAATGAAATATTAAAATCATTAAATCAATCTAAAATAGGAGATGATTATAATTTAAAATTAGAAATCCCTTTAAAAGATTTAACTTCTTTAGAAGATTCTATATCTTTAAATTTAACATTATATAAAGATAATGAAAATTATTATCATATTAAGAATTTAGTAGCATCTAATAAAGATAATTCATTAAATATTTCTTTAGATATTAAATCTAGTGAATATGGTAATGACTCTACTAGTGATATTATTCCTAATTTTGTTTCTATTAAAGAAAATAGTTCTTCTAAAGTACATTATTTAGACGCTAGTAACATCTATAATTTAGTACAACTTGGTATTTATACTACTGAAAAGAAATATTATAGAATTAATGGAACTTTAAATTTTGATAGTAACGCAGTTATTAAATTACCTATTTTAGGTAATCTTACATTTGATCAAATTAAACCTTTAAATAATTTAATTTTTGATATTAAATTAAATTTATTTAAAGATAGTGATGATGAAATAGATGAAATTTATAAAATTAAAGGTTATTTAAAAGTAGAGGAACAAAAAAATACATCTACTATTACAGAATTCTTTATAGAACCTGGAATAACTGAAAAAGAAGGTACAATATATGTTGCGAAATCTTCTAAGAGTGATCAATATTCTAATAT
>CAVCSZ010000005.1:0-27880 GCA_963605025.1 bacterium | reverse complement strand
CTGAAATATATCACATGTCTAAAGAGAATTTCTTAGGTAAATGTACTTATAATAATAACACTAACAATATGATTCCTAGATTACTTTATTATCTACTTGACTATTCAGGTATTTTAAATGAACAAACAATAGAATTATCATATTTAGGAGTTAAAGCTAATGTTAAATTAAAAGAATTAATGGTATCTAATATCTTTGCGTCTATTAATGGAGAAACCTCTTCTCCTAGTATAAATTATTTAAATGGATGGGATATAAATACTTATTATAATAATGATTTATTAAATGGTGACATTAATATCATTCCTGGAAATATAATAAATGGAATAGGTACTAGTGGAGCTTCAATTAGTTTTAATACAGGATTAGATTTATCTTTTAATCAAAAAGATGAAGAAAATTGGTTATTTAAATTAAAACAAAATGATTCTAATAAATATTTAATAAGTGCTAAAATGAATGCAGGAAGTGTATCTATGACATTAAATGTTAAAATTAATGAATCTACTTTTAATTTTGTAGCAAGTAATAATGAATCTTTAATATCTAAAGATATGTATCGATATGATACATTTGTAAATGAATATAAAACTAATCCATTAACAATGTATCATGATGAATATTTAGTAACAAATATTAATGCAGGTTCAACTGATGTTGATTTTAAATTTACTTTACCATTAACATTAACAGTATCTTGTTCTTATAGTGTTAATTTTAATAATTCTTCAACTAGATATTATGGTTCTTTAGTAGGTAATAATAAATACTTTAAAGGAATAGAATTCTAAAATAAAAATGATGGAAATTAAATTCCATCATTTTTTATTTAATAATTTTAGCAAGTCCACCTTCACTAGTTTCTTTATATAAACTAGATAAATCATTTCCTGTAACTTTCATTGTTTCAATTACATCATCATAACTTACTATATTTTTTCTTAATGGTGCGATATTTTTAGCGTATAAATAAGAATTATAACTTCTTAATACACCTATTCCATTTCTTTCAATACAAGGTACTTGAACATATCCTTTTACAGGATCACAAGTTAAACCTAAAAAATGTTCTAAAGCTACTTCACTTGCGTATTCTATTTGATATAAAGATAAATCATTTAAATACGCAAATATAGCAGCACCCATTGCGCTTGCTACTCCTATTTCTGCTTGACATCCACTCATTGCGCCACTTATAGAAGCATTCTTTTTAGCAAGATTTCCAAATATACCACCTACTTTTAAAGCATCTATTATTTTACTTCTAGGTTTATTATTTATTTTTTCTTCATAATAAATAATAGAAGGAATAATACCTGCACTTCCACAAGTAGGTGCAGTAACAATCATTTCTCCACTAGCGTTATTTTCACTAACAGCATATGCAAAACTTGTAAGTAACATTCCTACTTTCTCAGGTTCATTTAAAGTAAGAGCTTTTTGATATAATTTTTTAGCGACTCTTTCTAAATTCATTCCAGGAAGTAAATCTTCTCTATTTAATCCATTTTCTAAAGATTCATACATCTTTTCTATTATATTATTTAAATAAATATTAATATCTTTATGTTCAAAATTATCTACAAAAACTTTTAAATCATTTAAATGATTCATTTCTAAATAAGTTTTAATATCATTTAATTTATTTAAAGGATAGATTTCATCTACCTTATTAGATAAAGAATTTTTTAATATTTTTCCTCCACCTACTGAAAAATAAGTAGATTCTATTATTAAATTATTTAAATTATCATAAGCTTTAAATTCTAATGTATTAGGATGTTTTAAATCTTTTAATGAATAATCAAATATAATGTTGATATTATAATCTTTTAATGTTTCTTTAATAATTTTATCAGTAAAATGTCCTTTCCCAGTTAACGCTAAAGAACCTTTTAAAATAACTTCAATTAATGAAACATTAAAAGATTTAACATCATTAATAAAATCTAAACTTGCTTTATAAGGTCCGATTGTATGAGATGAAGAAGGACCTGGTCCTATTACATATAAATTCTTTAAACTTTCCATATTTACTCCTAGAGATCATATTTAGTTTTAAAACTTTTTATTTGTTCTATTAATCTAGATACACTAGATTTAGATACATTAGTATTTAATCTTTCTGATAATAATTTAGATAAATCATTATAACTTACTTCAGGATATTCTTTTTTTAATAAACATAATTCTTTTAATTTAATATTAGAAATATTTTTAATACCATATTTTTTATCATAAGCATCTAATATTTCTAAGATTTCTTCACTTTTTTTAATCATCTTTTTGTAATTATACATATCTAAATTAGCAATTCTATTTAAATTATTATTTTCATCTCTTTCAAGTCTTAAACCTTCAAAATCAAGTGCTAAATTATTAGCGTCTATAAATGCTAAAAAACTAGCAATAGCTTCACTTTGTTTAAGATAAACTACATAAGAATTTCTTCTTTGAATATATTTAAATTCAAAAGGATATACTTTTATTTTCTTAGTAATTCTTAATATTTCTTTAGAAAATTCTTCATTTTTAGAAGATATTTCTAAATGATAATTGCTAGTTAAAGGATTAGAACAACTACCACTAGATAAAAATAAACCAATAAAATAACCTCTTAATCCTTCTTCTTTAGATATTAATTTATAAGGTATTTTATTAGATAAGAAATCTAATTCTAATTCTTTTAAAATATCATCTATTTCATTATTAATAACAATAATATATTCATAATGTTTTTTAAAATGCATAGAGATTCTATATTTAAAAGAAACATTAATATTAATAAATACTTTTTTTAATAATACATAAATATATTTACTTACTTTAGCGTTCTCAGTTTTAATTTCAATTCTTTCTTCATTACCAAATAAAAAAGAACCATTATTTTTAATAAAGCTACTTAAAACTGCTAGAGCAGTTACTCTAGATACTTCGTTATTACATAGTTCTTCTTTTATTTCTTGTGAAAAAGAAATTTGATTTTCATTTATCATAATTTATCTATTAATTCTTTTAATTCTAAATAATTATTACATTTATATTTAATATTTTTATCTTCTATTCCTATTCTATCTCTCATTAACATAAGACAACTATCAATAGAAGCATTTTTAGCACACATTAAATCAATATTAGTGTCTCCAATCATTAATGCTTCTTCTTTTTTAATATTATATTTATTTAATAAATAATTAATTCCTTCTGGATCTGGTTTAGGTTTAAATCCATTAGTACGTGTTACATATTCTTTAAAATATTTATCTATATTTAATTTTTTAAATGAATAAGAAGTCATTTCTAAGTTTTTAGCAGTTAAAGTTACTAATATATATCCTTTATTATAAAGATATTCTAATACTTCTTTAGTATTATCAAATAAATATAAATCAGTATCATAATATTTCTTAGTTAATTTACGATATTCATCATGAATAAATTTATGATCCATTTCAGGAAAAGCATCATTAATTGAAAATTCTAAAGGTGGTCCACTATAGATTTTAATCTTTTCAGGATTAAATTTTGAACCATCTTTTTTATATAATTTAAATAATTCTTCCCATGTTTTAATTAAGATAGTATCTGTATCACATAAAGTACCATCTACATCAAAGATTAATAATTTTTTCATTGTTCTATCTTTTTATTTTTAGAATACCAAAGTAAATTTTTCTTTTTAAATACATAATTATTAATAATCATTAAGATAATAATTAAAATACCACCTGCAATCATTAAATAACTTGTTATTTCACTACTTCTATAATAATCACTACCAGTTCTTAATCCTTCAAGGAAACATCTAGTTAATCCATACCATAAGATATAACCACCTAATAAAGTACCATTACTATGTTCTAATAAATTAGGATTAGATTCTACTTTTTCTTTATTTCTAAATTTATTAATTAATAAATTAAATGGTTTAAAAATTAATGAATTTTTAAATAAATAAGTAAGAATGAAATAACCTGCTAAATTAATGCATCCTTCAATAAAGAATAATGGTAAAGAGAAATAACCTATCTCTTTAGCAGCCACTGAACCTATTGAAGTACTACTAGCTGGAATTAATGATCCATGATTAAAATACATATTATTTTTAACTACACTAGGTAAGAATTGATATGGACCCATTGATACAAAGTTTCCATAAACTTCATTATTAAAGAAATTACCAATTCTTCCTATAGCTTGTGCAAATAAAATACAAGGTACAATTATATCAATAAGTAATAAGTAATCCATTTTAATATAATCTGGATTCTTTTTAACATATTTCATATATAAAATTTGAGAAACACCTGCAATTATACCTAAGATTGCTCCTCCCATAATTCCAAGTCCACCATCTCTAATATCAAATATATTTACCCAATTAGCACCTTCAAATTTACCTTCATGTGCACTAACTGATAAAATAACATACCAAATTCTAGCACCTACTATACCTGAAGGAAATCCTACTAAGAAAGTATTAGTAATTAAATCATGTTTACCATATACTTTCCAAATTTTATAATCTGCTACAAATAATACTAAACAAGCTCCAGAAAGAATAAATATAGCGTATAAATAAATACTAAATCCATCACTATAATAACTAGATTGAGTATAACTATTAATAACATGAATTCCTTGAGCGCCAATATAAATAGAATTTGCTAAAGGATAAGATAAATAAGGAGCATTTCCTTCTGTATGTAAATAAAAACCTAATATTAATACTAAAATAGAAATAGTAAACCAAGATCTTCTTAATTTCTTACTAATATTAAATTTCTGCATATATAAACATACATATAATGAATATAATAAAGAAAATAAAGAAAGTGAGAATATTATC
The DNA here is from genome assembly GCA_963605025.1 of bacterium. Classification (GTDB taxonomy): domain Bacteria; phylum Bacillota_I; class Bacilli_A; order RFN20; family CAG-826; genus Onthovivens. The sequence continues at coordinate 23,031 of CAVCSZ010000005.1, read as the reverse complement.
GCACCTAAATAAGAAAATAATTGATCAAACCATTTTATTTCTATATTATCTTTAGATAAATATAAACTTGTATTAGGATCTAAATAAAATGCTAAATTTAAAAATATAAATCCTAATAAAAAACCTAATGGAGGTAATAATAATTTTAATTTATTAATCTTAATTAATTCTTTAAAATTAGAATATTTATTTTCATTTTTCTTTATTTTATATAAAAATACAATAGAAAAAGTTAATCCTGCTACTAAAAGAATTAATCCAATATAATAAATAATATTATAAATAACTTTATCGTTCATATGTTTTTCTCCTATACTCCTTTTATTTTACCACTAGTAAAGATTTCTTTTAAATAATTTCCAGTGTAAGATTCTTTAACTTCACTTACTTCTTCAGGAGTACCTTTTGCAATAATATTTCCTCCCTTTTCTCCACCTTCTTTACCAATATCTACAATATAATCTGCTTGTTTAATAACATCTAAATTATGTTCAATTACTAAAACTGTATCTCCATTATCTACTAATTTTTGTAATACTTTTAATAATTTATTAACATCATCAACATGTAATCCAGTTGTAGGTTCATCTAAAATATATAATGTTTTACCAGTAGGTTTCTTTTCTAAATAATACGCTAATTTAACTCTTTGAGCTTCTCCTCCTGATAATGTAGTAGCATTTTGACCTAATTCTAAATAACCAAGTCCTACGTCATTAAGAGTTTTTAATTTATATGCTAAATTATTATTATCTTTAAAGAAATCAACTGCTTCTTCTATTCTCATTTTTAATACATCATAAATAGATTTACCTTTATATAAACAAGATAATGTTTCTTCATTATATCTTTTACCATTACATTCATCACAAGTAACATAAACATCTGGTAAAAAATTCATTTGAATTCTTGTAACACCTGCTCCTTCACAATGTTCACATCTTCCACCTTTATTATTAAATGAGAATCTTCCTTTATCAAATCCTTTACTTCTTGCTTCTTTAGTAGACGCAAAAATATCTCTTATATCATCAAATGCACCTACATATGTAGCAGGATTACTACGAGGAGTTTTCCCAATTGCTTCTTGAGAAATATCAATAATTTTATCAATATTTTCTACTCCTTTTAATTCTTTATATTTACCAGGATAAGTTTCTATTCCTGATATTTCTCTTTTAATTGCTTTATATAATGTTTCATTAATTAAAGAAGATTTTCCACTTCCTGATACTCCTGTAATACAAATAAAAGTACCAAGAGGTAATTTTAAATTAACATTTTTTAAGTTATTAGTAGTAACTCCTTTAATTTCTACAAATTTACCATTACCTTTTCTTCTTTTAGTAGGAATCATAATTTCTTTTCTATGAGATAAATAATCTCCAGTTAAAGAATTTAAATTATTTTCAATATCTAAAACACTTCCTTTAGCAACTACTTCTCCTCCATGAATTCCTGCTTTAGGACCTATATCTACAATAAAATCTGCACTTCTAATAGTTTCTTCATCATGTTCTACTACAATTAAAGTATTGCCTAAATCTCTCATTTCTTTTAAAGAATGTATTAATTTAGCACTATCTCTTTGATGTAATCCAATTGAAGGTTCATCTAAAACATATAATACTCCACTTAATTTAGATCCTATTTGAGTAGCAAGTCTTATTCTTTGAGCTTCTCCTCCTGATAAAGTCATCGCATATCTAGATAAAGTTAAGTATTCTAATCCTACTTCAATTAAAAATTTACTTCTTGAAAGTAATTCATTAATTATTAAAGAAGCAACTTTTAAATCATGTTCACTTAATTTATTTTTTAAATTATTTATAAAATCATAAAATTCTTCTAATGTTAAATCACATACTTCTGATATATTTTTATTATCAATATAAACTGATAATGCTTTTTCATTTAATCTTTTACCATTACAAAAAGAACAAGTTTTATCTCTTAAAAAAGATGCATAATATTCTCTTAAAAATGAACTTTGAGTTTCATGATATAATCTTTCTATTTTTTCTTTAATACCTTCAATATGTCCACGATGATGAGTAATATTACCACTACTAGATTTAATTTCAAAATTATAATCTTCTTTACTTCCATTTAAAATAATATCTACTTCTTTATTAGTTAAATCTTTAAATGGTTTAGATTTATCTATTTTATAAATAGATAATAATTTATCAAATTTAATCCAATCAATGTTTGATGAATTAACAGTATTTTTAAAATATTTAATTGCGCCTTCATTAATTGATAAATTATTATCAGGTACAAGTAAATTAATATCTACTTCTTGAGATATTCCTAAACCTCCACAATTAGGACAACTTCCTAATGGATTATTAAAAGAAAATAATCTAGGTTCTAATTCAGGAATAGAAAATCCACATATAGGACATGCATTTTTATCACTATATAATTTTTCTTCATCATTAATTATACAATTAATAAATCCATCTCCCCATTTTGAAGCTATTTCAATATCTTCAAATAATCTAGATCTAGATTCTTCTCCTTTATTTTTAATTCTATCAATAACTATTTCAATAACATGTTTTTTATTTTTATCTAATTTAATTTCTTCAAAATCAGGATCATCAGTAGAAATAAATTCATTATCTATTCTTAATTTATTAAAACCATTCTTAGATATTTTTTCTAATACTTTAACATGTGTTCCTTTTTCATTTTTAATAACAGGTGCTAAAACAATAATTTTATCTCCTAAATTAGTTTTAACTAATTCATCTACTATTTTAGTAATAGATATTGCTACTATTGGTTCATGATGATGAGGACAAAAAGGAGTTCCTATTCTAGCATATAATAATCTTAAATAATCATATATTTCAGTAACTGTACCTACTGTACTTCTAGGATTATGAGAAGTAGATTTTTGATCAATAGCAATTGAAGGAGAAAGTCCTTCAATACTTTCTACATTTGATTTTTCATAACTTCCTAAAAATTGTCTAGCATAACTAGATAAACTTTCCATATATCTTCTTTGACCTTCTGCAAAAATAGTATCAAAAGCTAAAGTAGATTTTCCACTTCCTGATACTCCTGTAAAGACTACTAATTTATTTTTAGGAATCTCTAAATCTATATTTTTAAGGTTATTTTCTCTTGCACCTTTAATAATAATTTTATCATTTTCCATAAATAAAATTATATCAAATATCAATGAGTTTTTTTATTAAATTTGATATTATTTATTTATGAATTGGAATGATTTTTTTGACTCTATTAAAAATAAAGAATATTTTAAAAATTTATTAAATTTTATAGATAATGAATATAAAAATAATATATGTTATCCTCCTAAAGAAGATATTTTTAAAGCTTTTAAATTAACTCCTTTAGATAATTTAAAAGTAGTAATCTTTGGACAAGATCCTTATTATAATAAAAATGAAGCTAATGGACTTGCTTTCTCTGTAAATGATAATATTAAATTACCCCCTTCTTTAAAGAATATCTTTAAAGAAATATATTTAGAATATAATATAAATGATGATTTACCTTCTAATGGAGATTTATCATATCTTGCTAAACAAGGAGTATTATTATTAAATACTATCTTAACTGTTAAAGAAAAATCTCCATTATCACATAAAAATAAAATGTATGAAGAATTTATGAAAGATTTATTATTATTTCTTTCTAATATTAATAAACCTATTGTATTTTTATTATGGGGTAATAATTCATTAAAATTAGAAAAATATATTCTAAATAAAAATCATTTAATAATTAAAACTTCTCATCCTTCTCCTTTAAGTGCTAATAAAAAAGGATGGTTTAATTCTAATTGTTTTAAAAATACTAATGAATTTTTAATTAATAATAATATAGAACCTATTTCATGGTATAAAAAAATCTAATCAATGATTAGATTTTTATTTTTATTAATATTTAATAACTTCTGGATAATCTACGTTAAATAATTCTACAGTTACTTCTTTCATCATTTGTTTATTACAAGGTCTATCAAACATATCTGTATCACAAGTTGCTATTTCATCTACTACTTCAATTCCTTCAATTACTTTACCAAAACTAGCGTATTCACCATCTAAATGAGGTGCATCTTCATGCATAATAAAGAATTGAGAACCTGCACTATTTGGATCTTGTGTTCTAGCCATAGAAATAACTCCTCTAGTATGTTTTAAATTATTTTTAAAACCATTAGAAGAGAATTCTCCTTTAATAGAATATCCAGGACCTCCTCTTCCACTACCTTCAGGATCTCCTCCTTGAATCATAAAACCTTCAATTACTCTATGAAAAATAACTCCATTATAGAAACCTTTTTTAACTAAAGAAATAAAATTATTAACAGTATTAGGTGCTATTTCAGGATATAATTCTATTTTAATAACTTTATCATTTTCCATTTTTATTGTAACAATTGGATTTGACATATTTAATATTCTCCTTTTTTAAATTATTTAGAATTAATTGATTGTAATGATAAATCAAATAAACAATCATTTAATTTATAAACATCATAATTATTATTTTTAATAAAATATCTTATAATTGCTAACTTAGTAGTATTAAATTGAACATAATAACCAAATAAAGATAATAATTTTAAGAATTCTTCTTCATTTAAATTAAGTGCTAAACCTATTCCGTAAACAGTATTTTTATTAGGTAAATAATTTTGATCATTTTTTAATTTTAATATTGTATTAAAATCTAAATTACCTTTAAATTCTAAATCTTCATCTTTTAAAGATAATTCTATTTCTTTTTCTTCAATAAATTTTAATCCTTTTAAATTATTATCAGTAGGATTTACTTCTAGTTCGTATTTAGGAAATTCTTGTAATAAAAAATTACTAATATCTTCTTTAAAAGAAGAATTTACTAAATTAAATATATTTTTAAAGAATACTAAATAAACTTCTAATTTAGGATTCTTTTTAATATTTTCTAAAATAACTTCTTTAGCAATTTTATAACATTCATCTACTGGATAATTAAAATCACTACTTAATAAAGGAAATGCTACTGAATATAATTTATTTTCTTTCATTAAATCAAATACTGATTGATATGCACTTCTTAAATTCTTTTCTTCTCCATGTTTTCCATTTATATAATTAGGACCTACTGCGTGAATAATTGCTTTAGTAGTTTTAATATCAAAAGAAGGAGTAATTACTGCTTTACCTACATCACATCTTCCTATTTTTCTACAAGCTTCCATCATATTAATATCACCTGCTTTATGAAATATAGCTCTATTAACACCTTCTACCATCTTTAAATTAATATTTGCATTAGAAACAATCGCATCTACATTCATTGCTACTAAATCACCTTTTACTAAATGAAATCCCATTTTCTTACCCCTTAAAAATTAATAAATTATATCAAAATAATATATAATTATTCAATATTTTAAATAATATTTTATATTTACTTTTTATTACTAAATAATCTAGTATTTCATATCAGTTTTTTATTTTAGTAGAAATATGATATATTATTTTTATGAAAAAAATATGTGTAGTTACTGATGACAATTCAGGTTTTAATAAAGAAGAAGCTTCTAAATTAGGTATAAAAATATTAAAAATGCCTTTTATAATTAATTCAGAAACTTATTATGAAAATGAAAATATTACTAAAGAAGAATATTTTGAAAAATTATATAGTAATGAAGATATATCTACTTCTCAACCTTCAATAGGAAGTATTATTTCATTATGGGAAGAATTATTAAAAGAATATGAATATATAATTCATATTCCTATGAGTAGTGGATTAAGTGCTAGTTATGAAACTGCTTTAAATTTATCTTTAGATTATAAAGGTAGAGTAATTGTAGTTAATAATCATAGAATATCTGTTACTTTAAAACAAAGTGTTAGAGATTGTTTAACATTAATTTCTAAAGGATTAGATCCATTAGAAATTAAAGATATATTAGAAAAAGAAGGTAGTAATGCTTCAATTTACATTGCAGTAGATACTTTAAAATTTTTAAGAAAAGGAGGAAGAATAACTCCTGCTGCTAGTGTTATTGGAGATACTTTACACATTAAACCAGTCTTAGAATTATTTGAAGGTAAATTAGATGCTTATAAAAAATGTATTGGTACTAAAGCTAGTATTAATGCTTTAAAAACTGCTATTAAAAATGATTTAAATACTAAGTTTAAAGATTGTTCAAAAGATGAATTAGTATTTCAAGCAGCATATACAGGAAATGATGATTCATTAATTAAATCAATAGTAAATGAATTAAAAGAAGAATTAAATATTACTGATGAAATTAATATTGATCATTTATCTTTAAGTGTTACTACTCATATTGGTAAAGGTGCTTTAGCACTTACTGTTTCTAAGAAAATATTATAATTATGAATGATCGAGGAATGAAGAAATGGTTACCATTTTCTTCTTTAGTAGAACAAGGTAAATTCTTAGAAAAAATGATCTATGAAAAATATAAAATAGAAAGACCTCAAGTTTTTAATGAACAAGCTCGTAAAATAGATCAAATATTAAGAGAATATGATTATAAAACTCCATTAAAAATGGATATATTTTATGATGGATATATTTATTCCATTAATGAAACAATAAAACAAATAGATAAAAGAAAAAAAGTCATCTATTTCAATGACTTTTATTTACCTATTAAAAATATAATTGATATTGAAGAAATAAATATCTTCGATAGAATTTGTTAATTATAATCTTTTTAAATATAAAGGTGTATAGAAGAAAGTAAATCCAAACGCTAAAGAAACTAATGATGTTAATGCATTTAAAATATTACTTACTATATCTAATGTTGTATATGATGATATCGCTGTAAAAATATTTTTAAATATTTCTATATAAATAAATAAATCACTAATAAAAGATAATAAATAATTAATAAATAATAATATACCCATTACTAGTAAGAAAATAAATCTTCCTTTAGATCTCTTTCTAGAATATAAAATAAGTGCTATTGAATAAACAATACCTATTAATAATGAAGAAATTAATAAATATAAAGTAGACATTAATCCACTTAATCCTCCATATATTAATCCATATATTAATTCAATAATAGAAGGAATTAAGAAAGTACATATTGCTAAAATTAATGTAGCTTGTAAAGCTCTTCCTTTATAATCTCTACTTCTATAATAAAAATTACCTACTATTAAATAAAATATAGCATTCCAACAATTAGTAAATATTAAATACATATTTACTGAACTAGATTTATTAATAAATCCTATAATAACACTAGCAAGGCAAATAAGAGCACTTGTAATACACGCAAACATTGCGATATTTAAATATAATTTATTTCCACTTTTTTCCATAGTTTAAAAATTATACTACAAAATTCTCTTTAAATATAGAAATTTTTATTCATCACTTTTATAATAAATAAAAAGGAGAAATAATAATGGATATTGAATTTAGATATGATACTCAATTATTAATTGAAGGAAAAGATTTAAGTGAATCTAAAATAGAAGATTATATTTTAAATAATTTTAAAGGAGATTGTTTAATTTGTGTAGGTGATAGTGATTTAATTAAAATTCATTTTCACACTAATGAACCTTGGAAAGTATTAGAATATTGTTCTACTCTTGGAGAAATATTTGATATTGTAGTAGAAGATATGATTAGACAATCAAACGGATTAAAAGGATAATAATAAAAAGACTGTTAAAAAATCTTAAAAATTAAATAGATTTTAATAACAGTCTTTTTATTAAATCAAATTAGATATATCTAATTGAATAATCTTATCATCTTTATTAGATTTATTATTTAAAAACATAATCATATAAATTGGAATATAAATAATTTTATTATTTTTTTTAATATTATTATTTGAAAGAACATACCCATATTCATAATTAAAAACAGGATTTAACATTAAATTTGATAAAGCTGAGTGTCTTTTATAATCTTTTCCAGATTTTACTTCAATAGGAATTATTTTATTTTTATATTCAATTAAAAAATCAATTTCTCCACGTTTTTTATCATTATTATAAAATAAATTAAAAGCATGAGAATTTAATTCTTGTGCTACAAATGCTTCATATATTGCACCATAATTTAAAGTTGTTTCTTTATTTAAAATTTCAACTTGGTTTCCATTGTATAATTTATAAGTTAATAAGCCTATATCACATAAAAATAATTTGAATAAAGTTCTTTCTTTGCTTTCTAATAAAGGATATATAGGACTGCTTACATTATGTACAAATAAACCAATTCCACTATTTTTAATCCACATAAATGATTCTTCACATTGATAAAATCTGGTTTTTTCATTCATATTTTTTAAAATGAACCTTTTATTTTGAGAATTTAATTCACTAGGTATTAAATCATATATCTCTTGTATTTTTAATTTATCTTTATTTTCATATTTGTTTATATCTTTTCTATAACCAGAATCAATATCTTCTAAAACTATATTAACATTTTTAATATTTTTAGTTTCAATAAAATTTGAAACAGCCTTTGGCATTCCTCCAACAACAAGATATAAATTAAATATAGACATCATTTGTTTATGAATGGTTTCATCAATACTTGTTAATTTATTAAAACAATCGTTAAGATAATTAATAGTTTTTGTTGATACTTTATTAGCTCATAAAAATTCTTCAAAATCTAAAGGGTACATATTAATAATTTTCAAAAATCCAATTGGAATAGAAGAAATATCTTTCATTTTTACTCCAAGTAATGATCCAGAAAATATAAATTTATATTTAGTATTTTGGGTTAGAAATTTTATAGGTGTAATAGCGTCTTTAGCTTCTTGTATTTCATCAATAAAAATAATTGTATTTTCATTTATATCTTTATTCGTTAATGAAGTAATTTTAATCATTAATTCATTTGCATTATAAGAAGTATCAAAAGCTTCTTTAATTAAATAATTTTCTAGTAAATTAAATTCTATATAATCTAAATTGTTATCTATTAAAATTGTTGGATAATTGTTGTTTTACCAATTTGTCTTGCTCCATCAATTAATAAAGCGGAAGAACTATTCTCATACCAATTTTTAATTTCTTTAGTTATTTTTCTTTTAAGCATATAAAATTCTCTTAAATATATTTAAATTACAATTTGCATTTTTCCAACTTTTTATAATTTTTATTTAAATAATTTATTAAGTAGTAACCTAAAAAAGAATGTTATTATAATAAAAAAAAGACTGTTTTAAACTTATTATTTTAATAAGTTTTAACAGTCTTTATTTATTTTAATTTAATTAGAATCTATATTTTTTGAAAGCTCTTAAACCTTCGTAGATTGCTTCATCACCTAATTCTTCTTCAATTCTTAATAATTGATTGTATTTTGCAATACGATCTGTTCTTGAAGCTGAACCAGTTTTGATTTGTCCTGCATTAACTGCTACTGATAAATCTGCGATTGTTGTATCTTCAGATTCACCACTTCTATGTGAAACCATACATGTGTAGCCATTAATTTGAGCTAATCTAATAGCATCTAATGTTTCTGTTAAAGTACCAATTTGGTTAACTTTAATTAAGATTGAGTTAGCAACACCTTTTTTGATACCTTCTGCTAAGATTGATGGGTTTGTAACGAATAAATCATCACCAACTAATTGGATCTTATTTCCTAATCTTTCTGTTAAGACTTTCCATCCATCCCAATCGCCTTCTGCTAAACCATCTTCGATTGTAATAATAGGATATTTAGCGATCATTTCTTCATACCAAGAAATCATTTCTTCACTAGTTTTGACGCCTTGTCCTGATTTAACTAAATTATATTTTCCTGTAGCGTCATCATAGAATTCACTAGCAGCAACGTCCATACCTAAGAAAATTTCTTCTCCTGGTTTATAACCTGCTCTTTTAATTGCTTCAACAATTAATTCTAATGGTTCTGTGTTACCATCTTTACATGAAGGAGCAAAACCACCTTCATCACCAACTGCTGTAACATATCCTTTTTCTTTTAAAACTGATTTTAAGTGATGGAATGTTTCAACACCTGCTCTTAAAGCTTCATGGAATGTTTTGAATCCTGCTGGAATAATAAAGAATTCTTGGAAATCAACAGTAGAATCTGCGTGAGCTCCACCATTAACAACATTCATCATTGGAGTAGGTAAAACTTTTGCGTTAACACCACCTAAATATTTATATAATGGTAAACCAACTTCTTCAGCTGCTGCTCTAGCACATGCTAAAGAAACACCAAGTAATGCATTAGCACCTAAATTTTTCTTAAATGGAGTGCCATCTAATTCTAATAATTTTTTATCAACACCAACTTGATCATCAGCATACATACCAACAATTTGTGGAGCAATAATATTATTAACATTATCAACAGCTTTTAAGCATCCTTTACCTAAAAATCTTGATTTATCTCCATCTCTTAATTCTAAAGCTTCTCTAACACCAGTTGAAGCACCTGAAGGAACAATAGCTCTTCCACAAACACCTGTATCTAACCAGACTTCAACTTCAACAGTTGGATTACCACGTGAATCTAAAACTTCACGTGCATGAACATCAATAATTTCTGACATTTTAAAATCTCCTTAATAATATAAATATTATATATAAAATAAATCTCTCATTAAAGAAAAAAGAATTATTTTTTTAATAATTTTATTTATTTTTTTCTTTTAATTCATCAATAGTTTTTAAATATAATTCTTTTATAATTTGAGATTCATTAGAATCAATAAATTCAAAAGTATTTCCTAATGATAATAAATTAGAAGTACATTCTAAATAACTCTTAGTTTTTATTTCAATAATAGAATATTTTTCTTTATATTCAATAAAATCACTATAATAATTTTTAAATGTTCTATTAAAACAATTATAACCTACATAAGATAATTTAATTTTAAATACTAATTCATTATTAGAATCATATATTTCATATGGTAATTTATTTTTAATTATTTCTTTATCTTTAGATTTAATTTTAAAATGTTCTGTATCTAAATGAATAATAGAATTTTCATCTATTCTATTTACTACATATCTTCTAGTTACTAATTCTCCTGTTAATTTTTTATCATGTATTTTTTCATAATATGCATTTAAATAACATATTCCATTAAATATATAAAAATTAATAGGTGCTAAAACTACTTCATAAATATTAATAGAATCATCATCATTTAAATTACTAGCAATATATTTAATTTTAATTTTATGTTTATCTCTAATTGCGTCTACTATATTTAACATTATTTTCTTTTCTTTAGAAGAAAGAATCGTAGAATCATATTTTAAATCATTAACTAAAGCTAAACTTCCAAATGATAATTCTTTTATTTTTTTAATATTTTCTTCTCCATTAATAGATAAATTAATTCTATTTAATTCTTCTACATTATTAAAAGTAAAATTATTTAATAATTTATCTATATTTTTACCTAATATATCTTTCTTATCAAAATAAGGAGAATAAGTATATCCTCCTTGAGAACCACTATTAGAATCTATTAAATTAGATTCTCTTAATGTTTTAACACAAGTTTCTAATTTCTTTTTACTTCCATCAAAGAATAAATCTTTTAATTCATTACCTTTAACATATTCAGGACTTCTACTTTTTAAATAACAAAGTACTTTTAAATATTCTAAAAATTTATCACTATTCATATTAATATAATAAATTATATTTAATAATTTTTCTATTATTCAATCTTATATAAATTAAAAAGTGATACATTTAATGTATCACCTTCTAATTAATTATTATTTTTTAGCAGTATATACTAATTTACCTTCAAAATAAACATTAGATAATCCAGCATTATGAATTTCAGTTTTATCAATAGATGTAAGATCTTTATCAATAACAATAAAGTCAGCATATTTACCTACTTCGATAGAACCTCTTTCACTTTCATTACCAATTTGTTTAGCACCATTAATTGTCATAGCATCTAAACCTTGAGTTAATGAAAGTAATTCATCAGAAGTATGATAAATCTTTTCTTTACCTTCAAAGATTTCTGGACTTGTTGTGTTATTTACTGCAAGTTCAAGTAAATCAAGCATTTTAACTGGTCCACCAGCATTTGCAGGGAAGTCTGTAGAACAAGTCATATTGATTCCTTTTTCAAATAATGTTTTCATTGGATAACCTTTTAAGAACCAATCATAATCAAAATTTTCTTTTAATAATTTTTCAATTGTTTCTCCACCTTCCATGATTCTCCAAGTAATACCAACACTAGCACTGATATCATTTTCTGCCATTAATGTCATTGTATCATCTTTAATAGCAAAACAGTGTGCAAGAGTATTTTTGATACCTTCTTTTGCAGTAGATTTAGCAGCAACCATAGCGTTAACTGTTTGTCTAGCAGCAGCGTCTCCTGAAGCATGAACGTGAGCGTTAATTCCATTTTTATTTAATTCTTTAACCATATAGTTCATTTGTTCATCTGACCAAACTTGAGTACCGTGGCTTCCATCTTTATAAGAAGTAGAATCAATAACCCATCCTGATTTAGTTTCTACACATTCTCCATCAGCAAAGATTTTAACATTGTCTGGTTTAAAATGAGTTGAAGTATATGTTTCTTTATATTTAGTTGCAGTAGTAATACATTCATCTACATTATCAAATGGATCAATTTTAAAACTACCTTGAATATTAAATGTTAATCCTTTAGTATCATCATATTTCTTTAAAGCTTTATATCCATTTTCTCCGAAATAAGATGTATATGGATCAACGAATCCTGTATATCCATAACTATGTAATAAATCTTGACATGCTTCTACACCTTTAGCAAAATCATCATCACTTAAGAATTCAACTTGATTTAATATACTTTTAAGAACATAGTTCATAGCAATATCAGTTGCTAAACCTAATAATCTATTATTACTATCTTTAGAGAATGAACCACCTGCTATTGTAGTATTAGCGTCAATTCCTGCTAATTCAATAGTTTTAGAATTCATAAATAAGTTATGACCTGTATCATCAATTAAAATAACAGGTTTTTCACTTTCTATTTCATCTAACATAGCTCTAATATCAATTTTATCTTTAGTAGCGAATAATTTTCTATTTAACCAACCTGCTGTAAGATATAATTTTTGATCAGGATTTTCTTTAATTTGTGTCTTTAATCCTTCAATACAACCTTCAATAGTTTCACAAGGCATGAAAGCTCCTTTAGTTTGCATTAAAGTAAATACCATATAATGAGCATGACCTTCAGTAGCACCACTCATTACAAAGTTTGATGAATTATCAATAACTTTAGTAGTTCCTTCTTTAATATATTTTTTAGCGCCTTCTTTATTACCTACATAGATGTATTTACCATCTTTAACTGCAAAAGCTTCAACATAGTCGTGATTTTTATTAGATGTATAAATTTTTGAATATACAACTGTATCTGCAACTTCTGAAGAGTTTGAAGAACAGCTAGTAGCTAATGCTGTTAAACAAGTAGCTAATATTAATGATCTTTTAATAAATTTATTTTTCATATTTATCTCCTTAACTATTTTTTTTTACTCTTTATTAATATCTTTTTCCATAAAATTATTTATCAAATAAGTAAAGAAATATAAAATAAAATTATTAATTTAATGTTATTCTTCTAATAATTTTAAGAATTTATTAATTTTATTTTTAGTGTTTTAAACATAATAAAATTTTATTTAAGCATTATTTATAAAAATATTTTTTATTAAAATATTTAATGTTATAAAATATTAAAAAAGGAGATAATTATAATGGATTTATTTAAAGGAAAAGTTGTTTTAATTACAGGAGCAGGTAAATCAGAATTATCTAATGGAAGATGTGGTTCTATTGGATATGGAATTGCTACTGCTTTTGCTAAAGAAGGCGCTAATTTAGTTATTACAGGAAGAAATGTTGCTAAACTTGAAAGTGCAGTTAAAGATTTACAAGATAAATATGGTATTAAAGTACTTGCTCTTCAAGCAGATGTAAGTGAAAAAAATGATAATGATACATTAGTTAAAGGTGTAATTGATAAAATTAAAGAAGAATTTGGAAGACTTGATGTATTAATTAATAATGCTCAAGCATCTGCTAGTGGAGTAGAATTAAAAGATCATACTACTGAACAATTTAATTTAGCAATGTATTCAGGATTATATGCTTGTTTTTATTATATGAAATATGCTTATCCTTTATTAAAAGAAGCTAAAGGAAGTGTTATTAATTTTGCTAGTGGAGCAGGTTTATTTGGTAATTTTGGACAATCTTCTTATGCTGCTTGTAAAGAAGGTATTAGAGGTTTATCAAGAGTTGCTGCTAATGAATGGGCAAAAGATGAAATTAATGTTAATGTTATTTGTCCTTTAGCATGGACTGCTCAACTTGAAAAGTTTGAACAAACTTATCCTGATGCATTTAAAGCTAATGTACATGTTCCTCCTTGTGGACATTTTGGAGATCCAGAAGATGAAATAGGAAGAGTTTGTGTTCAAATATCTACTCCAGATTTTAAATATATGACAGGAGAAACTCTTACTTTAGAAGGCGGAATGGGATTAAGACCATAATAAAAATTAAATAAAGAAAAACAAAAGCTTCAAGTTTAACTTGAAGCTTTTTATTAATTATTTAATGTTTCTAATTCTTTTTCTTTATTTATTTCTTCATCTAATCTTTTAAATGCTTTCTTTTCTAAGATAATTAAAATAGGAATATAAGCTAAATCTATCAATAACCATGATAATGGATATGCTGCATATAACCAGAAAATAGTATGGAAATAACTAGTTTGGAATAAAGTAGTTAAGAATAATATTCTTAATCCTGTACATCCAATTAAAGTAATAATTGCAGGTGGTAAAGATATTTTCATACCTCTTAAATAATTTCCACATGTAACCATTATTCCATCTAGAATATAAGGCGCTAACATAATATATAATCTTTCTTTACCTGCACTAATAGCGTTAGCTTTAATTACTCCTTCTGAATCATTAATAAATACTCCTAATAATTCATTAGAGAAACTAAACGCAATTAAATCAAATAAAATTGCAGTAATTAAATTATAAATCAAAGCATAAATAAATATTTTTCTTAAATTTTCTTTCTTTTTAGCACCATAATTTTGACCAATAAAACTACAACAAGTAACTCCTATTGCTTCTTCTATTGCAAAAGCATAATTTTCTATTTGACTAGCAGCACTTCCTCCTGTAACTATTTCATTCATAGAAATAGCTACTCCATTAATAGAATAATTATTAATAGTATATAATGAAGATTGAATCATAACATTAGGAATACAAAATGCTAAACCTTGAATTCCAGCAGGTAATCCAATTTTAATAATTTGACCTAAAGATTCTTTATCTATTTTTAATGATTTAAGTTTTAATCTAACATATCCTTTTTTATTTAATCCAAAATATAATAAAGTTAATAATGCTCCTACAAATTCACTAGTAATAGTAGCAAGTGCTACTCCTTTAACATCTAAATAACAATATTTAACTAAAATAATATCAAGTCCTACATTAAAAATACCTGCTAATATTAAAATAATTAAAGGTGCTGTAGAATTACCTAATGCTCTTAACATTTGAGCACCATAATTATAAATCATTAAAAAAGGTAAACCTAAAAAATATATTTTTAAATATAAACTAGCATTATCTAAAATAGAATCTGGAGTACCCATTAAAATTAATAAATATTTAGATAAGAAAAAGCCTACTAAACCTACAAAAATACCTGAAATTAACGCTACTAAAAAAGATGTATGTAATATTTTAGATGCTTTTTCTTTATCATTAGCACCTTTAGAATTACTTAAAGCAACATTAGCACCCATTGACATATTAACAAACACAGTAACAATTAAGTTAATTAAAGCACTATTGCTTCCTACTGCACTCATTGATAATGCTCCACCTCCATAAGTAGAAACAGTCCATAAATCAATAGTAGTATATAAAAGTTGTAACATTGTAGTTAAAGCTAAAGGAAATGCAAATAATCCAAATTTTAAAAATAAATTCCCACTAGTTAAATCCATTCCACTAATCTTTTTAAACTTTAATTTCTTAATATCCATTAATCTTCTCTCACAAGTGAATATTTTATTATTTTATACTATAAAATCAAGTTATAATTATTAAAATAAAAAAAGAATTAGCGGAGGATATTGCTAATTCTTAAATCTTATTTATATTAATAATATTATAAATATTTTTAATATTTATATCAATGTTTATTTATAAAATTTACTTAAAAATTCTAATAAAATTTGATCATCTTTATCTATTTCTTCATTTATTATAAATTCATTATTAATTTTCTCATTAAAAGAAGAATTAATTAATTTTAATTCTATTAATTCTTTATTTAAATCAATATTAATTAATTTATAATTAGATATTTCTAATGTTTTATTAAAATCAATATCATTTTCTAATAAAGATATATCTTTATTTAAATTAATAATCATTATTTTTTCTAATTCATTAAAAGAAATAAATAAAGATTCTTTATTATTCATTGATAATAAATATTTATATAAATTAAAATATCTAATTATTTTAGAATAATCAAATTTATCTTTCATTAATTATCCTTTTCTAAAATTAACATCATTTTAAATTTAGTAATAGCTTTTAAAGAATGTCTTCCATTCTTTTTAAATCCAAAAGAATCTCCTTTATTTAAAACATATTCTTTACCTTCATATCCAAGTAAACATGTACCTTCTAAAATAGTAAGTAAAGCTTCTCCAGGAGCTTTATGTTCTTTTAAACCTTGATCTTTATCAAATGCCATTAACGCAATCATCATTGAATCAGTACTAGATAAATTTAAATTAACAATACTTCCTTCTTCATAATCTAATAAATCATTAATATTTAATATTCTTTCTTCTATTTTCTTATTCATATTATTTTCTCCTAATAAATTTAATTCTAAATAAATTAAATCTTCTAAAGACTCTATTCCTATTAAAGTATCTTTATTTATTCCTATAATATCATTTTCTTTTAAAATATATTCTTTTTTATTAATAATAATTTTAGCGATACCTTTAATTAAATAATATATTTTATTATATGGATAAGATTCTTCACTTATTTCAGTATTCTTACCATTTTTAAATAAAATTAATGAATCATTATTATTAAATAATAATTTAGAAATAGTTAAATCTTCTTTAACTTTTAAATCTTTTAATTTAATTAATTCTTCTAAGATTAAATTCATAATTTAATTATAATCTAAATATAATATTATATAAAGAAATGTGAATAAAAAAATCATTGAGAATTTCTCAATGATTAATTATTAATTTGATAAAGAATAATAAGTATTTTTAACATTATCAGATTCTATTAAAATAGAATTTTGATTTAATTCTTTAATTACTTCATCACATATTTTATGTACATTTTCTAATGAAATATCTTCTAATACACAAATAATTGTTTCTTCTTTAGTAGGTTTATTATTATCATCTAACCAATATCCATTACCTATATATAAAGTACATCCTCCTGTATATTTTAAACAAATATCTCTAACTTTATTAACACAAGTATCAAATGGAATTAATTGAGTGTATGTATCTTTATCATTAGTACCAATATATAAAGTATATCTAGTAATTTCTTCTTTAGAAACATTATTTGTAATTATTTGATTAGATAATAATACACCTGTAGTAATTAAATTACATCCTAATAAAATAGAAATAATAATTCCAAATATTTTAAATTTTTTTAAACTTTCTTTTTCCATAACTTCTTCCTTTTATTAAATAAACTTTAATATTTTATAACTTTAAATATTTTAAATAAAGCGATTTATTCTTTAAATAATTCTTGATGATTACCTAGTCTTACAAGTGCAATTAAACAAGGAGAAATTGTTTTATAAATTAATAATAAATCAAATCCTATATGACATTCTCTATAATCTTTATAATTACCTTTTAATTTATGATCTTTATATTTAGGTTCTAAAGTTATACCTCTTTTAATTTTATTAATAATATCATCTACAGCAGATAAATCATAATTTTTTCTTTCTAATTTATATCTATCTTTTTTATATTGATTAGTAGGACATTCATGAAAATATATAACACCATCAGGTATATGATAATAAAAAATATAACGATACTTTTCTAATAATATTTCAGCGTCTTTAATAGAATCTAAAGATTCTTGATTTAAAATTTCTTTTTCTAACATGATTAAATTATATAAAATTTTAATTAATTTTATAAATTATTTAATTTATTAAAATAATAAAAATAAATGATTATTTTTTAAAGATATCTGAATGAGTTCCATTACGATAAACAATTAATACAAGAATATCATTTTTAATTTCATAAAGGAGAAGCCAGTCGGGTTCAATATAACATTCTCTTACTCCTTTAAAATTTCCAGTTAATTCATGATCTCTATATCTTTTATCAAGTTTTTCTCCATTACTTATTTGTTTAATTATTTCAAAAAGTTTACTTGTTTTTTTATGTTGTTTTTCAGCAAGTTTTAAATCACGATAAAATTGATTAGTATATCTTATCTCATATTTCATTTATTGAGTGCTTCCTTTAATTCTTCAATTGAATGATATCCTTTAGCGTTTTTATTATTTAATAGTTCTTTCCCTTCTTTTATAGCTTCAATAGTAGTTTGATTAAAAGAATCTAATTTAAGATCAAAAGGAATTCCATTTTCATATATTGTTTTTTTTAAAAAAATATTAATAGCAGTAGACATGTTAAGTCCTAATTCTTTAAAAATTTCTTCTGCTTTTTCTTTTACTTCTTTATCTGTTCTTATATTTAAATTAGTAGTCATATTTTTAATCTCCTATTAATTAAATTATATATTTTATATTTACATTGTCAATACAATTTCATTATATCTCTTTACATTATAATTACTAAATAAAAAATGTTATTAAGTTTTAGAAATTAATTTCTATTTCTTAATAACATTTTTATTATTTTAAATATTCTAATTTAGTATTGTAATAATCTTCGTAGACTTCTTTCCAAGCATTATAATTTTCATTTTTTAAATATTCTATTTTTTCTTTTTTAGATAAAGATTCATTAAATTTAATAGGTTTTAAGATATTAATTTCATATTCTTGAATATTAAATCCATCTTCATCTATTAAAGAAGTATCTTTCATTGTAATAAAAATAGGTAAAATAGGAACATTAGAATAAACTGCTAATTCAAAAGCACCATTTTGAAGTGGTTTAGGTTTTCTATAATTCCACCATAAAGATTGTTCAGGATACACTAATACAAAATTACCTTCATTTAATAATTCTTTAGTAGATTTCATAAAATCTTTCATTACATCTAAATTACTAGCAAGTGGTAAAGTATTACAATTTCTCATTAATTTACCATAAAAACCAGGAAAAGAAGTGTAATTACCTTCTCTAATTACTCGATATAATCCTTGTTTTTTTCTTCTTTTTTTATTTATACATTCTTCATAAGTATAATGAACTGCAAAAGAATCTAAAGCATTAAAATGATTACAAGTAATAATTGCGCCACTTTCTAAATTAGATAAATTTTCTTTACCATTTATTTTAGATATAATCATTTTTTTATTATCTAAGATATTATTTAAGAATTTTCTAGCAAGTCTAAATGCCATTTTTCTTTTAATTTTATTAGATATTTTTTTACATTTATAATCTACTTCTCCTGGAAGAATGTTTCTAGTAGGTGGATCATTTTCTACATCTAATTCAAATTTACCTTCTTTTTCATATTCTTCTATTTTTTTTAATATTTTTAATCTTTCTACATTTTTTCTTAAATGTTTAACTTTAATAAAAGTATCTTCTTTATTAGTTTCATTAAGTGCTAAAAGATATAAAGCTTCTCCTTGTTTTAAATCTCTATTTCTTTCTTCTTCAGTATATGAATTTAAAACATCTAAAATAGAATTATAATCTTTATTCATAGAAGCATATTTCCAGAAATATTCTTCATATCTTACATTTTTAAAATGCCATGGTTTACTCCACATAATATAATGATAAATACCTACTTTATCATCTGGAATTTTAATATTTTCATATATTTCTACATTCCATTCATCACCTACCCAATAACATCTATTTTGACAAATAATATTTAAATAATCTTCATCTTGAGTAACTTTACAAGTATATAAACTAAGTAAATCAATAAATTGTTCTAATACTACTTCTTCTCTCCATAATTTAGAATTAATAACAAGCATTCCTGCATTAAAATAATTATTTCTATCTAAACCTAAATTCTTTTCTACATAATCTCCATATGCTTTAGTTTGAATCATAGCTTCTTCATGTGCTACTCCTACTAAATTATTTTTAATATCAATATTATAAAGTTTAGATATATCTTTTTTTACTATCATATCTGAATCTAGATAAATTACTTTATCAAATTCAGGAAACATTTCTGCAATAAATAAACGAAAATAAGTAGTTTTAGAATAATAATCTCTAGTGTGTAATTTATCTCCTATTTTATCTAAGAAAGGTTTAACATCTATAAATTCTAAAGATGCATTATTATATTCATTAACTAATTCAAAAGAATGTTCTTCCATTTCTTTTTGAATATTAGTATTTAATATATAAATGTTATAATGATAATCTTTATTAGAATTTTCTAAAAGTGATCTAATAGTTACTAATGTATATTTTACAAAATTATCATCACACGCAAAAAATACTGGAATAATTTTATTTTTCATTTTTATTTACCTCATTTTCAAATTTATTTTTTAATATAATATATTCATTTAAAATATCATCAAATTCTTTATAATGATAAACTTTATGCATTTTATCTACATCCCATTGTTTAATATTAGCAGTATGAGGATAAGGTAAATAAAATAATCTTTTAGAGAAATGTCTAACTATAGTAGATTTATGTAAGAATTTTTGATCATTATATTTTTGTGGTAATACTTTCTTTTTAGTAGTAGATCTAATTAACGCTGATTGATCTGCGAATACTAATTTCTTAGTTTTAATTAAAGTTCTAGCTTTTTCTAAGATTTTAGTTTCTTTCATTTTCTTAAGATTAAATAATAATACACCTGCATTTATATAATTATAATTAATTAAATATTTACCATAATGATCTCTACTAGCAGCGTATTCTACATTATCTATATTAATGTTATATAATAATTCAATATCTCTATTAAATAAAATATCTACATCTAAATATAATATTTTATCAGGCATAGAAGGGATTAAATCTACAAATAATCTTAATAATGTGTAAGGAGAACAATAACATTTTTCATTAGGAGAATTTCTAAATTCTTTATTATAAATATCTAAAACATCTATTTTAATTACTTTATTATCTTTATTATAAGTTTTAGATATTTTATCTAAATAATTACTCATTTCATTAGATAATGCTTTATATTTAATATCTATATCACTTACATCCATTGTAAAAATATAAAAAGTAAATGCTTCTTTAGAATTAGTTCTTTTTAAAATAGAAAGCATTGTAGTAATCATTCCATCAAATACTTTATCATTTCCACAAAATAATATATTAATCATTTATATTCTCCTTTTTAATATATTTAATATATTCATAATTATTTTCTTTACTACGTTCACACATAGTTTTATAAACTTCATCTCTTAATTTCTTTCTAGCATCTATTTTATTAAGAGATTCATCTATTAAAAATGGTCCATCAACATAAGTAACTATTTTAGGAGTCTTACTAAATTTTCTTTTTTTATAAACATTAGTAAAACAAAAAGTTTTAGTATTATATTCTAAAGGATATCTAAATGAAGTATCTTTAAATGGTCTTATTTTAGTGTAATAAGGCCAGATATGAGCTTCTGGATAAATCATAATTACTTTCTTTTTATTTACATAATAATTAATAGCTTTAATAAAATTTTTACTAGAATCTAAATCACTAGGTAAAGGAATAGCACCTAATGAAGGAGTAATAGGTCCAAATACAGGTACAGATACATTTTCAGGATTACAAATAATATAAGTATCTTTATAACCATTTACAAAAGTAGGAATACAAATATCACATATATTATGAGTGTGATTAGCGTACATAAATATAGGTTCTTTTTTATATTTTTTAAGTTTATCTTTTCCTATTATTTTATGATGATATTTAAATTTTAAATAAAGAGATAGAAAGGGTGCAAAAACAATTCTTAACCAAAAAATATGAGTTATTTTTTTAAATAAACTCGTATGAACATATTTCCAATTTTTATCAATCTTTTTAGGAACAATATGATCTCCACTAAATTCATCGTTTAATTCATCTTGATAATAAATAACTTTTTCCATAATTTTCTCTATTAATCTTAAAAATTATAATACTCATTATTAAAAATAATTCTATAATCTTAAATCTATTATTTTTATAGTTAAAAAATTAACTCTACTCAGAGTAGAATTAAGCATAAATATGCTTTATTTTTTTAAATTTTACTTTATAATTATTTTATGAATAATGTAAAAAAAGTTATCGCTAAAAACTTAATAGAATTAAGAAAAAGAAAAAAATATACTCAACAAGAACTAGGAGAAATTTTAGGTTATTCTGATAAAGCTATTTCAAAATGGGAAAAAGGAGAATCTTTACCTGATATTGATGTACTTTATGAAATTTCTCAATTATATGGAGTAACTTTAGATTTTTTAACTACTGAAGGTAATTATGAAGATAAAAAAGATTTAGTAATTCCTAAACATGAAAAGAGAAATAAAATATTAATTACTCTTTTATTTTCTACTTTTGTATGGTTTTTAGTACTTTTATTCTTTGTATATTTTACTTTTACTAAGATATATTATTGGCCTATATTTGTATATGGAGTACCTTTAACTTCTTTAATACTTTATGGATTTAATTTAAAATGGGGTAAAAGAATATTTATCTTACCTATTTTATCAGTATTAGATTGGGGAGTAGTAA
>CAVCSZ010000004.1:0-71091 GCA_963605025.1 bacterium | reverse complement strand
TTATAAATACAAAATCATTATTAATTAAATTCTGAGAATCAATTCTTGATATTTTAAAAACTTCTTTAATAACAGAATCAATTCTTAAAGAAGAAACATTAATTAATATTTCTTTAAAATTTAATTTCAAATCTAATGAACTAATATCATAAATAGAAGTTTTAATAGATGTATGTTTAATCATAGTTAAATTATTTTTAATATCTTCAGATATATCTTTTTCAATATAAACATAACTTATATTATCTTTAATAATGATATCTCCAAATAAATTTCTATTATAATTTAAATTCATTAAAGAACCTAAAACATCACGATGCGATATTAAATCAGAGAATTTATTATTTTTAGGCTCTATTTTTAATATTACTATGTCTTTTAAAGTTTTAATATCTTCAATATTATAATTATAAAATTTAGGAATAAAATAAATTTTTTTACGATCACTTTCTAAATTTCCACCAAATAAAATAATATCTATTTCATTGTTATAATAATTTTCTTTTTTAATTTTTTCTAAAGCATAATTTTGTTCACTTAAAGATAAAAATTTAGTAGATGTTAAATAATTATTTTTAATAGATTCGTTTATTAAATCATTTATTCTAGATTCTATTAATTCTTTTAATTCCATAATTTAATTATAAATTAATATTATTAATAAAAAAAGTCTTCTATTTATTGATATTTAAACTATAAAATTATAAAATTATTAAATGGAAAAAGGTTTATTAATAATAATTTCTGGACCTAGTGGAGTTGGTAAAGGTACAGTTAGAGAATTTTTAATGAAAGACATTAATTTAAATTTAAATTATAGTATTTCATGCACTACTAGAAAACCAAGAAATGGAGAAATAAATGGTAAAGATTATTTCTTTTTATCTAAAGAAGAATTTATCAATGATATTAAAGAAAATAAATTCTTAGAATACGCTGAATTTTGTGGAAATTATTATGGTACACCTAAAAAATTTACTGAAGAATTAAGAAATCAAGGTAAAAATGTAATATTAGAAATTGACACAACAGGTGCTAAAAAATTAATACCTGAAATGGATCATAAAAAAGAGATCTCTATTTTTATATTACCTCCTTCATTAGAAGAATTAGAAAATAGAATTAGAGGTAGAAATACTGAAAGTGATAGTGTAATTTTAGAAAGATTGGAAAAAGCAAAAACTGAATTAAAATTAGCTAATGAATATGATTATCGAGTAATTAACGATACACCTTTAAATTGTGCTAATAAAATAATTGAAATTATTAAAGAGCGTTTAAAATAATGATTTATTTACTATATGTTTATACTGAATATAATGTTCAATCAATGAACAAATATTTTTTATATTATTCTAAAAATAAAGTTGAAATTGGTTCAAGAGTAGAAATAAACTTTAATTTTAGAAATATTATAGGTTTTATTTTAAAAGTAGAAGAAAAAGAAAAATTAGATGATTATTCTTTTGAAATAAAAGAAATTACAAAAGTTATTGATGAAAAACCTTTATTAAATAAAAATTATTTAGATTTTGCAGAATTAATTTCTAATTTCTATTATTATCCTTTGATTGGAGTTTTAAATACATTTTTACCTAAAAGTTTAAAACCTTCTTCATCGTATTTAAATGCACCTAAAATTAAATATAATTATTTTTATTATTTAAATGATAAAAATTATAAAGGTAATAATAAACATGAAATTGATTTATTAAATAAATTTTCTAATTCTAATTATGTTTTAAAAAGTAAAATATCTAAAACAAAAACTTTAGATAATTTAATTAAAAATAATATTATTTCTTTAAAACAAGAAGAAGCTTATCGTTATAATTTTTCTAAAAAATTTAATTACGAAAAAGAAATTGTTTTAAGTGATTCTCAAAATGAAGCTTTCTTAAAAATTATTAATTCTAATAAAAAAGTATCTTTACTTAAAGGAGTTACAGGAAGTGGAAAAACTGAAATCTATATTAAATTAATAGAAAAAGTTATTAATGAAGGTAAAAATGTTATTTTACTTGTTCCTGAAGTAGCACTTACTCCTTTAATGATTTCTAGAATATTATCTTATTTTGATCTTGATATAGCAGTTTTACATTCTTCTTTAAAACCTTCTGAAAGGTATGATGAATTTAGAAAAATAATTAATAATAAAGTTAGAATAGTAATTGGTACTAGAAGTGCTATTTTTGCACCTATTAACAATTTAGGTTTAATAATTATAGATGAAGAGCATGATTCAAGTTATAAACAAGAAGAAAATTTATGTTATAACGCTAAAGAAATTGCACTTTTAAGATTAAAAATGGATTCTAATATTAAAATTGTTTTAGGTAGTGCAACTCCATCGATAGAAACTTTATATAAAGCTAAAAATAATTTCTATGATTTAATAGAATTGAATACTAAATATTTTAATAATTATAAAACAAATGTAGATTTAATTGATTTAAAAAATGAGAATGAATTTAAAGTTTCTAAGATATTTTCTAATACTTTAATTAATAAAATAACTGATATAATTAATAAAGATAAACAAGTAATTATTTTAGTAAATAATAGAGGATATTCTTCTTTAACTTATTGTAAAGAATGTGGTTTTAGTTTTAAATGTCCTACTTGTAATTTAAATTTAAAATATCATCAAAATGATAATTCATTACATTGTCATCATTGTAATTATAAAATTAAATTAGATAAATGTCCTAGATGTGGAAATAATGAATTTATACATTACGGAATAGGAATTCAAAAAGTAGAAGAAGAGTTTAAAAGAATATTTAAAAATACTAAATATTTATTATTAAATAGTGATGAAACTACTTCTTTAAATGAAATTGAAGATGTATTAAATAAATTTAATAATAAAGAATCTAATTGTTTAATAGGCACTCAAATAATATCAAAAGGACATGATTTTAAAGAATGTGATTTAGTATCAATTATAAATATAGATAATTTATTAAATTTACCTACTTATAAAGCTAATGAAGAAACTTTTGATATTGTATTGCAAACTTTAGGAAGAACAGGAAGAAAAAATATTGGAGAAGGTTTAATTCAAACTAATGATATAAATAATGAAATTATTAAATTTGCAATAAATAATAATTATGAAGAATTTTATAATAGCGAAATAAAAAGAAGAAAAAAATATCTTTATCCACCTTTTATTAATTTAATTGAAGTAAGATTTGAATCAATTGATATTAAAAAAGTTAAATATTATTCAACATTTTTTAAAGATAGATTTGAAGATATATTTAAATCTTCAATTATTGAAGGTCCTTCTTCAATATTTAAATATAAAAATGGATATAAAAACTCTATTTATATAAAAGTAAAAGATATAAAACAAATAAAAGAAGATTTAATTTATTTATTAAATAAATTTGATTCTAGAAAAGAAATTAAAATATCAATTAATTTTTCTCCATATGATTTATAAATGTAGAAAATTACTATATTTTAATTTAAAATATTTAAAAAGGAATTTATTATGATTAATATTACATTTAACGGAGTAGACCCATATTTATTAAGAGGTTTATCACAAGATTTAACAGAAAAAATAGCAGAATTATGTGAAGTAAATAAAGAAGACATTTTATTTATTGCTAATGAAGGTTTATTAGTATACAAAGGCGTAGAACAAAATGATTGGTATGCTTTAATTAGTATTGAAATGCCTGGAGAATTAGAAATTTTTGAAAAGAAATTTGTAGAACTTTTAAAACTATATATGAATAAAATTTCATTACAATATGAAATTAATTTTAAATATTATCATTATCATTCTCATTATGTAGAAATTAATAATGACTATCCTAGATATATTGATGAAGCAAATCAAGTATTTATTCAAGAAGAAGAAAATATTGAACACGAATGTGATGATGAAAATTGTCATCATGAAGATAATGATTCAGAAAGAGTTTATTTAGGAAATGCTTTTGAAGATTTTGAATCTAAATTTAATAAGTAAATATGGAATTAATAGATATTGTTATTAACGTTATTAAGGATGTTTTATCTAAGAAATATAATTTTAAAGATTCTTTAAAAAATAATTCTAAATTTTTAGATAAATATCAAAAATCAAATGTTTCTTCTTTAGCAGGAATTTATTTTAGAAATTATTTTTTAATTAATGAATTTTTAAATGAATTTGATATTAAAAGTGATTCTAATCTTGGCATTTTAATTGGAATTATTTTTTCTAATAATTCTTTTAAACATATTATAAAAGATGAATCTTTAATTGATTTATTAAAAAATGAAATTAAAAATTATAAAAATATTAATGAAGAAGAATTATTAGAATCTTTAAATAAATTAATTTCATTAAGAAGAAAATATGAATTTAAAAATATTAAAAAGAATTCTTTAGAATTTTATTCTATTATTTTAAATCTTCCTTTATGGATTATTAAGATGATTAAACGTCAATATGGTAATAAAGATGGATTTGAAATATTAAAAAAATTATCTTCAATGCCTGAACAATATTTAAGTGTTAATTTTGAAGAGGTAATTAAAAATACCGATGATTTAACTAATTTTACATTAATTAATAATGATTTATATCGTTATAATGAGAAAAAAACTTGTAAAAAAGAGAAATTAGTTTTTGAAAATAAATTATATTTAACTCAAAAATATATTAAAGATATTTTTTCAAAAGTAGATTTATATCCATCTAGTAAAATAACTTATTATTCTTCCTCAAATGATTTAGTAGTTATTGATTTAATTAAAAAATTTTATAATGAATATCATGAATTTAATTTCGTTAGTCCTTCATTAAAAAGTAATTATTTATTATTTGATAAAATTAAACACTTTAATAAATCAAATTTTCATTTTTATGAATTAAATTCTAATGGTATTAAAGTTTATTCAAATGAATTAGAAGATTTAATTATGTATGTACCAAATTCTTCAAATATTGATCTTTTTAGAAGAAATCCTGAATATGGAATTTATTTTGACTCAAATTCATTAGATAATATTATTAAAAATATTCGTGAAGAAATTTTAGATTTATCTAAATTATTAAAAAAAGAAGGTTATTTAATTTATTTTGTACCTACAATTAATAAAAAAGAAACTTTTGAAATTAAAGAATATTTTTTAAAGAATTCAAATATAGAAGAATTTGAAATTGTAGATGAAAAGATAGTTTTACCAATAAATAGTGATGATTCATTATTTTATTATTTAATTATAAGGAGAAAATAATGATTAATTTATATGATTATAAAATAGAAAAATTAGAAGAATTATTAGTAAATGAATATTCTCAAAAGAAATATAGAGCTACTCAAATTTTTAAATGGATTTATGAAAAAAGAGTAGATGATTTTTCTTTAATGAGTGATATTTCTTTAAAATTTCAAGAAACATTAAAAAATGAGTTTTGTTTAGAAAAGCCTCAAATTTTTAAAAAACAAATTAGTAAAGATGGAACTATTAAATTACTTTTAAAAATGAGTGATGATAGTTTAGTAGAAACTGTTTTAATGCGTTATAATTACGGAAATGTTGCATGTGTTTCTAGTGAAGTTGGTTGTAATATGGGATGTGCTTTTTGTGCGTCTGGATTTTTAAAGAAAAAAAGAAATTTAAATACTTCTGAAATGGTTGGTCAAATTTTAATTCTTGATGAATTATTAAAAGAAGAAGGAAATAATGAAAGAGTAAGTCATGTTGTAGTAATGGGAACAGGTGAACCTTTTGATAATTACGATAATGTTTTAGATTTTGTAAGAATTTTAAATCATCCTTATGGATTTGCAATTGGCGCAAGACATATAACTGTTTCTACTTGTGGACTTGTGGAAGGTATTAGAAAATACGCTAACGAAGGATTACAAATTAATTTAGCAATTTCTTTACATGCTCCAAATGATAAAATTAGAAATAAAATTATGCCTATTTCTTTAAAATATTCAATGGAAGAATTAATGGATGCAGTTAAATATTATGAAAAAACTGCAGATAGAAGAGTAACTTTTGAATATATATTATTAAAAGATATTAATGATTCTAGAGAAAATGCTAGAGAACTTGCTAAACTTATTAAAGGTACTTTAGCGTATGTTAATTTAATTCCTTATAATCCTATTAATGAACTTAAATATCAAAGAAGTGAAAATGTTCATGATTTTTTAGATGAATTAACAAAAAACGGTGTTACTGCAACAGTTAGAAAAGAATTTGGAACAGATATTGATGCTGCTTGTGGACAATTAAGAGCTAAAAATGAGAAAAAGATTTAAAGGTAATTTTTCCTTCTTTTGTGATATAGGAAAGGTACGTAAAGCTAACGAAGATGAAATTAAAGGCTTAATTAATTCTAATGGAGATGTTTTTTTAGCAGTTTGTGATGGAATTGGCGGAGTTAAAAATGGAGGATATGCTTCTAAAATTTGCTTAAGTACTTTAATAGAAGATTTTTCTAAAAAATCTAAATTTTTAACTGCTTTTGATGCTTATTTATGGCTTTTAAAAGAAGGAAAAAAAGTAAATAAAATTATTTTTGATTATCAAGCATTAAACTCTGAATATCATGGAATTGGAACTACTTTATGTGCTGTTATTATTATTAAAAATAAAATGATTTTATTAAATGTTGGTGATAGTAGATGTTATATTAAAGAAAATAATAAATTAAAACAATTAAGTGAAGATCAAACTTATGTAAATTATTTATTAAATTCAGGTTTAATAACAAAAGAGGAAGTTGCTACTCATCCTAAACGTCATTATTTAACTAATTGTGTAGGAATGAATCCTTCTTTTAGTTGTGATATAAAAATTTATGATTATAAAGGAGAATCAATTTTACTTTGCAGTGATGGACTTTATAATAATGTTGATTTTAAAGATATAGAAGCTAATTTAAATACTAATTCTTCTACTAATGAAAAGGTTAAGACTTTAGGTGATTTAGCTAATTTTAATGGAGGAAGTGATAATATTTCTTTAATTTTATGGGAGAGTTTTAATGATTAAAATTGGTGATTTATTATCAGATAGATATAAAATTAAAGAAGTTATTGGACATGGTGGAAGTAGTGAAGTTTTTGAAGCTAAAGATATTATTTTTAGAAGACCTGTTGCTATTAAAGTTTTAGATTCTGAAATTTGTAAAGACCCTAATAATATTAAAAGATTTGAAAATGAAGCAAGAATAAGTGCTAGTTTAGATCATATAAATATTGTTAAAATTTTTGATATTGGAGAAGTAGATGAAAGAATGTTTATAGTTAATGAATATCAAAAAGGTCAAACTTTAAAAGATGCATTAACTTTTAAAAGATATTTTTCATTATATGAAAGTTTATTAATAATGATGCAATTTTTAGATGCAGTTATTTATATTCATTCAAAAAATATTATTCATTGTGATATAAAACCTCAAAATGCTTTTTATGGAAGTAATGGAGTTTTAAAATTAACTGATTTTGGTATATCTATTGTTAAAAATTCTAAGGATAATGTTAATAATAATGGTACAGTACTTGGAACTGTTCAATATTTAGCACCTGAAGTTATTCATGGAAAAACTCCAGATGAACAAAGTGATATTTATGCTTTAGGCATTACTTTTTTTGAATTATTAACTGGAAATTTACCTTTTGATGACGATAATCCTCAAAAAGTTGCTTTATTACATGTTAATGAAAATATTTGTTCACCTTTAAAATTTATGCCTAATTTACCAAAAGAAGTTGAAAATATTATTTTTAAATCTACTAATAAAGATAAAAAATTAAGATATCATAGTGCGATAGAAATGAAAAATGATATTTTTAATTTATTTAATAATAAAAAAGAAATGAAGAAATCTACTCCATTTTTAATAAGAATGTTTGGTATAAGAAAATAAAATATTTATAATATTAATATATGAAAAATATTTATATAGCTGCTAGTATTTTATCTGCGGATTTTAAAAAATTAAACGAAGAAATAATTAACTTAAAAGATGAAGGGGTAGATTATTTACATTTTGATGTAATGGACGGACATTTTGTACCTAATATTTCTTTTGGAAGTTATGTTTTATCTTGTATAAAAGATTCTACTTCTTTAATTAAAGATGTTCATTTAATGATATCTGATCCTTTTAAATATTATGATGATTTTATAAAAGCAGGAGCAGATTCAATTACATTTCATTATGAAGCAATAGAAGAAGAAAATATTTTAAAATTAATTAATGAAATTAAAAATAAGAATGTAAAGGTAGGAATTTCTATAAAACCTAATACTGATGTATCAAAAATTTATAAATTTTTACCATATTTAGATTTGGTTTTAGTGATGAGTGTTGAACCTGGCTTTGGAGGTCAAAAATTTATTGAAAATTCTTTAGATAAAATTAAAGAATTAGATAAAATTAGAAAAGAAAATAATTATTCTTATTTAATTGAAGTTGATGGAGGAATAAATGATTTAACTTCTAAAGATGTAATTTTAAATGGATGTGATATTTTAGTAAGTGGATCTTATATTTTTAAAAGTAAAAATAGAAAAGAAGCAATTTTAAAATTAAAGGAGATTTAAGATGTATAATTTTAATAATTTAATTTTGTTTATGACTACATGTTTTATTCTTGGAATAATTATAATAATTTTAACATTAGTTGGAATGTATATTTCTTTTAATAAAACAGGAAATAAATTTAATTTTTTTACATATTTACCATTTGAATTAAATCCTTTTAGAAGATATTTAAAAAAATCATATATTTATTTAATTTCAATGATTTTAGGAAGTTTATTTTTATTATCGTCATTAGTTTTTTATTTTTTAAAATTTAATGATAAATTCATATTTATTACTTTTTTAATTACTATTTTTATTTCAATATTATCTTTTAATATTTTAATGTTTGTTAAATTAAGTAATACTAAAATACATTTAATATTTGCGTTAATTAATGCATTTTCAGTATTATTAACTTCTCTTTTAGAATTTATGCTTTTAGGTGCTAACGACATTATTATTTATAATTTAAAAACAATGAATATTGTTATTACTATAATTAATTTAATATTATGTTTAATTTTAATTTTTAATCCTAGTTATAAAAAGTGGGTAAAAATGCTTCAAGTAGATTCAAAAACAGTTTCAAGAGTAAAATTTAATTATATTGCAATTTTAGAATGGGGTTCATTTATTATAATGATTTTAAATTATATTCCTTTAATTATTAGTTTCTTTTAAAAATAAGCATCTTTTAAAAAGATGCTTTTTAAATAAAATAAAAACTACCATTTAAGGTAGTTAATATTATTTATTTAATGATTTATGAAGGGTACGATAAGCTCTTGCACTCATTCTTACCTTACAAATTTGACCATCAATTTCAACTTTATAAGTATGGAGATTTACATCCCATCTTCTACGTGTTGCAATGAGGGAATGGGAACGTTTATTACCACTAATTGGGTGTTTTCCAGTAATAGGACAAACTCTAGACATTTCTTTTTACCTCCTTCTCTAAATATGCTTGTATAGTATATCAAAGAATAAATTAAAAGTAAAATATTTTTTTATTATAAAATTTATTTTTAAAATAAAATTTAAAAAAAATTAGAAATTGTTAATATAATTTCTTTTTTATATATGTTAAAAATGTTAAAATATTAAGGTATATTTATTTTAGAATTATGAATTTATTTAACATAGTACCAAACAATTATTTTTCTATATTTCAAGGTAAAAATCGTGAAATTTATATTGAAAGTTTAGAAATTTTATATTCATTACTTCAAAATGAAGAAGCAGTTATTAAAAAGAATGATTTTTTAAGTGCTTTAAAATCTAAAGAAATAGAGCTTAATAAATTTGATGTATATGATGAGTTAAATAAAGATGATGAAGATCTTAATTTAACAACAATTCCTAGTAAAGCTAATTATATTTTAAGAAAATTAGAAGAAACAGGATGGATTGATGTAATGATGGATTTAGATAATAATGAGGAAATTATTGTTTTACCAGCATACACTATATCTTTAATAAAAACATTTAATGAAATTGTTAGTGAAGAAGAAAGTCCATATAATGCTTTAGTACATTCTACTTATAGTGAATTAAAACTTGAAGAAGAAGAGATGGATGATTTACTTTATGCTACTTTATTAAGATGTTATGAAAATACTAAAAAATTAAAAGTAGAATTAGTTACTTTAATGCATTCTATTAGAATTTTTGAAAATAGATTAAGTGCTATATTTGAAACTAATGATGTTTTACATACATATTTTGATATTTATAAGAATAGAATTAGTGATAGATTTTATCATCCTTTAAAAACATTTGATAGTGTTGCTAAATTTAGAAGACCAATTATTAAAATATTAACAAATTGGTTAAATGATAAAGAAATTAGAGAAAAATTAATACAACAAGCTTCTTTAAATTCAAAAACTAATAATAGAGAAGAAATTGAAAGTGAAATTATTCAAAAGATAAATTATATTACTGATACATATGAATCTTTAAATGGATTAATTTCTAATATTGATAAAGAAAACGCTAATTACACTAAAGCAAGTACTAATAAGATTTTATATTTAAATAATAATGATAAATCTATTAAAGGATATTTAGAAAATATTGTTAAAAAATACGCTAGTAATTATAGAAATTACGATGTAAGAAATAAAATTTTAAATTTAATTGATGATTCAAATTATTTTTATGAAACAGGATTTATTGATTCATATTCAATAACTCTTCCTGTTTTAAAGAAATTTAAAAATGACAATTCACCTCTTGAAATTATTTCATTTGATGATGCTGGTGATTTTATTATGCAAAACTTTTTAGAAGAAACTAAAAATGTTTATACAGATGAAAAAATTTATTCATTTATGGAAGAATGTTTTGGAAATAAAAATGAAATTACTTCAAAAGATATTAAATTGAATAATATTGATTCATTGATTTGCTTAATTTTAGCTACAGTTAAAAATGATGAAAATTCATTTTATGTTGTAGATGATTCAAGTAATGAAAAAGTAGTAAATTGTAATTATCTTATTCCATTATTTACTTATACTAAAAAAGACACTAAAGGAGATGAAAGATGAACTTTCAAGAAGAATATAATAAATTAAATTATAGTGAAAAGAATGATTTTCAAAGTTCTGTTAATGCATTATTATTAAAAGGATTTATTGTTAGAGATTATTTTGATACAAGAGAAAAATCAATGCGTATTTCTAAAGAATATCGTTTTATTGAAAAATATTATGAATTAGTAGACGATTATTTATCTTTTTCTGGATGGCATATTGAAAAAGATGTTATTTTAGGAGTCATTACTTTAATTAATTTAGAAGGCGATAATAGAATAAAATTAGATAGAGAAACTTCTCTTACATTATTTGCATTAAGATTAATTTATGAAAAAGAAAAAGATCAAAGTGCATCTACTAATGAAGCTATATATGTAACAAGTCCTTTACTTATTAGATATATGTTAGAACATGGAATTGTTTTACCTAATAAAAAATTAACTGCTAGAAATTTATCTAAATCATTAAGATTTTTATTAAATCACAACTTAATTTCTAAAGTTAGTGGTAATTTTGATGAAGGAAATGTTGCTTTTTATATTTTACCATCAATAGTTTACGCAATTGATAATGATAGAATTAGAGCAATAAGTGAAGCTTTAGATGAAATAAAAACAGAAGAAAACGGTAATGAAGATAATTCATTAAAGGAGATTCAAGATGAAGTTATTAACTAAGATTAAATTAATTAACTGGCATTATTTTTGGAATGAAACAATTGATATTAAACCAATTGTATTTTTAACAGGTTTAAATGGTAGTGGAAAATCAACTTTAATTGATGCTTTTGAAGTAGTTTTACTTGGTGATACAACAGGTAGAAGTTTTAATAAAGCTGCTTTAGAAAAATCTTCTCGTACTTTAAAAGGATATTTAAGAGGAGAACTTGGAGATACTTTAGAAGGTGGTTTTAAATATTTAAGAAATGGAAGATTTACAAGTTATGTTGCTTTAGAATTTCATGATGATTTAAATGATAAAGATTTTGTAATGGGATGTGTTTTTGATTCTTTTGAAGATGGTAGTGAAGAACATCATTTCTTTAATTTAGAAGAAAAAATGCCTGAAAATGAATTTATTAACAACAAAATTCCAATGTCATATAAAGAATTATTAAATTATTTTAATAAAAATTATGATAAAAACTTTAAATTCTTTGATAGTAATAAACAATATCAAGAATTTTTAAAGAAAAAAATGGGTGGATTAAAAGATAAATATTTCTCTCTTTTAAAGAAATCTACTTCATTTTCTCCAATCACTGATATTACAACATTTATTACAGAATATGTTTGTGATCCTCAACAAAATTTAGATTTATCACATTTACAAGAAAATATTCTTCAATATAGAAAATTACAAGTAGAAAGTGAAAATATTAAAGCAAGAATTGAAAAATTAGAAAATATTTCTAAATTATTTGAAAATTATAAAACACATCAAAAAGATTTCTTATTAAATAAATATTTAATAGAAAAATGTGATTTATTTAATAGTGAAGCTAAACTTGAAGCTTTCAAAGAAGAAGTTAAAAAAGCAAAAGATAGAATTAATGAAATTGATGTTGAATTAAAAGATTTTAATGATGATTTAGAAACATTACAAAATAGAAAAATTGGTTTAATTCAAGATAAAGCTCAAAATAATGTTGCTCAAATTACAAGAGATTTATATGATAATAAAAAGAAAATTGAAGATTCAATTAAATTAATTAAAACTAATTTAGAATCATTAAAAACAAGTATTATCAAATATATTGAAGATTATAAAAATGAAGCTGATCATTTATTAAATGAATTATCAAATATTAATAAAGATTTATTAGAAGATGATAAAGTAGAAGAAATAATTGAAATTTTATCAGCTTCTAAAGAAGTCATAAAATTTGGAAATTTACTTGAAGAAAAAGTAAATAAAGATGTTTTATCTATTACAAAAGATGATTTAATCAATTTAAAGAAAGTTTTATCTTTATTTAAAGAAAATGTTTCTACTTTAGCTATTTCAATTGCACGTACAATTAGTAATATAGATAAAAAGATTGGTTCTTTAAAAGAAGAACAAAATTTAATGAAAGAAGGAAATAAACCTTTTGATAATCGATTAGTTTCTATTAAAAATGAATTAAAAGAAAAATTAAAAGAAAAATTCCATAAAGATATTGAAGTTGAATTATTCTGTGATTTAATCGATATCAAAGATTTAAGTTGGTCAAACGCAATTGAAGGATATTTATATTCTCAAAAATTTAATCTTTTTGTTGCACCTAAATATTATTTAGACGCATATAATATTTTAAAAGATTTATTAGCAGAATATCGTTTTTATGGAACTGCTTTAATTGATCAAGAAAAAATAATTGAAAGAAATTATTCTTATGATTATGATTCTTTAGCAAGCGAAATTGAAACAAGTCATGAAGGCGCTAGAAGTTATACTAATTTCTTAATTGGAAGACTTAAAAAAGCTGAAACTTTAGAAGAAGCAAGAGAAAGTGGAAACGGTATTACAAGAAATTGTGATTTATACCGTAATTTCTCTATGAGTAAAATTAATCCTAGATTATATTTAGAATCATTTATAGGAAGAGATGTTAATGAACGTTTATTAAATGAAAAGAGTAATCAATTAAAAGGATTTATTGATAATTTATCTTTTTATAAGAATTTAAAATCAATTATTAATGAAGCTAATAATTTAGAAGTTATTTCTTCGGGTGAAATTGAATATTTTGTTAATATCTTAGAAAAAGGTAATGAATTAACTGGTTTATATGATTCATTAGAATATGTTAATAATGAATTAAATGAACATGATACTGCTTTAATTGCTTCATTAGATAAACGTATTAGTGATGTTGATTTAGATATTGAAGATTTACAAACTAGTAAAGATGCTTTAATTTTAGAAAAAGGAACTTTAAATAAAGAAATTGAATCTATTAATAATGAAAAAATTATTAATGAAGAAAAGAATATTTTAGCAATGAAAGAATCATTAAAGAATAATTATTCAATTAATGATATTTATTTAGAAGGTGAAGAGAAATTTAATTCATTTATTAGTGAAGGAAAAACACACCTCGATATTAGATCTTTTGCAAATCAAGAAATTTCACGTTTACAATATTTATTCAATAATATTTTCAATAACTTAATAAAAGAAAGAAGAGAATATTGTCATGAATATCATTTAAGTTATGATTATAATAAAGAAACTAACGATGATTTTGATAAAGAATTAATTGATTTTAGAGATGTTAGATTACCTCAATATGTTGAAAAAATTAATGATAGTTATCAAAAGGCTACTGAACAATTTAAAGATGATTTTATTTCTAAATTAAGAAGTGCTATTGAAGATGTTGAAGATCAAATTGAAAATTTAAATGAAGCTTTAAAACAATCACAATTTGGTAAAGATTCATATCGTTTTACAGTTAAAGCTAAAACAGAATTAAAACGTTATTATGATATGTTAAAAGATGATTTAATTTTAGAGTGTGGCGAAGGTGATTCTAGATTTATTGATAAATATCAAGATGTTATGGAAGATTTATTTAAACAAATTGTTGATACTTCCAGCACAAAAGATGCTTCAAATGACCTTTTAAACAATATAGAAAAGTATACTGATTACAGAAGTTATTTAGATTTTGATTTAATAGTGTATAATATAGATACAAAAGAAGAACAAAGATTATCAAAGATGATTAAGAAAAAGAGTGGTGGTGAAACTCAAACTCCATTCTATATCGCTGTTCTTGCTTCATTTGCTCAACTTTATCATACAAATGAAGGTGGTGAACTTGCTAATACATCTAGATTAATCATATTTGATGAAGCTTTCTCTAAAATGGATAGAGGAAGAATTAAAGAAGCTGTTAGATTATTAAGAAAATTTAATTTACAAGTTATTATTTCATGTCCAACTGATAAAGTTGCAGATATTACAGAACTTGTTGATGAAACACTTGTTGTCTTACATAATAATAATTCAAGTTGTGTAAGAAATTTCTCTAAAATCGATTCTATAAAGTAAATATTTATATATAAAAGGAGGTCTTTATGGGAAGAAATGTTGTAGCGATGATTCTTGCTGGTGGAAAAGGAACTCGTTTACATGCTTTAACTAAAAAAATTGCTAAACCTGCAGTTTATTTTGGTGGAAAGTATCGTATTATTGATTTTTGTCTTTCTAACGTTGCAAATTCATCAATTGACAGTGTTGGTGTTTTAACCCAATATGAATCAGTAGTTTTAAATAATTATATCGGAAACGGTGAAAAATGGGGCTTTGATGGGGTTGAATCAACATGTGTTGCTTTAGCTCCACGTCAAACAGAAGAAGGCGCTAACTGGTATGATGGAACAGCTGACGCTATTTATAAAAATATTGATTTTTTAGATGAAGAAGATCCAAAATATGTTTTAATTTTAAGTGGTGATCATATTTATAAAACAACTTTTGATGATATGATTAAAAGACATATTGAATCAAAAGCTGAATGTACAATTTCTGTTTTAGAAGTTGATATGAAAGAAGCAAGTAGATTTGGCATTTTGGAAGTTGATGATCAAGATTGTATTACAAAATTCGTTGAAAAACCTAAAGAACCTAAATCAAATTTAGCAAGTATGGGTGTTTATATCTTTACTTATAAGAGTTTAAGACAAGCTTTAATTGAAGACGCTAAAGATCCAAATAGTGAACATGATTTTGGTAAAAATATTATCCCAAATATGTTAGCTAAAAAACAAAAACTTGTTGCTTTCCGTTTTAAAGGTTATTGGAGAGATGTTGGAACTATTGATTCTTTACATCAAGCAAGTATGGAGCTTTTACCTTCAAATAGAACAAAAGATACAATTAGATTTGATACATTCCCTACAATTTTTAGTGAAGATACAAATTCAATGCCTCAATATATTGGAAAAGAAGCAGTTGTTGAAGATTGCTTAATCAATCAAGGTGCAAGAATTTATGGAGAAGTTAAACATACAGTTATTTCAAATGAAGTAGTTGTAGAAAACGGCGCTAAAGTAATTAATTCTGTTTTAATGCCTGGAGTTAAGGTTAAAAAAGGTGCTGTAGTTGAAAATGCAATTTTAGGTCCTAATACAATTATTAAAGAAAAAGAAAAAATTAATGTTGGAACTGATAAAATTGTTCTTTTAGATTACGAAAGGAGTTTACAATAATTATGAAAAATGTCGTTGCTTTAATTAATCTTCATAATTCACCAGAACTTGGTTTAATTACTGAAAAAAGACCATTAGCATCTACTGCAGTTTTAGGTAGATACGCTTTTATTGATTTTGCTTTATCTAATTTAACTAATAGTGGAATCGATGATGTTGGTATTTTAATTAAAAATTATTCAAGAAGTGTTATTAAACATATTGGTAATGAAAACACTTATTTAAAAAATTCAAAAACTGGTTTTTTAAATTTTATGATTAATGAAAAAGGTATTCATAATCCAATTTATAATACTGATTTAAATAACATTAAAGAAAATGATTATTTCTTATATGATTCAAATTGTAAATATATTTTAATTATTCCTGTTGGATTTGTTGCAAAAATTAATTATGAAGAACTCATTAATAAACATATTGAAAGTGGAAAAGCTTTAAGTATGGTTTATGCTGATGTAAAAGATGCTGGAAATGATTATATTGGTTTAAATAAAATTGTTGTAGATAATTTAGGAAGAGTTCAAAAATTAGAACCTGTTACAAATGTTGATGATGAATGTTCAATTGGATTAAAAACATTTATTATTGATAAAGATTTCTTTGTAGATGCTTTAAATAAATCTAATAATGTATCAAGTGTAGTTACAATTGAAGAATTATTATTTAAACATTTACATTTTGTAGATGGCATTAACGCTATTAAATTTGATGGATATTTTAAATATTTTAGAAGCTTAAAATCTTATTATGATTATTCTTTAGAAAATAAAGAAATGTTATATGAAGATAAAAATCCTTTATTTAGTAATGATTGGAAATTCTTTACTAGAACTCATGATACATGTCCTGCAATTTATGGTGAAAATAGTGAAGTTAAAGATTCTATAATTGCTAATGGTTGTAATATTGAAGGCAAAGTAAGTGGATCTTTACTTTCACGTAATGTTATTGTAGAAGAAGGAGCAATTGTAGAAGATTCAATTATTTTCTCAGATTGTAAAATTAAAAAAGGTGTTCATTTAAAGAATGTTATTGCAGATAAATTATGTGTTTTCCAAAGTAAAGATGAAGTATTTGGAACAAAAGATGAACCTCTTTATATTCCTCAAGGGGAGAAAATTTAATATATGAATATCGTAATGGTAACTAGTGAATGTTTACCATTCTCTAAAACTGGTGGATTAGGTGATGTTGCTTATTCTTTAAGTAAAGAATACGCTAAAAAAGGTCATATTGTTTCAGTAATCACTCCACTTTATTCAAATTTTAAACATGATAAATATCCAAATTTAAAAAAAATATTTACTTTTTCAGTAAAAATGAATTGGAGAAATTGTTATAGTGAAGTATATCATTTATTCCATGATGGAATCGAATATTATTTTATTAAAAATGATCAATATTTTGCTAGAAACAATGGATTATATGGTTATCAAGATGATGGTGAAAGATTCGCTTATTTTGATAATGCTGCTTTAGAATTAGTTAAAAAATTACCTTACAATGTTGATGTAATACATTGTCATGATTGGCAAGGTGGAATGATACCTTGTTTATTAAAAGTAAAATTTAATAATGATAAGATTTTATCAAAAATTAAATCTGTTATTACTATTCATAATCCTTTATTTAAAGGTTATTTAGGTAGAGAATCTTTATATGATTTATTTGAAATCAGTACTGATTATTATGATAATGGAAGTGTTAGATTAGAAAATATGGTTTCTACTTTAAAAGCAGGAATTAAATTTGCTGATAAAATCACAACTGTTTCACCTACTCATGCTTATGAATTAACTACTCCAGAAGGTAGTAAAGGATTATGGTATGATTTAATTTTAAGACAAGAAGATTTTTCTGGTATCTTAAATGGAATGGATCAAGATGAATTTAATCCTAAAGAAGATAAAACAATTGTACAAAATTATGATTCTTCAAATTTTGAAATAAATAAAGTAAAAAATAAAGAAGAATTTTGTAAAAATAATGGTTTAAATCCTGATTTACCTTTATTTGCAGTTGTTTCAAGATTAACAAGTCAAAAAGGTATTGATTTAATATTAGCAATGAGTGATTTTGTTACACATAATCAAGCTAACTTTGCAGTTTTAGGAAGTGGTGATTATTGGGCAGAAGAAGCATTTAATAAACAATATGCTGAATTCCCTTCACATAATTATGTTTATATTGGTTACAATGACAATATTGCACATACTTTATATGCAGCAAGTGACTTTTTCATTATGCCTAGTGCTTTTGAACCATGTGGACTTGGTCAAATGATTGCTCAAAGATATGGTTCTTTACCAATTGTTAGAAGAACAGGTGGATTAAAAGATAGTGTTATTTGTTTTGATTATGAAATAAATAATCAAGATACCGCAAATGGATTTGGTTTTGATGGATATAATATTTGTGATGCCTTGAAAACAAGCGCTCAAGCATTAAATGTTTATCAAAATAAACCTTTATTTAATAAATTAGTTAAAAATGCATTAGAAACCGATCATTCATGGAATGAAAGTGCTAATGAATATTTAAATTTATATAAATCAATTATAAAATAACTTGATTATTAACATTAAAAATTATTAAATATTAATAATACAATAATTTATGAATTTATTTTTAGAGAATTAACGGATGGTGAAAGTTAATATTAGATTCTTAAAGTCTCAAGTATTATATTAATTTAAAAACAAATTAAGAGTTCTTATTTAAAAATAAGAAAAATTAAGGTGGTACCACGTATAAGACGTCCTTAAATTAAGGGCGTCTTTTTAATTAAAAGGAGTTAAAAAATGAGCTATAACCATATTGAAATTGAAAAAAAGTGGAAAAAAGTTTGGTTAGAAAGAAAAGAATATCGTTGTGATACAAGTGATTTTTCTAAACCTAAATATTACGCATTAGATATGTTTCCTTTTCCAAGTGGACAAGGATTACATGTTGGACATCCTGAAGGATATACTGCAACAGATATTGTTTCAAGAATGAAAAGAATGCAAGGATTCAATGTTTTACATCCAATTGGATGGGATTCATTTGGATTACCTGCAGAACAATTTGCTATGCAAATGAATAAACATCCTTTAGAATTTACAAAGAAAAATATTGATCATTTTAGAGAACAAATTCAAATGTTAGGTTTTTCTTATGATTATGATCGTGAAATTATGACTTGTGATCCAAAATATTATAAATGGACACAATGGATATTTTCTAAAATGTTTGAAGATAATTTAGCATATGTAGATTATAAACCTGTTAATTTTTGTCCAGAACTTGGAACAGTTTTAGCAAACGAAGAAGTTATTGATGGAAAAAGTGAAAGAGGTGGCTTTCCAGTTATAAGAAAACCATTACGTCAATGGAATTTAAAAATAACCGCATACGCTGATAGATTAAGTGATGATTTATCTTTAGTAGATTGGCCTACATCTACTATTGAAATGCAAAGAAATTGGATAGGAAAATCTAAAGGTACAGAAATTTATTTTAAAATTAAAAATAGTGATAAAACATTTACTGTTTTTACAACTAGAGCAGATACATTATTTGGATGCACTTATTGTTGCTTAGCACCTGAACATCCTTTAGTTAAAGAATTAGTAACTGAAAAGCAAAGAAATGATGTTGAAAAATATATCAAAGAATGCGAAAGTAAATCTGATTTAGATAGAACTGGAACAAATAAAGAAAAAACTGGAGTATTTTTAGGTGTATACGCAATTAATCCTATTAATAATAAAGAAATTCCTGTTTATATTGCAGATTATGTTTTAGGTAGCTATGGAAGTGGTGCAGTTATGGCAGTTCCTGCACATGATTCTAGAGATTATGTTTTTGCTAAAAAACATAATTTAGAAATGATTCAAGTTGTAGAAGGTGATATTTCTTCAAGTGCTTATGAAGATGATGGAAAACATATTAATAGTGATTTTGCAAACGGATTAAATATAAAAGATGCAAAAGAAAAAATTAGTGAAAAATTAATTGAAATTGGTTCAGGAAATTATAAAATTAATTACAAATTAAGAGACTGGTTATTCTCTCGTCAAAGATATTGGGGAGAACCAATTCCTATTATTAATTTAGATAATGGTAAACAAATTGTAGAAGAAAATTTACCTCTTGTTTTACCTGAACTTAATGAATATAAACCTTCAGGTACTGGAGAATCTCCACTTGTTCACGCAAAAGATTGGTTAAATGTTGAAGTTAATGGAGAACATGGATTAAGAGAAACTAATACAATGCCTCAATGGGCAGGAAGTTGCTGGTATTATATCCGTTATATTGATCCAAACAATGATAAAGAAATTGGAGATAAAAAATTATTAGA
This sequence comes from bacterium, assembly GCA_963605025.1. GTDB lineage: Bacteria > Bacillota_I > Bacilli_A > RFN20 > CAG-826 > Onthovivens. The sequence goes on along the minus strand of CAVCSZ010000004.1, from coordinate 50,442 downwards.
TCACTGGTTACCTGTTGATTTATATATTGGTGGACAAGAACACGCTGTCTTACATTTATTATATGCAAGATTCTGGCATAAATTCTTATATGATAAAGGTGTTGTATCTTCAAAAGAACCATTTAAAAAATTATTCCATCAAGGTATGATTTTAGGTCCTAACGGAGAAAAAATGTCTAAATCTAGAGGAAATGTTATCAACCCTGATGAAATTTGTGAAAAGTATGGTGCTGATACATTAAGATTATACGAAATGTTTATGGGACCTCTTGAAGCTAGTTTACCTTGGGCACCTGGAGGATGTGAAGGTGCACATAAATTTATTGAAAGAGTTTATAGATTATTTACAGATGAAATTTATACAAGTAAATTTAGTGATGTAAATTCTAAAGAATTAGATGTTATTTTTAATCAAACTGTTAAAAAAGTAACAAATGACTTTGAAAATTTACAATTTAATACTGCAATATCTCAAATGATGATATTTATTAATGAAGTTTATAAAGCAAATTCTATTTACAAACCATACATGGAAGATTTTATTAAAATGTTTGATTGTATTTGTCCATTTATTGGTGAAGAAATCTATCACTTATTAGGACATGAAGATTTAATTACATACGCTAAATGGCCTACATTTGATGAATCTAAATTAATTAAAAATGAAATTCAAATAGCAGTTCAAGTAAATGGAAAAATAAGAGATACAATTGTTATTGGAATTGATGAAGAAGAAGCTTCAGTTAAAGAAAAAGCATTATCTAGTGAAAAAGTTAAAAACTTTACTAATGGAAAAGAAATTAAAAAAATTATTTACGTTAAAGGGAAAATCATTAACATAGTTGCAATTTAAAGAATTAGACACCTTATGGTGTCTTTTTTCTTGTAAATTAAAATGAATTGATGTTTAATATTAAAAGTTTAGTCTACGATACATTTTTATGATTGTAAGATTAGCGGAGGTTATTATGATTCTTTGTATTGAGTGTGGGAACACTTGTATTAAGATTGGTTTTGTTGATGACAATTTTAATATTGTTGATTTTTTAATGGTAAAAACTAATTTAGATTTAACAAGTGATGAGTACGCTTTAAGATTTAAAGCTTTTTTTAATAACCATCCTCAAATTGAAGGTGCTATTATATCCTCTGTTGTACCTAAATTAACTAACATTTTAAAAATGGCAGTTAATAAAATTTACGGAGTTAATGCTAAAATTTTAAATAAAACATTAAAAAGTAAGATAGCTATAAAAATAGATAATCCTAGTGAATTAGGAAGTGATTTTATTTGTACTGCTGTTGGAGCATTTAAAAAGGGATATAAACCACCATTTGCGATAGCAGATTATGGAACAACTACAAAAATTTCAATTATTGATCAAAAAGGTAATTTTATTGGATGTACAATAACTGCAGGTATTGGAACTAGTATGGTTGCTTTAAGTGATAAAACTGCTCAATTATTTGAAGTTGAATTTCAAACTCCTAGTCACATTGTAGGAAAGAATTCTAGAGATTCTATTCAATCAGGATTAATATATGGACAAGCATATATGGTTGATGAAATGACTAGAAGAATTGAACAAGAATTAGGTTATAAAGTTACAAAAATATTAACTGGTGGTTATTCTAAAATCATTAAAAATATTTTAGATGGTTTTTATTATGAAGAACATCTTTCTATCATAGGATTAAGCGAAATTTATTATTTAAATAAGGATTAATATATGAAAAAAATAGAAATTATTAGAAGTTTAGTAGTAGATGCTTTAATATTAGCGTTAATTTTATTATTTACATTTGTTCCTCAAATTGGATATATTCAAATAATTCCTGGAACACTTGCAATTACTACAGTACATTTAATTGTTTTAATTGGAGCATCATTATTTGGATGGAAAAAAGCTACTTTATATGGATTTTTCTTTGGAATTTCTTCATTATTAGCATCTATTGGAAATGCTAGTCAATTTAATTTATTATTTATAAATCCATTTATTTCAATTTTACCTAGAGTATTATTTGGATTAATTTCAGGATTATTAATTGATTTATTAAAAAGAAAAATGACTTTAAAGGGTTTTGGAATTTTATTACCATTTTTAGTAGCTGTTTTAACTTTATTACATACTTTTTTAACATTAGGTTCTGTATATGTATTTGGAATTTTAGATATTTTTAAAATTTCTAAAGCATTAGGTTTAGAAGAATTTTGTAATAATATAAATCAAACTGGATTTATAATTGCTTTAGGAAGTGCTACTTTTTTTGGAGCTTTAGGAGAAGCTGCTGCAAGTTTTATAATTGTACCAAGTGCTTTCTTTGCGTTAAGAACAATCAAGTTTATTAAAGAAAAAGATAATTCATACGTTATTAAAAATAAAAATAACGATAATAATGAAATTAATGATAAAAATACTTCTTTATAAGAGGTATTTTTTTATTTCATAAAAGTAGTTAATTATTTATCATTTTGATATAATAAATAATTGAGGTTTATATATGATTGATTTTAAAAATTTAGTTAAAAAATATTATGAAGAAGCTTTAAATACATTAATTAAAGATTGTTCTATTAATAGTATTTATGATGAAACTACAATTACTAAAGAACATCCTTATGGAAAAGGTGTAGCTGATTGTTTTTCATTTATAAAAGAATTAGCTTTAAAAGATGGTTTTAAAGTAGATGAATGTGATGGTCATTGTTTAGAAATTGAATATGGTGAAGGTGATAAAATTATTTATATTTTAGCACATCAAGATGTTGTTCCTGTTAAAGGACAAGCTTGGGATAGTGATCCTTTTATTCCAGTTATAAAAGATAATAAGTTATACGCTAGAGGTACTAGTGATGATAAAGGTCCTGGTATTGCTTCTTATTATGCTTTAAAAGCTTTAAAAGATGCTGATTTAATTAAAAATTTTAGAGTTAGATTAGTTTTTGGAGGAGATGAAGAAAGAGGAAGTAGTTGTTTAGAATATTATTTTAAAGATTTAAAAAAAGAAGATCCTACCTATGGATTTACTCCTGATGGTAATTTTCCTTTAATTTATGGTGAAAAAGGAATTGCTAATTATTTTTATGAAGGTCATAAAGATTTTGAAGATATTGAATATATTAAAGCTGGTATTGTTTTAAATACTGTCATTGATAAAGCAGAAGTAAAGGTTAAAAATTCTGATATTTTAGAAGATTATTTAAATAATCATAAAGATATTAAATATGAAAGAAAAGATAAAAATACATTTATTTTTATTGGAAAAAGTGCTCATGGATCTACTCCTGAAATTGGAATTAATGCAGGTACTATTATGCTTAAGGTTTTAGGAGAAGCATATAAGATAAATGAATTTTCTTTATTAGCTATGGAATATGATGAAGTTCATGGAAAAAATATGAAAGTTTTTTATGAAACTAAGAATTTACATTCTACAACATATAACATTGGTTTAATTGATTATGAAAATGGATATTTCAAAATGGGTGTTAATTTTAGATATCCTGAAAATGTTGATGTAGAAGAAGTAATTTCAAGAATTCAAGAATCTTCTCCATTTCCAATAATTTATGATAAAGAAAAAGTAAGTAAATGTCTTTATTTTGATCCTGAAACACCTTTTATTAAAGAATTAGCAAATATTTATATTGAAGAAACAGGTGATTTAGTTAATAAACCAATGACAATTGGTGGAGGAACATACGCTAAAGAAGCTAAAAATACAGTAGCATTCGGTAGTTGTTTTCCTGGTAAAATAGATCATATTCATGAAGAAAATGAAAAGATTGATTTAGAAGATTTTTATAATTCTATGTCATTATATGCACATGCAATTTATAGTTTAGGGAATTTAGATTAATGAGAACAAAATTTAAAAAATGGGCTGTAGATTATTTAAATGAATCACAAAATATATTTGATATTGAAGAAAAAGATAAAATTATTGAATATTTAAAATTAAAACCTACATTTTTAGAAATAGGTCCTGGTAAAGGAAAATTTATTATTGATTTAGCAAAAAAATTTCCTGAATATAATTATTTAGTAGTAGAAATTAATCAAACTGTTGCAGGTATAGGTTTAAAAAATATTGATGATCAAAATTTAACTAATGTTAAAATGATTGCAGATGATTTTTATAAATTAGTAGATATTTTACCTAATGAATCTTTTGAAGGAATATTTTTAAATTTTAGTGATCCTTGGCCTAAAAAAAGACACGCTAAAAGAAGATTAACATCTGATTTATTTTTAATTAATTATGGGAAAATTTTAAAGAAAAATCATAAAATATATATGAAAACTGATAATGATGGTTTATATGAATATTCCAAAGAAAATTTCTTAAAATATGGTTATGAATTAGAATTTGATTCTATTAATTACAAAGAAGAACATGAATTTGATGCTTTAACAGAATTTGAATCAAAATATTTATTAGAAAATATTAAAATTAAAAAGATGATTTTAAATAATGGAAATGATGTTAAAACTGAATTAATAAAAGAAGGAGAATAAAATATGAATTATGGTGTTTATTATAACTATAAAACAATTGGTGATATTTTAATTATTGAATTTTTACCAAATGTTTATCCAAATAAAATTATTAAAAAAGATGATTGCGTTGGATTATATCATGATGATGAATTAGTAGGTATTAATATTTTCAATATTTCTGATATTGTTAAAATAAAAGCTAATGGATATATTCCAGTTTTAGAAGAACATGTTTTAAAAATAATTAATTTTAAATTAGAAAATGTTGGTTTTCCTCTTTTAGAAAATAAAAAAGAAAGTGGATTTAAGGTAAGCGAAATTATCGATATTGAAGAACATCCTGAAAGTGATCATTTACATATTTGTAAAGTAAATACAGGAAATGAAGAACTTCAAATTGTATGTGGAGCTTTTAATGCTAAAAAAGGATTAAAATGTGTTTGTGCTACTCCATATACTTTTATGCCTGATGGTAAACAAATTGTTCCTGGAAAATTATTAAAAATAGATAGTTATGGAATGCTTTGTAGTGGAAGAGAATTACATCTTGAAGGTTTTGATAATATTCATGGATTATTAGAACTTGATAATACTTATAATATTGGAGATGATTTCTTTTTAAATTAATGAAATAGCTTATTGAAAAATAAGCTTTTTTTGTGCTTTATTTATAATATTGTTAAATATATTTTGAATATAATGAAAAATATTTTATAATATTAATGAAAAAATTTACATAAATTTTCATTAGGAGAAGATATGGATGAATTCAAAGAACGAGTTACAATCTATGAAGTCGCTAAAGCAAGTGGAGTTTCTTTAGCAACTGTTTCACGTGTTATTAATAATGCAGATTCAGTTAAAGAAGAAACTAAAAATAAAGTTTTAGAAGTTATTAAAAAATTAGGTTATAAACCTAGTGGATTAGCTCAAGCTTTAGCAACCAATAAAACTACTAATATTGGAGTTATTATTCCTAGTGCAAATTATGTTTATTTATCAAACTTTTTAGCAGGTGTTACAGAAGTTTGTAAAGTTAACGGATTTAGTGTTTCTTTATATACTACTAGTCATTCTAGACATGATGCTTTAAATTGTGTTGAAAAAGTTATTACTTCACATGTTGATGGTGTTATTGTTTTTGATGATGAATTAAATTCTAATGATTTAATGGGTTTTAATTCTTATAGTGTTCCTGTTATTACGATTAATAATAAATTAATAGGAGATAAAATTGGATCTATATCTTTAGAATATGAAACTTTATTTAAAAGAATATTATTAGATTATTTTACAAAAGGAAATAAAAAAATGACATTCTTACATGTTCATAATTCAGGTAAATTATTATCCATGGTAGAAAATGTTTTTATTCAAACTCATTTAGAAAATGATCGTGAATATAATATTATCAATTGTGATGATAGTTATTCTAGAACATATGATGATTTTAAAGAAAGATTTAAATATGGTAAAAAAGAATTAATTATTGCTTATCGTGATTCTATTGCTGCAGCAGTTTTAAATGCTGCAAGTGATTCTGGATTAAATGTACCTCAAGATATTGAAGTTGTTTCAGTTATTGGTACTAAATATTCTCATATTATTAAGCCTTCAATATCAAATTTTTATATTGATATGTTTGAAGTTGGTAAAAGAAGTATGCATATGTTAATTGATTTAATTAAAGGTCAATTAAAAGATAAAATTTATAAATTTGATTCTAAATATATTAAAAACGATTCTACTAATTTTTAATTGTTTAAGTTTAAAAATTATCTTAAATATTTTATAATTTATAAGTCTTTTAAGGAGAATTTTATGGATGTTTATGAAACTTATATAAGAACTATTGTTGATTATCCAATTAAAGGTATTAAATTTAGAGATATTACACCTTTATTAGCTAATGGTGATGCTTATCATCAAGTTATAATGGATTTAAATAAAGAATTACCAAGTTATGAAAACTGGGATAAAATAATTGCTGCAGAATCAAGAGGATTTATTTTTGCTGCTCCTTTATGTGCAATGAATAATAAAGGATTAGTTTTAGCACGTAAAGCAGGTAAATTACCACTTGTTGGTTATCGTAAATCTTATAAATTAGAATATGGAGAAGCTACAATTGAAATTCCTAAGGACGCAATTAAACCTGGAGATAGAGTTATTATTTTAGATGATTTAATTGCAACAGGTGGAAGTGCTAAGGCAATGGTAGATTTAGTTTTAGAAGCTGGTGGTATTCCAATTTTAGGTTTATTTGTTATTGAATTAAGATCTTTACAAGGTTATAAAAAACTTGGAATCCCTGTTACATCAATCGTTAATTATGGATTACATAAAGGTGATAAATTAAGATTAAACAATAAAAAATTCTTAATTGGTAAATTTGAAGATAAAGTTGATGAAGACGATATTTTAGTTAGATTTGAAGATGATTCTACAGAAGTTGTTAATAAAAATGATATTGTAGCAATTGTTCAAAATGGCGAAAACGGTCGTCAAACATACATAAAATATAGAGATTAATTTAGAGAGGAAATATGGAAAATATTATAGATGATTTAAATTGGAGAGGATTAATAAAAGATTATTCAAATGAAGAAAAAGTTCACGAAATGTTTAATACTAAACAAACAATTTATTGTGGATTTGATCCAAGTGCATCAAGTATGCATATTGGTAACTTTGTAATGATTGCAACATTAATGAGACTTCAAAAAGCTGGTCATAGAATTATTGCTTTAGTAGGTGGTGCTACTGGAATGATTGGTGATCCTAGTGGAAAAAGTAAAGAAAGAAATTTACAAACTGTAGAAAGAGTAAAAGCAAATACTGAAGCTTTAAGAAAACAATTAAGTAAATATATTGATTTAGAAGATCCTTCAAAAGGAATTTTATTAAACAATTATGACTGGATTTCAAATTTAAGTTTACTTGATTGGTTAAGAGATTACGCTAAATTTTTCAATGTTTCATACATGTTAAGTAAAGATATTGTTTCAAGTAGACTTGAAAGTGGAATTTCATTAACTGAATTTTCTTACATTACATTACAATCATTAGATTTCCATCATTTATATAAAACAGAAAATTGTCATATTCAAATTGGTGGAAGTGACCAATGGGGAAATTTAACAGCAGGACTTGATTTTATTCATAAAGTTGAAGGAAGTGATGCTGAAGTTGAATGTATGACTGGTCATTTAATTACTAGAAGTGATGGTAAGAAATTTGGTAAAAGTGAAGATGGAGCTTTATTTTTAGATCCTAATTTAACTTCTCCATACAAACTTTATCAATTCTTTATTAATCAAAGTGATGAAGACGCTATTAAATATTTAAAAGTTTTTACTTTCTTATCAAAAGAAGAAATTACTAAAATTGAAAAAGAACATTTAGCTTCATTAGGTGCTAGAGTTGGTCAAAAAGTTTTAGCATATGAAGTTACAAAAATAGTTCATGGAGAAGAAGCTGCAAATGAAGCTAAGAAAATGAGTGAAGCTTTATTCTCTGGAGATTTTAAAAATTTATCAGAAAATGCAATCAATGAATTATTTGGTAATTTAAAAGTTGAAGTAACTCCAATGACTTTAGAAGATTTATTAATTAATATTAAAGCTGCATCTAGTAAAAGAGAAGCAAGAGAATTTATTAATAATGGTGCAGTTTCAATTAATGGTGATAAAATTACTGAAACTACTAAATTAATCGATTCTTCATTAGCTTTATATAATAAATATTTAGTAATTAAAAGAGGAAAGAAAAATTATTATTTAGGTGTTCTTAAGTAAAAATATTTAAAAAAAATTAAAAAAATGTTGCTTGATGCTTTAAGATATGATAATATAATAAAGCATTAAGCGAAATGGACCAGTGGTGTAGCGGTTAACATGCCACTCTGTCACAGTGGAGATCGCGAGTTCGATTCTCGTCTGGTCCGCCAAAATTCGACTTAATTGGCCCGATAGCTCAGCAGGTAGAGCAAAGGACTGAAAATCCTTGTGTCCCCAGTTCGACCCTGGGTTGGGCCACCATTAATTTAAAAATATGAATCCGAAAGGATTCTTTTTTTTATACAATTTTATATTTAAAAATATTAAAATAATATTGAGGTTTAATTATGAATAAAACTAAAAAAGAAGATTTCTATGAAGATTTTTTTAATGGTATAGCACATCGTGGTTTACATAATGATATTTATACTGAAAATGGTTTAAATGCTTTTAAAAACGCAATTGATAATGATTTTTCTTTTGAATTAGATATACATTTAACAAAAGATAATGAATTAGTGGTTTGTCATGATAGTGACTTAAAAAGAACTACAGGAAAATCAGGAATAATTGAAGAATTAACTTTAAAAGAAATTAAAGAAAATTATAAATTATTAGATGGAGAAGAAGTTCCTACTTTAAAAGAAGTATTAACTTTAAATAATGAAAGAAAAACAATTGTAATTGAATTAAAACCACGTAAAAACTGGAAAAAATTATCTTTAAAAGCTTTAGAAGAAGTTAAAAATATTAAAGATAAAAAGAAAATAACTTTTATTTCTTTTGATCCACGTAGTTTATATTTTTTAAAAAATACAGTTTATAAAAAAGGATTATTATTAACTCATCAAAGAAAAGATGTAGTTATATTTAGAAATATGTTTGATTATATCGATATTGATCCTGAATTATTAAACGATAATAGAATTAAAAATTATATTAAAAAAGGAAATATTGTAAATATTTGGACAATTAGGAATATTGAAAAATATCAAGATTTAAAAAATAAAGTATCTACCTTAACTTTTGAACATATTAATCCTAATGATATTAAAGAACTTTATAAATAATTAAAAATTCTCTTAGATTAACTAAGAGAATTTTTAATATTTTAATCATCTTGATCTAATGATTCTAAACCTTTTTTAAATTTAGTTTTTGTAGTTTTAACATTTTTTATAAATATAAATATTACTAATGAAATAGTTACACAAATTAATGCATAAATAGGAAGTATTCCAAAATCAAAATTATCATTTAACATTAATAAACCTAATAAAATAGGAGTAATAGTTTGAGCAGACATACTTGCAGCATAATAATAACCTGTAAATTTTCCTATTTTCTTAGAAGTGCATAATTCTACTACCATTGGAAAAGAATTAACATGAACTAATGACATTCCTAATCCTTTAAAAAACCAAACTATATAAATATAAATTGGGAAATTTCCATCAGGAATAAAAATAAAAGAACAAACTGTCCATAATAATAAAGATAAAGTAGTTAAAATTAATCCACCTACAACTGTCCATTTTCTTCCTATTTTACTTGCTATAATTCCACCAATAGCAAATCCTATAACACTTCCTACACCACCTACAATAACATTTATCATATTTGAAGCACTACTAGCACCTAAATGATAAATTGTATAATTATTCATAAAAGTACCAATTCCATTATCTGCCATAAACCAGAAAAATTCTGATACTAATATTAATATAAGCATTATTAAATTAGTTTTAGATAATTTTTGATTATCATCTGCAATTGAACCATCAACTTCTTTTAATTTTTCACCTAATTCTAATTCAGGTTTTAATTCTTTTTCTAATTTATTTTCTTTTATTGTAAAAAATAAAATTAAACAACTAATAATCATTAAAATAGAAGCAATTAAAAAAGGTAATTCAATAATCCAAATATTATTAGTAATTCCTTCTATAAAACCATTTTTACCAGTTCCTAAATAATTTGAAAGTACAAAAACAAGCCCTAATAAAGTAGCAAATGCTCCTCCTATATAACCCATAATATTAATAATACCATTAGCTTTACTTCTTAATGGTTTTGGAGTAATATCAGGCATTAAACTAACTGCAGGATTTCTATACATCATTGCAAAAAATACTACAATTCCCATTGTAATTATTGTACCTACTAAATTATTATAATGAAAAGCTACAGGAATAAATGGAAAAGCAATTGAACATACTAAAGTACCAATTAAAATATAAGGCATTCTTTTTCCAATTTTAGTATGTGTTTTATCACTTAAATGTCCAAATATAGGAAGCATTATTAAAGCTGCTAAATTATCTAATGCCATAACAATGCCTACTAAATATTGAACTTCAGTAGCGTTATTAGATCCTAAACTTTCTTTAAATAATTGAGTTAAAAAAGTAGGACACCATGAATCATAAACTTGCCATAATAAAAGAATACCAAAAAAAGCAAAACCTATAATCATAGTTCTTTTATAATTGAGTTTTAATGATATTTCATTTGAATTATTTTCCATAAAAAAACTCCCTAATATAATATTATTTTAAACATTAAGGAGTAATTTTTAAAGATTATAGTTTTATTTATCTATTATTTTAGGAAGATCATGATTATCATCTTTTTCTTCTTCATTTATTTTATTAACTCTTATCTTTTCAATAGCGTTATTATCATCAATTGCAATAATTTTCATTTCAATATTTTTATAATTTATTAAATCTCCAATTTTTGCAAATCTATCTCCTAAAAGTTCAATAATAAATCCACCAATTGAAACATATTCAGTATTAATATCATCATAATTTAAATCTAATAATTCACAGAAATCTTCTAAATTTAATTTGCCATCAATAATATAACTTCCATCACTTGATTCACTAATTAAAGCATTTGGATCATCATTTTCATCCCAAATATCTCCAACAATTTCTTCTAAGATATCTTCCATTGTAACAATACCTTCAAGACCTCCATATTCATCAAGAATTAATGCAAAATGTTGTTTTTCTTTTTTAAATGTTTTTAAAATTTCATTAATTTCAATAGAACGAGGGAATTTTAAAGGTTGCATTAAAATAGATTTAATATCAATATCTTTATTTGCTAATTTTAATTGAATTAAATTTCTAGTATTTACATATCCTATAATATTATCAATTGTTCCTTCATAAACTGGAAGTCTAGTATAACGATAAGTTTTAGGATCATTAATAATTTTTTCAATATCATCTTCAATATCAAAAGCATATAATTCTACTCTTGGAGTCATTATTTCATAAGCTTCAGTAGTAGTATAAGTTATTGCGCCATGTAATAAATCTGCTTTTTCTTCATCTACTTCACCTTGTTTTTCAATATCATCAATCATTTCATGTAAATCATCATCTAAAACTTCACCATCTTTAACAAATTTAGTTACTGGATAAGTTATAATTTTAGCAAACCCTGATACAAAGAAAGTAATAGGTAATAATAAATAATTAAAGAAATTAAGCATATTAGAATATAAATTAGTTAATTTAAAATTATAAATTTTACCAATTGATTTAGCGATAATTTCTCCAAAAGTAATTTTAACTACAAGACAAATTAAAGAAGCTACTAAACCCCAAGTTTCTGCTTCATTTCCACTTGGATCTGCATTTATTATTAAAATAGCTAAATTAACACCAAGTAAAGTAGAAACAGAATCAAGTCCTGCATTAATCGTATCATTTAAAAGTAAAATTGTAGAAATAGTAGAATCATAATTTTTAGATAATTTATATGCATTTTTAAATGATCTTTTATTATTTTTATCTAAATCTCTTTCAAATCTTGTAATATCTACACTTCCAAAAGCCATATCACTAGAAGAAAAAATAAATGATAAAAATAATAAAACTATAATAATAATACTATAAAGAATAACAATAAATTGTTTCATAATTAATTATTCTCCTTAGTTTTAATATTTTTAGATTCATCAATATCTTCAATTAATTCTTCTAAAATATCTTCCATTGTAACAATACCTAAAGTATTTTCTCCATCTTTTACAATACCTAAATGTACTTTTTCAACATTTAATATTTTAAAAGCATCATCTAAAGGAGTATTAATATCTATTTCTACTTTATCTTCTAAAATAGAATTAACATTTAAATGATTATCTTTAACATATTCTTCAAAATAAGATTTTAATACTAAAACACCTATAATATTTCTTTTATCGTTTTCATAAATAGGAATTCTAGTATAAGGAATATTTATTAATTTTTCATTTAATTCATTAATAGTTAAAGAAGAAATATCTAACATAACTGATTTTTCTAAAGGAAGATAAATATCTTTAATCTTTTTCTTATCAAAATCAAAAGCATTTTCTATTAATTCTTCTTCATTTTTTTCAAATAATTTTTCTTCACTTTCTATATCTTCATCAATAGATTCATCATTAACTGCTATTTTAGCTTGATTAATAATATCTTCTTTTGATAATAAATTTTCATCTTTAATTTTAAATAATTTATATACTAAAATTAATATACCTTTAAATAAATATATAATTGGAAATAATAAATAATATGTAAAAGTAACTGGATACACTAAAACATATGCCATTTTATTTGGAATAGCTTTACTTAATATTTTAGGACATGTATCACTTACTAAATACACTAATGCACCCATAACAACAGTAGAAACAATAGCTTCTACACCATCTGCCCATCCAAAATTAATAGACATATTATAAAATAACATCGCAGATAAAAAGGACATTAAAGTTTGTACTATATTATTTCCTACTAATATAGTAATTAATGTATTATCAAATTTTTCAATTAATTTAAGGATTAATTTACTAGTAAAAGATCCTTCTTTTGATAAAGTTATAAAATGATATTTATTACAATTTGAATATGTATTTTCACTAGCACTAAAAAGTCCACTAATAATTAACATAATTGCAATCAATATCCAAACAACATATTCAGGCATTCCATAAACTGTATTGTTATTTGTAACTTTATCTAATATCGTAAAACTCGGGTCGTCCACTTTTAAAAAATCTCCTAATATAATCAATATAATATAAACATTTTATTATACTATCAAGTAAAATTTAAATTATTTAATGATTTCAATATCATTAACATTAGAAAAATATTTAATAGAATATGAACATTCTAATTTTAATTTATAATTATATTCTTTAACATATCTTTCAGTTTCATTCATTAACTTTTTAGCGTATCCTTTACCTTTAAATTCATCATTAACAAAAGTAGAAATAATAGTAAATATATTATTTTCTAAATTAAATAAAACATAACCTATCTCTTTATTTTTTTCATTTTTTAAAATAATTTTATTATTTATATACTCAAATTTTTCCATATTTTTATTATATTATAAATATTTAAAAAGATTAAATAATGTACTAAAATATTTATATGAATTTTGAAATATTGTTATTAATTATTATTGTAAGTGTTTTATTATTAATTATTTTAATTTTATTTATTATTTCTGAAGTTATATGTTCAAAAATATATAATTCTAGATGTGATAATAGAAAAGATATTAAAATTTTTAATTATAATGATTTTGATTTTTTAGATCATAAAGATTTTGAATTTAATTCTTCAGATTCTCTTATTAAAGGAAGAATTTATTCTTTAAAAGATAAAGAAAAATTAAATAATAAAATTATCATATTTTTTCATGGTTTTGGTGGAGGTCATGAAAATTATATGCATGAAATAATTGAATTTGTAAATAAAGGATATTTAGTTTTTGCATATGATAATTTAGGTTGTGAATTATCAGAAGGAAAATCAATTAAAGGATTATTAGAAGTTTTTAATGAAACTGAAAATTTCTATAAATATTTTAAAACTTTAAAAGAATATCAAAATAAAGATATTTATTTAGTAGGTCATTCTTGGGGTGGATTTAACGCTATTAATTCTTCAAATATTATTAAAGATGCTAAAAAAGTAGTAGCATTATCTTCTTTTAATTCTGCAAATTATCCTTCTAAAGGTAATTTATTAATAATTAAATTATGTAGAGTATTTTTCTATATAATTAATTTATTTAAATTTAAAAAATATATTAATTTTGTATCTAAAAAAACTATTAAAAGAAATAAAAATATTGAATATTTATTAATAAATGGAGAAAATGATAAAGTAGTTTTTCCTTCTCAAAGTAGTAATATTTATTCTAAATTAAATTATCCTAATTTAAATAACATTGTTTTAAAAAATAAAGGACATTCTTTACAATTAGAAGTTAATAGTGAAAAATACTTAATTAAATTTCTAAATGATATGAAAAAAGAAGATTTCAATGGAAATTCATATGATTATGAATTATTAACTAAACAAGATAAGAATGTCTATGATATTATTTTTAAATTTCTGGAGAATTAATTATGAAAATATCTAATGAAATATTAAAATCTAAAGATTTTATTAAATTAATTGAAACTTATGATGATAATTTATTTGTAAATGATTTAATTAATGAATTTTTATCAAATAGATTTGATATTAATAAAGAATATATTGAATCTAAAATGAATGAAGAAAATATTGATTCTAATGAAGCTTTTAATTTATCTTTTTTAGAATCTTTAAATTTAGAAATGGATAAATTAACTTTTAATAAATTAAAAGATTATGAATTATTATCTATCAAAGAATTAAATAGAAATGAATATATAAATAATTCTTATTATAAAGATATTAAAATTAATGAATATAACGAAAATGGATATCATTTATATTATAAATCTTATCTTCCTTATGAAAGTTTTATAATGGATGATATTACTTCAAAGAATAAAAATTGTTTAGAAATTAATCATTTAGGTTATTTTAAAGATGAATTTAAATTAATAAGCTTAGATAAAGATGATGAAACATGGATGTTAATTTCACCACATGAAATTAATACAATGAAAAATTATATATCTTTAATGAATGGAAAATGTTTAATTTATGGATTAGGTTTAGGATATTTTCCTTATATGTTATCTTTAAAAAATGAAGTTAAAGAAATAACTATTATTGAAAAAGATGAAAATATAATTAATATTTTTAATAAATTTATTTTACCTCAATTTAAAAATAAATCTAAAATTAAAATTATTAATAAAGACGCGATTGAATTTAATAAAGATATTAAAAATAACGAATACGATAATGTTTTTATTGATTTATGGCATAATCAAATGGATGGATTAAAATTTTATTTATATTTTAAAAAGAATGAATTAGAAAACACTAAATATTATTATTGGATTGAAGATAGTTTAATTTGTTATTTAAGAAGAATGTTAATTACTTTATTAATTGAATATAAAGAAGGATTTAATAAAAATAATTATAAAAAATCTCAAACTTTTGAAGATAAAATTATTAATTCTTTATATTTTTATTTAGAAAATGAAGAATTTAATGTTATGGATGATATTTATAATTTAATTAATGAAGATAATATTAAAAATATTGTTAAAAATTTAAGAGCAAAAACATTTTAAAAAATTATAAATGATTTATAATTTATATTGAAAATTATTTAAAGGAGAAATTATGTACAGTAAATATGCTTATGAAAAATATAAAGATAAAACTGCTTTAGATTCTTTTAATAAAGAATATATTGAATTTTTATCTTCATGTAAAAATGAAAGATTAGTAGTTAAATACGCTATTGAAAAAGCTGAAAAAGCAGGCTTTGTAGAATTATCAAAGAAAGATAAATTAGTTAAAGGCGATAAAGTTTATTGTTTAAATAGAAATAAAAATATTGCTTTATTTGTAATTGGTGAAGATAGTCTTACTAATGGATTAAATATTTTAGGAGCACATATTGATTCACCTAGAATGGATTTAAAACAAAATCCTTTATATGAATCTACTAACTTTGCTTTATTAGATACTCATTATTATGGTGGTATTAAAAAATATCAATGGGTTACAATTCCTTTAGCATTAGTAGGTGTTGTTTGTAAAAAAGATGGTACTACAATTGATGTTAATATTGGTTTAAATGAAAATGATCCAGTAATTGGTATTAGTGATTTATTAATTCACTTAAGTGCTGATCAAATGCAAAAGAAAGCAGGAGAAGTAATTAGTGGAGAATCTTTAGATGTTACTGTAGGATCTTATCCTTTAGATGGAGAAGAAAAAGATGCAGTTAAAAAGAATGTTTTAAAGATTTTAAAAGAAAAATATGGAATTGAAGAAGAAGATTTCTTATCTAGTGAAATTGAAGTAGTTCCTGCTTGGCCTGCTAAAGAATATGGTTTAGATAGATCAATGGTTGCAGGTTATGGACATGATGATAGAGTTTGTGCATTTACTTCATTTAAAGCTATTTTAGAAATGAACGAAGTTAAAAAAACATCTTGTTGTATTTTAGTAGATAAAGAAGAAGTAGGAAGTATTGGTGCTACTGGTGCTCAAAGTAAATTCTTTGAAGATACAATTGCAGAACTTTTAGAAAAAACTGAAGGATGTTCATATTTAAAATTAAGAAAAACATTAACTTCATCTAATATGTTATCAAGCGATGTTTCAGCAGGTGTTGACCCATTATTCTTAAGCGTTAATGAAATGAAAAATAGTTGTTTCTTAGGAAAAGGTATTGTTTTTAATAAATATACTGGTTCAAGAGGAAAGAGTGGATGTAATGACGCTAACGCTGAATTTGTTGCACATTTAAGAAATATTATGGATTCTAATAATATTTATTATCAAACTGCAGAACTTGGAAGAGTTGATCAAGGTGGAGGAGGTACAATTGCGTATATTTTAGCAAACTTAAATATTAACGTAATTGATGCTGGAGTACCTGTATTAAATATGCACTCTCCAATGGAAATTGTTTCAAAAATAGATGTTTTTGAAGCATATGAAGCTTATAAAGTATTCTTATTAAATGCTTAAAAATAAATTAATTCCATTTATTTAATAAATGGAATTTTTTTATAGAGTATTATTAATTTAATAAAAATTTATTTTTAAATAATAAATATTTATAATTTTCAAGATATTTATATTATAATAATTTATATGAAAATTATATGTCCAGATTGTAATGAAATTATAGAAATTGATGAAGAAAATGTTGAACCAAGTATTACTTGTCCATCATGTAAAATGAAATTTCCTACTATTGAAGGAAAGAAAGCTTATGATACTACTTTAAAATTATTAAAAAATAGAGGTCATAAAGCGTATTTAAAATTTAAATTTAATGAAGCTCAAGAATATTATAAAGAAGCATTAAATTTAGAACCTAATGATTTAGAATCCATTGTAAAATATGGTTTAAATTTACTTTATTCTCAAAGATTTGATAAATTAAAATTTAATGAATTAATTAAATTTTTAGATTCTAATGATATTATTTTAAATTCAGAGAATACTTATACTTTTTTAGGATTTTTAGAAACTTATTTAGGTCAAGCTTATGTTTTTATAAAAGAATCTAAAAGATTAATGATTGAAGATAGTTTTATAAATGAAACATATTTTAATTATTATTATGAAGGTTTAAAAGAAATTAAATCATCTTTAGATTATTTTAAAAATATTTTTAATTTATTAAAAAAAGATGACTATGATCATTTTAAAGAAATTAATGATGTTAATATTGATGAATATTTTAAAAAGACTGAAAATGAAATTAATTCTAGATTATTAAGAACTTATAATATTAATCATCTTGGAGATTGTATAAAAGAAGATGATAATTTAAAAATTTTAAATTCTAATATAAAAGATTATGAAGATATTGAAGTTAAAGATTTAAGAATTATTGTTCCTAATGAAAAAATTAAAAAATTAATGAAATTATTATATATTGGAAGTGGATCTTTACTTGGAATTGCACTTGTTTTATTAATTTTAGGTATTTCTTTAAAATTAAGTACAATTATTTATATTTCTTTTGTTCCAATGATATTAACTATAATCATAGATGCATTTATATTTATTAAAATTAGAAAAGAAAATAATAAAGAATAATTAAAAATAAGATAGAGAAATTCTCTATCTTATTTTATTATATTAAATTATTATTCTTTAAATATTTAATTAATTGATTACATGCTTTAGCACGATGTGACATTTGATTTTTAATTTTTTCACTATAATAAGCATTAGTGTGTTCATTTCCATCAATAATAAAAATATTATCGTATCCAAATCCATTTGAACCCTCTAATGAATTAGAAACTTTACCATTTACTTGACCTAAAAATGTTATTTCTTCTTTTGATGGAGTTATTAATGCAATTGCACAATAAAATGTACCTTTACTTCCTCCTATTTTACTAGCAAGAATAGGATTTAATACTTCATTTCCTCCATTTTCTAAAGCATAACGATGAGTATGAACACCTGGAAAATGATCTCCTAATGCTTCAAATTCTACCCCACTATCATCTGCTAAAATATAAAAATTTGTTTTATTTTTAATAGCTCTAGCTTTAATTAAAGCGTTTTCTATATAAGTATTTCCATTTTCTTCTGGATCTGAAGTTATATTTAAATCTTTCATTAAATGTAATTTTATATTTTTATTATTTAATATATCTTCATATTCTTTTAATTTTCCTTCATTACTAGTAGCAAGAACAATATCAATCATAAATCACCTCATTAAACTTAATAATATAATTTTATCAAAAATTTTTATATAATATTAATATGATTTTAAATATTAAAGAAATTGCAAAGAAAGTTGGTTTAAAAGATACTGATTTAATGTTATATGGTGATGATAAAGCTAAAATTAAAGAAGAATCTATTTCTAAATTAAAAGATAGAGATTCTAAGTTTATTTTAGTTACTGCGATTACTCCTACTAAAGCAGGAGAAGGTAAAACATTAACTTCAATAAGTTTAAACGATGGATTAAGAGCTTTAAATAAAAATTCTATAGTTCTTTTAAGAGAACCATCTTTAGGACCTACTTTTGGAGTTAAAGGAGGCGCAAGTGGAGGAGGAAAAGCTTCTATAGAACCTCATAATGATATTAATTTACATTTTACAGGAGATTTCCATGCTTTAACTAGTGCAATTAACTTAATAAGTGCTGTTATTGATAATCATATTTATCAAGGAAATGAATTAAATATTGATCCTTCTAGAATATTATGGAAAAGAGCAATTGATTGTAATGATCGTGAATTAAGAAATATTTCTATTGGATTAGGTAGTGATAAAAATGGAATTAAAAGAGAAGAAGGTTTTACAATAACTGCTGCTAGTGAATTAATGGCAATATTTTGCTTATGTAATTCTGTTGATGATTTTAAAAGAAGAATTGATAATATTTTAATTGCGTATACTTTTGATAATAAACCTGTATTTTTAAAGAGTTTAGATTTAACTGATGCAATTTTAGCTTTAACAAAATACGCTTTACTTCCTAATTTAGTACAAAGTGGAGAAAATAATCCTGTTTTAATTCATGGAGGACCTTTTGCAAATATTGCACATGGTTGTGCTAGTGTTTTAGGAAGTTTAACTGCTAAAAAATTAGCAGATATCATAATTGAAGAAGCAGGATTTGCAAGTGATTTAGGTGCTGAAAAATTTTATGATATTAAATGTAGAAAAGGAAATATTAAACCTTCTTGTACAGTTTTAGTATGTACAATTAGAGCATTAAAAGAACATGGTGGAGTTTTATTTAATGATTTAGAAAAAGAAAATATTGAAGCTTTAAAAGAAGGAAGTAAAAATTTATTAAAACATTATTCTAATCTTAAGAAATTTAAAGTTCCTGTAGTTGTAGCAATTAATCATTTTGAAAGTGATACTATAAATGAAATTAATACTTTAGAAGATATTTTAGAAAATAATAATATTCCATATTCATTTATGGATGGATATTTAAAAGGAAGTGAAGGAAGTATTGATTTAGCAAATAAAGTTTTAGGAATTTTAGATACTAAAAAATCAGAATTAAAATATATTTATGATGAAAAAGATTCAATTATAAATAAAATTAATATCTTAGCAAAAGAAATTTATAACGCTAAAGATGTTAATTTTTCTTCATTAGCAATGGAACATATTAAAGAAATTGAATTATTAAATAGAGATAAATTACCTATTTGTGTTGCTAAAACTCAATCTTCAATAAGTGATAATCCATTACTTAAAAATGTTCCTAGTGATTATACTTTTAATATAGAAGATGTTTATTTATCTAATGGAGCAGAATTTATTGTAGTAAAAAGTGGTAAAATACTTGTAATGCCTGGACTTCCTAAAGTTCCACGTGCAATAGGATTTAAATATGAATAATAATTTTAATAATAAAACAATATTAATTATTGATCCTGATAAAAATAATTATCATTTTTTAAAAAATGAATTATCTAAAAGATTTGGAAAAATATTATGGGCTCAAAATGCTACAGATGGAATGAATGCTTTAATTAGAGATGTAGTAGATCTAGTAATATTAGAATTATCTTTACCTGATAAAGATGGAATGAATGTTATTGAATACATAAGAAGTTTTAATAATAAAATGTCTATAATTATTTTAAGTAAAAGAACTTTAGTAGAAGATAAGATTTTAGCAATTGATGTGGGTGCTAATGATTATTTAACAAAACCTTATTCTATTTATGAATTAATATCTAGAATTAGAAAAGAATTTAGATATTATTTAGTAGAAGAAGAATATAATTTAATAAATGGACCATTAAAGATAGATTATGTAGGTAAAAATGTTTATATGGATAATAAATTAATTCATTTAACTAATTTTGAATATAAAATTTTATATTATTTAGCTACTAATATTGATAAAACTATTTCTTATCAAGAATTAATTAATTATGTTTGGGGCACTAATGGACAAGACGCTAATGCATTAAGAGTTTTTGTAGCGGGTTTAAGAAAGAAAATATCTTCTAATAATTCTAACTCTAAAAAATTAATTCAAACTAAAGTAGGAATGGGGTATAGAATGAATTCTATAAAATAATTATGAAAAAGAATTTAAATGTTATTTTTTCTTTAATAATTAATTTAATAATTATTATTATGGAAATATTATCTTTTACTTTATTAGTAGATAAAATAGGAAATAATCCTTTTAATCTTTTAGCGTTTTATACTTATGATAGTAATATATTTTTACTTTTAAGTTCTATTTTAATTTCTATAAATAATATTTTAATTTTAATAAATAAAAAAGAATCAATAAATAAAAATATATTATTAATTAAATATATGTCTACTGGATGTGTTACATTAACTTTTTTAATAGTAATATTTGTACTTATTCCTTTAGAAGGATTTGAAAGTACATACATTCAATTAATAAGTGGAAATAAAGTATTTTTACATTTATTATGTCCTATTTTAAGTATTATTTCTTTTTTAATATTTGAAAGAAATCCTAAATTAAAATTTAAAGATACTTTTATAAGTGTAATTCCTACATTTATATACGCAATTATTTTAATTATATTAAATTTATTAAAAGTAGTAGATGGACCTTATCCTTTCTTAAAAGTTTATGATCAAAGTGTTTATATGTCTATTATTTGGGTAATTGTTATTTTAGGTATTAGTTATTTAATATGTTATTTATTATTTATAATACATAGAGGAAAGAAAAAGAAGATTAATTAATTTAATCTTCTTTTTTAAATGAATAATCACAATAATTACCATTTTCTCCAAGTCTTTGAGTATAATAAAATTTTGTTTTAGGTAAATTATCATATAATAAATTATCTACTTTACAAAATCCTTTAGTCATTTCAGGCATAT
Organism: bacterium; assembly: GCA_963605025.1. GTDB lineage: Bacteria > Bacillota_I > Bacilli_A > RFN20 > CAG-826 > Onthovivens. The sequence goes on along the minus strand of CAVCSZ010000004.1, from coordinate 28,341 downwards.
TATATTTAGTAAATATATCTTTAAAAATACATTTATGAGTAGTCATAGAAAATATATTTTTAGGAGTTTTAATAAATTCAATTTTCCATCCATATCCACATGTTCTTTTGACTTTTTTAGGCATTACAATTTTTAATAAAGTAATCATAAATTTATGTTTAGCAAGTTTTTGCATTTTCTTTACTTGAGGTTTTAAATAATCATACATTGCATTAAATACAATTTCTTGACTTTCTTCTTTAGAATACCCTTGATCTATAAATGTAAATACTAATCCTAATGAAGAAAATAAATTACATAAATATTCATAATTTTGTTTATCTTCATAAATTTTATTTTCTTCAATTATTTTATTCATATGTTTAATTGTAGAATTAAAAGTATTAGAATCTAAAGTTTTTATAAATTTTTTAAATCTTGATTTTTTAATCATTTTTATTGAATTATATTTCATAAAATTATTTTATATTTAAATAAAATAATTAACAAATAAAATGATTTATTTTATTAAAAAAAGACTGTTAGAAATAGAAATTAATTCTATTTAATAACAGTCTTTTAAATAATCGAATGGAGCAGGTGACGGGAATCGAACCCGCGTAATCAGCTTGGAAGGCTGATGCTCTACCATTAAACTACACCTGCATGCTCAAATAATATATCAAAAATTAAATAATAATTCAATATATTTTTTGAGTTTTTATTATTAAGCGTTTTTAATTAATTCTAATAAAGCATCTTTATCCATATATCCTTGAACAGTTTTCTTATTTTCACCTTTTTTATAAACAATTAAAGTAGGTACTGCTCTAATATTAAATTTAGATGCAAGAAGTGGGAATTTATCAACATCAATTTTAACAACATCAATTTCACTATGTTCTTCACATAATTCTTCAAGTTCAGGTGTTAACATTTTACATGGACCACACCATGTAGCAAAAAAATCTACTAAAACATTATCGTTTTTAATTAATTCTTCAAATTTATCACTATCTTCTAAATGTATAAACATATATTTCCTCCTTATAACATAAATATTAGATATAGAATTACTAAATGTAATGGATAATATAGATAATAAGAATATTTAATTAATTTAGAATTTGTAATCTTTTTATGATTATAAAAAATAATAAATATACTTCCAAGAATTAAATAAGTAGAAGACACTAAATCTACTCCTAAATAATTTTTATCTATATATGTGAAAGCATAAGCGATTAAAGAAAAAAATGCAAGTATGATGCAATAAATTATATTTATAGAAAATTTATAATCATTAGAATTAATAAAATCTTCATTAATTTTATTAACTTTATCAGTATAAATTTTAAATGAAATTAAAGTTACTAAAAATAAAATTAATCCAAATAAATTATATTGAGGAAATAATCCTCCTAATATTTTATAAATGGATGTATCTATATTTATAATATCTATTTTTATTAAATGTGTAATAATAAAAAATAAAAATATTAAAGGAATAAATAAATATTTTAAATTAGATTTATATTTAATTATTAATAAATAAAGTAAAGAATATAAAGTTAAATCTATAAAGATATTACCATATTGATATAAATTTAAAGAAGTAGTTAAACTTATAATTAAAACTACTACATAAATTAAAATAGACATAATAAATAATCTTAAAATATATTTAAGATTAGAATGAGTAAATTTATTACTTTCTATATTTAAAAATAAAAAAATAGGAAACGCTAAAGAACCTATGATTAAAAAAACATTAGATAAATTTGAATTAATGTTATTTAAAAATAATCCAAGATGAGATAAAGTCATTAAAATAATTGCAATTAATTTTAATAACTCATTATTTAAAATTAAAATCTTATTTTTCATAATAAAATTGATAATATAATTGATACTAAATTATTAGTAGCATGTGCTATAAAAGATACTTCTAAACCTTCTTTATCGTAATAATAAGATAATAATAATCCACTAACAATATAAGGAGGAAGGTTTATTAACTCATTAACTAAATTACTACTTGTAAAATTAAAATGTATTAATCCAAATAATAAACCAGTTAAAATATACGCTAAAAGTCTAGATTTTTTAGCAATTAATGTAAAAAATCCTAATCTATAAGTAATTTCTTCTACTAAAGGACCTATTATTCCAAAAACAATAATTGATAAATAGGGAAATAATTTAACAATAGATTCAACATTATTTTGATTATCATTACTAGAAGATCCATTATTAGTAGCTAAATTAATAAGATTACTTAGTAAAGTAGAAATAATAATTAATAAAAATCCATAACTAAATCCCATTAAATAAGTTCTTAATTTATTAAATTTATTAAAAATATTTAAAACATCTTGATTAATTATTAAAAATAGTATTCCACAAATCATAAAATACATACTGAAATTAATGTATGCTATTCCATCTGTATATAAAAAATATTGATTCTTAATTAAAGCATAAACTTGTAAAATACTACCTAAAATTTGAAGTAATAAAAAACCTACTAAAAATAAAATTAAATTTTTATGTTTTAAATTAATTGATCTAGATTCAAATTTAATAAAACTTTTAATCTTAGTCTTATTTTCTTTATTTTCGTTTTGATCTTTTATTTTTACATATTCAATTGAATTTTCATTATCTTTTTTATTTATTTCTTCTTTATCAATTTTATATCCGCAATAAGGACAAGTTTTTAAATCATTATCAATAAGTAATTTACAATTTGGACATTTAATTTTTTCTTTCATATTAAAATATTATATAATATTTTATAGTAAAATTAAAATTATGAATTACACAGTTAAAAATTTAGAAAAAACATCTATATCTGTTCTTAAATCTGAATTTATAGGTTATGTTTTTCCATGTTTTAGCTTAGAAGAATTTAATTCATATTTAGAAAATATAAAAAAAGAACATAATAAAGCAAAACATGCATGTTTTGCATATAAAATTGGAAATAAAGAAAGAGGATGTGATGATGGAGAACCTAAAGGTACTGCAGGAATTCCTTTATTAAATGCTTTAATTAAAAATAATTTAGATAATGTAGGAGTAATTATTGTTAGATATTTTGGAGGAGTTTTACTAGGTGCAGGAAGACTTTTAAGAGTTTATTTAGAAAGTTTTGAAACAACTTTTAAAGAATGTAAACTAGTATCTTTAGAAGAAAAAGAATTACATTATGTTGAATGTGAATATGATACTTTCAATATTCTTTTAAATTTTATAAAAAAGAATAATTTTTCATTAAGGAGTAAAGAATTTAATGATAAAATATTAGTAACTTTTTTAACACCTTTAAATATTAATATTGATTATGAATCAATATTCTTAAATAAAGTAAAAGAGATTAAAAAAGAAATAATTATAGATAAAAAGGATGTTTAAAATGAGTGAGATAGAAAAAATAGAAACTAATTCTTTAAATAAAATTAAACATTTAATTTGTATTTCTAGTGGAAAAGGTGGAGTAGGTAAAAGCTTTGTTACTTCTTTATTAGCATCTAAATTAAATAAATTAGGTTATAAAGTTGGTATTATTGATGGAGATATTGTAGGTCCTTCAATTCCTAGAGCGTTTGGAATTAAAGATAAATTAGAAGGAGATCAAAATGGATTAGTATTTCCTTTTATTACTAAAGAAGGTATAAAGATTGTTTCAAGTAATTTAATGATATCAAAAGAAGATGATCCAATTGTATGGAGAAGTCAACTTACTACTTCATTATTACTTCAATTTTATAGTGATGTTTATTGGGGAGAATTAGATTTTTTATTAATAGATATGCCTCCTGGAACAAGTGATATTACTTTAACTGCATATCAATCTTTAAAAGTAGATGGAGTAATTATTGTTTCTACACCTCAAGATTTAGTAAAATTAATTGTTACCAAATCTATAAAGATGGCTAAATTATTAAATATTCCTATTTTAGGACTTATTGAAAATATGTCTTATATTGAATGTCCTAATTGTAAAGAAAAAATAAATTTATTTGGACAAAGTAGATTAAAAGAAATATCTAAAGAAAATGATATTAAAACATATACTTCTTTACCTTTATCTTCATTAAATTTAGATTTAGTAGATAAAGGAAGAATTTATGATATAGAAAATAATGATATTGATGTAATTATTGAAGAATTGAGGAAATTATAATGAATAAAGAAGAATTAATTTTAAGAAGAAATAAATTAATAGAAAAAATGGAAAATAATTCATTACTTATTTTATTTGGAGGAGTCTCTAAAATTAAAAGTGAAGATGAATATTATCCTTTTTCAATTAATAGAAATTTTTATTATTTAACAGGGATTGATCAAGAAGGTTCAATTTTAATTATTAAAAAAGAAGATGGATTAATTAGAGAAACTTTATATGTTTCTGATTATAATCCTTTAATTGAAAAATGGACTGGTAAAAGATTAACTTTAGAAGAAGCTAAAAATATTTCTTATATTGAGAATTGTTTATTTTTAAATCAATTTGAAATTGATTTAAAAAAATTATTAACTAAAAATAATAATATTTATTTAGATTTTTCATTATTTTATGATATTAAAGAACATTATAATGTTAATGATTTTAAAAAAGAATTATTATTAATTAATGATAAAATAACATTTAAAGATATTTATCCAATTATTTCTTCATTAAGAATGATTAAATCTGAATATGAAATAAATTGTTTTAAAGAAGCAATTAATAATACTAATAATGGATTAAAAATTTTATTAAAGAATTCTATTGAAGGTAAAAATGAATATGAATTAGCTTCTCTTTTTTATCATACAATTCATTCTTTTGAACATTGTGAATTATCTTTTCCTACAATTTCTGCTGCAGGAAAGAATGCTACTTGTTTACATTACACAACTAGTTTTGACTCATTAAAGAAAGATGACTTAATTTTATTTGATTTAGGAAGTGAATATAAATATTATTGTGCAGATATTTCAAGAACATTTCCAATCGGAAATAAATTTACTTCATTAGAAAAGAAAATTTATCAAATTGTTTTAGACGCTAATAAATTAGTAATTAAAAAAGCAAGACCTGGTATTACTATTAAAGAATTAAATAATTTAGTTACTGAATATATGGCTAAAAAATGTGTAGAAGAAAAATTAATAGAAAAAGAAGAAGATATTAAAGAAGTTTATTTCCATAGTGTTTCTCATTTTATTGGTTTAGATACTCATGATGTAGCATATTATGAAGAAGATCCTAGTATTAGATATTCTATGATACCTTTAAAAGAAGGAAATGTAATTAGTGATGAACCTGGTTTATATTTTGAAAAATTAGGAATTGGTGTAAGAATTGAAGATGATTTATTAATCACTAAAAATGGATGTGAATGTTTATCAAAAGATATAATTAAAGAAATAGATGAAATTGAAAAATTTAAAAGGAGTTAATTTATGAAATATCAATGTACTGTTTGTGGACAATTTAGTAATAGAAGTGATGTCTGTACTTGTTGTGGAGTAGGTGGAGATAAAATCATTACTGTTAATGATTCTGGTGAATCTAACGCTACACTTCGTTGTGTATCATGTGGAAGAGTTTTTGATAATAAAGATGTTTGTCCTTTTTGTGGAGGAGAAGATCTTTATGATTTAACAAATGATAGAGTATTTAATAGAAATAAAGTTAATAAAGAAGATAAAAAAGAAATCTCTAATTTTGATGATGATTTTAACTTACTTGATGGATTTAATAATTCTATTAAAAATGATTTTAAAGATGAAGAAACTTTCCAAGATCAAGTTATTAATTTAGAACATCGTGAAGAAAAAGAAGAAGATTTAGATGCTATTTTGGATGAAGATATTAATGAAAATATTACACTTAATGAAGATGAATCTAATGATGATTTAGAAGAAAAAGAAAACGAATCTTTTGAAGAAGTTAAAGAAAAAGTAGAAGAAAATGTTTTAAGTAGTGAAGAAGAAAATTTAAATGAAGAAAATTTTGATTTAGAAGAAAGACTTGATTTAAATGAAGAATCACCTAAAGAAGAAGATAATTCTTTATTAGATTTAAAAATTAAAAGAATTGATTTAACAAAAGATTTAATTATTAAATTATTTATGAAGAAAGAAAATAATGATGATCCTAAATATAAAGAATTATTAGAAAATGAAATTTCTATTTTAAATAAATTAAATAAATCTTTTGAAAATGAAGATATTAGTTCAATTTTAGAAGAAAAAGATGAATTAAATAAGAAATTATTTGATTTAGAAAAAGATGATCCTTTTAATGGATATATCTTATTTTTAGAAAGTTCAAAAAAGGATATTAAATAATGTTAGATTCAATTATTTTTGATTTTAATGGAACTTTATTAGATGATTTTGATGTAACTTATAATATTGAAAAAAATATTTTTAAATCTTTAGGTTATAAAGGATTTTCTAAGAAAAGATGTAAAGATACATTTATTAATCCAATTAATAAATATTATGATGCTTTAGGATTAAATTCTAAAGATTATGATTATAAAAAAATGAATAATGACTTTTTTAATGAGTATTTAAAAAGACGGAAAGAAGAATCTCATCTTTTTAAAAATGAAAAAGAAGTGTTATGTGAATTAAAAGCAAGAGGATTTAAATTATATATTTTAAGTGCTACTGAAATTAATTTATTAAAAGAACAATTAGAATATTTAAAAATAAAAGATTTATTTACTGATTTTATTGCAAGTAATGATTCAGAAAGTAAGAGTAAAATTGAATATGGTAAAGAATTTGTTAATAAACATAATTTAAATAAAGATAATTGTGTTTTAATTGGAGATACTCTTCATGATTATGAATGTGCAGAAGAATTTAATATTGATTCTATTATGTTTTTAAAAGGACATAATTCAAAGAAAAAATTAAAAACTTTAAATAAAAAAATGGTAAAAAATTATAAAGAAATTTTAAAAGAAGTTGAAAAAAGAAACCCTAATTTGAGAGATTATTAATATATGAAAAAAGAAAAAGTTATTAAAGAAAAAAGAAAAAGAAAACATTTTCATGCAAGATTATTTTTTGTTGCATTTGCTTTCTTTTTACAAACTTTATTAGTTTTAGGATTAATTTTATTATTATATTTTGCAAGTGATGAAATTTACGCAATTATTGGAATATGTTCTGTTTTATTATTAAATTTAATTTTTGCATTATTTATTGTAAATAGTAAAAGTCAAATTGATTATAAAATGACTTGGGTAGCTTTAATTGCAGCTTTTCCTTTTTTAGGAGTAGTTCTTTATATTTTATTTGCAAATAAAGTTACTACTAAAAAATTAGAAAGAATTGAAAATAATAGAATTAATAGATTTTTAAGAAAACATAAAAATTTACATTATAATGAAGATACTTTAAATGAAGTTAAAGAAAAAGTACCTGAATATTATAATTTAGCATGTTTAATTTCTAATTCTAATTTCCCTGTTTATAAAAATACTAATATTAAATATTATAAATTCGGAGAAGATGGAATTGATGATTTAATTAAGATGATAAAAAGTGCTAAAAAATTTATTTTTGTAGAATATTTTATCATTGAATATGGATATTTCTTTGATGAATTAATTGGAGCATTAAAAGAAAAAGCTAAAGAAGGAATTGATATAAGAGTTATTTATGATGATTTTGGATGTTCAACATATTTACCTAAAAACTTTAATTTAATTTTAAGACAAGATGGAATTAAAGCTTATCGTTTTAATCCTTTAAAACCTACAATGAATATTCAATTAAATTGTAGAGATCATAGAAAAATTGTAGTAGTAGATGGTGTTAAAGGATTTACTGGTGGAATAAATGTTGGAGATGAATATTTAAATAAAAAACAAAGATTTGGTGTTTGGAAAGATAATTTTTTATATTTAGAAGGAGAAGCTGTTCAAAATTTAACATCTATTTTCTTGTCTAATTTATTAATATGTGATAAGCAAAATAAAGAAGATTTTGAAATATTTAGTTACAATAACAATAAATATTTATTAGATCATGAAATTATTAATAATGATTCTTTTATACAACCTGCTTCTAGTATGCCTTATGATCAAAAATATGTTTTAAGAAATGTTTATTTAACAATGATTAATAAAGCTAAAAAATCTATTTGGTTATCTACTCCTTATTTAATTCCAGATAATGAATTAATTACTGCTTTAATAAACGCTAGTAAAAGTGGAGTAGATGTTAAAATATTTACTCCTGGAATTCCAGATAAAAAAATGGTTTGGCAAGCTAGTAAATCTTATTATGCATTGTTTTTATTAAATGGTATTAAAGTATATGAATACACCCCAGGATTTAATCATGAGAAAACAATGGTTATTGATGATGAAGTAGCATTAACTGGTACTTGTAATTTTGACTTTAGAAGTTTTTATTTACATTTTGAAATGAGTGTATGTATTTATAAAGATAAAGAAATTTTAAAAATGATTGAAAGTTTTGAAGAAATGGAAAAAGTTTCAACTTTACAAGATGTTAATAAATATGTTAACGCTAAATGGATAAAAAGATTAGGATGGAGTTTACTTAGAATGATTGCTCCTTTATTATAAAAATATGGAAAATAAAGATAAAATTATTATTAAAAACATTAAAAAAACATATGGTGATTCTAAAAAAGGAGAAGCATTAATTGAGGCTTTAAAAGGATCTAATTTTGAAATCAATAAAGGTGAACTTGTTGTTATTTTAGGACCTAGTGGCGCTGGAAAATCTACTTTATTAAATATTTTAGGTGGAATGGATAACGCTACAAGTGGAGAATATTATTTCTTTGGAGAAGAAGTAACTAAAATGAATGATAAAGAATTAGCAAAATTTAGAAGAAATAAAATTGGATTTGTATTTCAATTTTATAATTTAATGCCTTCTTTAACTGCTAAAGAAAATGTTTATTTAGCGGCTTCTTTAAATAAAAATTCTTTAGATGTTGATGAAATATTAAATAAAGTAGGATTAGAAAATAGAAAAAATAATTTTCCTGCTCAACTTTCAGGTGGAGAACAACAACGTGTTGCAATTGCAAGAGCTTTAAGTAAAAACCCTGAACTTTTATTATGTGATGAACCTACTGGAGCTTTAGATAGTAAAACTGGAGCACAAATTTTAGATTTATTATATGAAATTTGTAAAAAGAATAATAAAACAGTAATTATTGTTACTCATAATAAAGCAATAAGTGTTATTGCGGATAGATTAATTCAAGTAGTAGATGGAAATATTTATAAAAATGAATTAATAGAAAATCCAAAATCTGCTAAAGAAATTGAATGGTAAGATAAATGAAATCAAGTAAAATACTTTTAAAAAAATGTTTCAGAGATATTTTTAAAAACATTAAACAATTCTTAGCTATTATATTTATTATTGCAACAAGTGTTACTTTATTTATAGGACTTGAAGCTAATTATACTGAATTAAATAGAAGAATTAATTATGTTTTTGAAACTACTAATATGGGTGATATTTATTCTACATATATACCTAATTTAGAAACTAAAGAAGATAATGATTTATTAAAAATTGAAGATATTATTAAAGATAAAGGAACATATGAAAAAAGAATTTATATTCCTTCTTTTAAGTTTAATGATAGTTCTTTAAATGGATTGATTTATGATAAAGTTCCTTCAATATCTTCTCCATATAATCTAAATGTAATTCAAGATAATAATATTACTAATTTTTTCTATATAGATGAAACAGTATTAGAATCTCAAAAATTATTAAATAATGATTATAAAATTGGAGATTATATAACATTAAGTTTCTCAGAAACTCAATTAGAATCTTTAATAGATTTATTTATTGGAGAAGATGATTTAAAAATAAATTCTAAAACTAAAGAATTAATTTTAAATTATTTAGGTACTAGTGATTTAGGAATTACTTTATCTAACGCTATTAGTAATAGTGATGAAAAAATGTTAAGAAAATCTTTGCCTTCTATATTAAAAGATTTATTAATAAATAAAATATCTAATGAGATTGATTTTAAAGTTAGAATTACTGGTACAATGAAACATGCTGAAAATATTGAAAGTGGTAATTTTTCTAGCAGTAATTTTTTAATGTCTAAAATTTTATTTGAAAAATTAATTTTAAATAGAATAGAAGAAAATTTAACTTATAATTATTTAAATGAAACTTTAAATTTATTTATAAATAATGGATTAGATAATGTAAGTAAAAATAGGCTTAAAAAAATATTAAATATTAATAATAAAAAAGATATAGAAAATACTATTTCTAGTGAATTTATTGAAATTAATCGTAATTTAGATAATGGATATGAATTAGATGAATTTAAAAATTTTTATGATCAAGTTATTATTAAATTAAATAATAGTAATGAAGTAGATGATATATTAGATAAAATAAATGATTATTTTTTATCTAAAGAAAATAATAATTTATTATTATTACAAAAAAGAGATAATTTAACTTCATGTGCTACTGTTGTTAATGACGCTAAACAAGCTCAAATGTTAGCATTAACCTTTCCATTAATATTTTTTATAGTAGCAATTTTAGTAGTTTTAACTACAATTACTCAATTATTATTAAAAGAAAGAACTCAAATAGGTACTTTAAAAGCTTTAGGATATTCTAAACCAAAAATATTAATATATTATTCAATAATGATGAATGTTATTACTTTAATTGGAGTTATTTTAGGATTTATAATTGGACCTTTATTATTACCTAAGATTATGAATATTAAATATGATATTTTATATTCATTACCTTCAATGAATTATTCATTCCCAGTTTTAGCAGGCTTATTAATTATTTTAATTATTATTCTTTTAGTGTCTATATTAACTTATATTTTAATAAGACAAGAATTAAATTTAACACCTGTTGAATCAATGAGAAGTGCTTCTCCTAAATTTAAATATAAAAATAAGAAAACTTTTATTAAAAATACTTCATTAATGATGGCTTTAAGAAATATAAAAGTACATTTAAATAAATCTATAATGGTTATTGTAGGTGTTATGGGATGTACTGGATTATTAATTTGTGGATTTGGAATTGAAGATACTTTAAATTATGGAATTGATTTAGATTTAACTTCATTTGTAAATGGAGATTTAAATTTAACATATTCATTAAATGTTCCTTTTTCTTCAAATAAAGATGAATTATTAAAAATAGATAATATTAAAGAAGTTAATGAATATGGATTAGGAAACGCTACAATTTTAAATGAAAATCAAGATTCATTAACTTATTATTATATTTCTAAAGAATCAGAAAATTTTAAATACGATAATGGACATGAATGGAATGATAATGAAATAGGTATATCTCAAGCTTCTTTAGAAAAAATTAACGCTAAAGTAGGAGATGAAATTGAATTTAAAATTAATTCTAATACATATAAATGCAAAATAGCATATTCATTTTATTCATTTTCTTTTAAAGGAATATTCTTATATATAGAAGATCCTTTATTTAATAAGTTACCTCAAAACGCTAATGCTGCTACTGTAATGTTAAAAGATAATTCAAAAATTGATGAAACTACTAAATTAATTAATGAAAATGATAATATTAAAGTAGAAACAATTTTATCAAGAAAAGAAACAAATGATAAAATTGAAGGTTATGTTAGTTCAATTAAAACAATGACTAATACAATTAAAGTATTTGCAATTGTTTTAGCAGTTATTGTTTTAGTAAATTTAGCAATTCTAAACTTTAAAGAAAGAATTAGAGAAACTGCTACATTAAGAGTATTAGGATTTAATTTAATAGAAATTGGAAAATCATTAATTTATGAAATTATGATTCTAACATTAATTGGATCTATTTTAGGATTATTCTTAGGATATCCATTAGAATTTATAGTATTATATACAAATAGAACTGAGTTAGTATCATTTAGTTATACAATTTATCTTAATACTTATATATATGGAATACTAATTTCTTTATTAACAGCTTTTGTAGTAAATGTTTATATAACAAGAAAAATAAAAAAAGTTCCAATGGCAGAATCATTAAAATCAATAGAATAAAAAAATGCTTCTTTATTAAGAAGCATTTTTATTATATTTAGAACAATTAGAAAATATCGTTATTATTTAAATAATTATAAATATACATAACGTTATTTGCGTTATTTTCTGTTTCGTAAACTTCGTTATTTGTTTCTTGTTTTTGTTCTTGTTCATTGAATAATTTTTCTAACATAATATTAAATCCTCCATTCGTTGTCTTTTAAAAGACATATATATAATATAATTTTGTAAAAGAAAAAAAATATGAAACCGTTTTCATAAAAAATGAAACCGTTTACATATTTTTTATTTTTATTTTATGTATATAATTATTGTCGTTAGGAGGTATTTATTATGAATATTTTAAACATTGTTGTTATTTTAGTAATGTTAGCTCTTATTTTAGCTATTATTATTTATTCTATAAAAGTAAGAGAGGAACATATTGGAATTGAAGACAATTCAAATGATGTCGTTGTTCCAGAATCTAATAATTAAAAATATTTACATAATATAAAGAGTGTGAAATATTCACACTTTTTATTAGTTTTAAAAAAAGAAACATTTTTTTAAAAATTGTAATTATTTTACTTGACAATATAAATATTTGTATATATACTATAACCATAAGATACAAAAGAAACAGAAATGTTTCTAATAAAGGAGGAGTATTTATGAAAAAATTATTAATTACATTAGGTTTAATTGCAGGAGTTGTAGGAACAGGCGCTGTTTGTATGACATCATGTGGAGATTTTGGAGATTCAACAGCTACTTTCACAGTTAGTAAATATTATGAAAAAGATGGTTTTACTAAAATTAAAGAAAGTAAAGATTCAGATAAAATCGTTTATTTTACAACTGTTACATTAAGAAATAGAACAGGAAGTACACAAGAAATTAATAGTAGTGATTTCAAATTAAAAGTTGATGGAAGTGAATATTCATGTTTATACTTCATTGAATCAAGAAAATATGAATCAACAAGTGATAATTTTGGATCAGAATCAACTTATTATATTGATAGTAAAACTAACACAAAATCAGTAGAAGACGCTGATAAAGGTAATGTTATTAGTCTTGAAAATGCTGATCTTGCATTTGAAGTTAATCCAAATGGTAAAGAATTTGAAATGTATTTCAAAGGTTCATTAATTAAAGGTTTAGGTGAATAAAAATAAAAAGGAACTTTATATAAAGTTCCTTTTTTTAATACATTTATTTATTTTCGCCTTCTAAAATTCTTTGTTTTGCTTCGTATTTTTTTCTTTCAGCGTCATTTAAAATTTTCTTTCTCATTCTAAATGTTTTAGGTGTGATTTCAACAAGTTCATCAACATTAATGTAATCTAAACATGCTTCTAATGTTAATTTTCTTGGTGTTTTTAAAACAACAGTTTGATCTTTATTTGAACTTCTTTGGTTAGTTAAATTTTTAGTTTGACATACATTGACACTTAAATCAGTATCATATTTATTTTCACCTACAATCATACCTTCATAAACATCGATTCCAGGAAGAATAAACATTGTTCCTCTATCTTCAACGTGTTGAATTGCGTATGGAGTAGCTTGACCAGTAGAAGTTGCTACTAAAACACCAATTGATCTTTCTCCAATTTTACCTTTTGAAATTTCACGATATTCTTTAAAAGTATGAGAGATAATACCATAACCTTTAGTTAATGTTAAGAAATTTGATACAAATCCGATTAATCCACGTGATGGAATTACATAATTGATTTTAGTTGTAGTTTCATTAGCGTCCATATCAATTAATTCAGCATCTCTTTCACCTAAAGAAGTCATAACATCACCAACGAAATCATTAGGGACTTCAATTGATAAATCTTCATAAGGTTCTTTTTTAATTCCATCTTCAACTTTAATAATAACTTGAGGACGAGAAACTTCTAATTCGTAACCTTCTCTTCTCATATTTTCAATTAAAATACCAAGATGTAATTCACCTCTTCCTGAAACAACCCATGATTCACTATTTTGAATACGTTCTACTTTTAAAGAAACGTCTTTTTCTTTTTCTTTCATTAAACGATCTTCAATTTGCCTAGCAGTTAATAATTTTCCATCTTGACCAGAGAATGGTGATGAATTTGTTCCAAAAGTCATTTGAAGAGTTGGTTCATCAATATGAATTAAAGGTAAAGCTTCAACTTTACTTGGATCACAAATAGTTTCTCCAACGTTTATATCTGCTAAACCAGCAAAAGCAACAATTTCTCCTGCTTTAGCACTTTCTATTTCAACTCTTTTTAATCCTTGATAGCCAAATAATTTTAAGATTTTAAATCCTTTTGTAGTTCCGTTTGTTCTTGAACAAGTAACTTGTTGGTTAATTTTAATTTCACCTCTTTGTACTCTTCCAATACCCATTCTTCCAACGTAGTCATTATAATCTAATAATGCAACTTGAAGTTGAGTAGGACCTTCTTGTTCAACTTTTGGTTCTGGTACTTCACTGATAATTAAATCAAATAAAGCATCCATACCTTCTTTTTGAGAAGCTAAATCTGGGAATAATGAGGAAGTACCATTTAAAGCACTAGTATATGCAACTTTGAAATCTAAGAAATCATCAGGTGCTCCTAATTCAATAAATAATTGTAATACTTCGTCAACTGCTTTAGCAGGATTTGCGTTTGGTCTATCAACTTTATTAATAATAACGATAGGTTTAACGTGATTTTCTAAAGCTTTCTTTAAAACGAATCTAGTTTGAGGCATAGTACCTTCAAAAGCATCTACTAATAATAAACATCCATCAACCATTTTCATGATTCTTTCAACTTCACCACCGAAATCAGCGTGTCCTGGAGTATCCATGATGTTAATTTTATAGTCTTTATATTTAACAGATGTAGTCTTAGCTAAAATAGTAATACCTCTTTCTCTTTCAATAGCGTTACTATCCATAGCACGATCTTCAATTTTTTCGTTTTCTCTAAAAGTTTGACTATATTTTAATAATTGATTAACTAAAGTAGTTTTTCCATGGTCAACGTGTGCGATAATTGCAACATTTCTCATATTCATAAGTTAATCCTCCTTCTTTAACAAAAATAACCATAATATAATACAATTTTTCTCGTTAATATTCTAGTTTATATTTAATTATAAATATAATTCTTTAATAAAATATTATTTTATTAGGTTTATAAATTAGATATAATATATTTATTATGAGATGTACAGGAATATTAATGCCTATTTCTAGTTTACCATCTTCTTTAGGAGTTGGTGATTTCTATGAAAGTGCATATGAGTTTGTTGATTTACTTAAAAAATCAAATATTAAAATATGGCAATTATTACCACTTAATCCAGTAGGATATGGTTCTAGTCCTTATCAAAGTGAATGTGGAAGTGCTTTAGATACTTGTTATATTTCTTTAAAGTGGTTAAAAGAACATAATTATTTATCAAAATATGATAATTTTAATGAAAATTCAAAATTAGTTAATTTTTATGAAGCTAGATTACATAAAGAAAAGTATTTAAGAGAAGCTTTCAAAAAAACTAAAGATACAAAATCTAATGAATTTTTAGAATTTATTAAAAATAATAAATGGTGTGAAAATTACGCTAAATTTAAAGTTTTATTTGAAAAAAATAATTATTTAGATTGGGATAAATGGGATAAAGAAGAAAAATATGCTGCTTATTCTTATTCTAAATTTGATTTTAAAGAATATAAAAATGAAATTTTATTTATTGAATGGTGCCAATATATCGCTTATAAACAATTTAATGAACTTAAAAAATACGCTAACGAAAATGGAGTATTATTAATGGGAGATATTCCTTTTTATGTTGGTTTTAATAGCAGTGATTGTTGGAGTAATCAAGATGAGTTTTTACTTGATGAAAAAGATCATCCTTCAATGGTAGCAGGAGTACCACCAGATTATTTCAGTGAAACTGGTCAAAGATGGGGTAATCCTATTTATGATTGGAAATACATGGAAAGAGATGGATTTACTTTTTGGTTAAATAGAATTAAATATTCATTAAGTATGTTTGATATTTTACGTATTGATCATTTTAGAGCTTTCGATACATATTATATGATTAAATCTAGTGAACCTACTGCTATTAATGGAGTTTGGAAAGAAGCTCCAGGAAGAGTTTTATTTAAATTATTAGAAAAAGAAGGATTAACTAAAAATATTATTGCAGAAGATTTAGGAGATCTTGTACCTAGTGTTTTAAAATTAAGAGATGAATTTAATTTTAAAGGTATGAATGTATTTGAATTTAATGTATTTAATAAAAATTTTATTACTAGTAAAAATCAAATTATTTATACTGGTACTCATGATAATGATACTGTTATGGGTTGGTATAATTCTTTAAAAGAAGAAGAAAAAGAATTATTAGAAATTATTTTTAGAGTTAATAAAATTGAAGGAAAAGATATTTTAGATAAAATATTAAAATTTGTTTTAAATAGTGAATGTGAATACGCTATTTTACCTATTCAAGATTTCTTAGGTCTTGATAGTTCTTCAAGAATTAATGCTCCAGGAAGTTTTGGAAGTCCAAATTGGGAATTTAGATTATTATCATTAGAAGAATTTAAAAATAAAATTGATTATATTTCTTCTTTGGTTAAATCTTCTAATCGTTAAATATGAAAAAAATAGGATTAATATCACTAGGATGTGATAAAAATACAGTAGATAGTGAATCAATGCTATCTTTATTTAAAGAACCTTATTTTGAAATTTCTACTAAATTAGAAGAATGTGATGCTATTATTGTTAATACTTGTGGATTTATTTTACCTGCAAAAGAAGAAGCAATTAATACTATTTTAGATTGTTTAAAATATAAAAATGCTAAAATTATTGTTTGTGGATGTTTAGTAAAAAGAAATTTAGAAGAATTAAAAGAAGCTTTACCAGAAGTATCATTATGGATTAGTTTTAAAGATTATCCAAGAATGCTTGAAATGGTATGTAATTTATTAAATGTAGATATCCAAAATGATGAATTTGATATTTTTAAAAGAAGATTATCTACTAAAAAATTTAGTGCATTCTTAAAAATAAGTGAAGGATGTTCTAATTATTGTGGTTTCTGTGCAATTCCTTTTATAAGAGGTGCATATCGTTCTTTTGATTTTGATAAAATAATTAATCAAGCTAAAGAATTTGCAGCTAATGGAGTAAAAGAATTAATTGTTATTTCTCAAGATACTGGAAGATATGGAAAAGATTTTAAAGATAAAGATATTAATTTAGTAACTTTATTAAAAGAAATTGAAAAAATTGATGGAATAGAATTTATAAGAGTTTTATATTTATATCCTGAAGAAGTAAGTGATGAATATATAGAATTTGTTAAAAATTCTAAAAAAATGACTCATTATTTTGATATTCCTATTCAACATGCTTCAAATAAAATATTAAAAAGTATGTTAAGAAGAGACACTAAAGAATCTGTTGAAGAATTATTTAATAAAATTAAAAAAGAAATACCTGACGCTATTTTTAGAACAACATTAATTGTAGGATATCCTACTGAAAATGATGATGATATTAATGAATTAAAAGATTTTATTAAAGAATATAAATTCAATCATTTAGGTGTATTTACATATTCTAAAGAAGAAGGAACATATGGAAATACATTTAAAGAACAAATTGATGAAAATATTAAAGAAAAAAGAAAAGAAGAAATAATGAAAATACAACAAGAAATTTCTTATGAAAAAAATAAAGAATTAATTGGAAAAATATTTAAAGCAATCGTTGTTTCTAAATCTAATAATAATTATAGTGTTAGATGTGGAATTAATGCTCCAGATGATATTGATGGAAGCATTTATTTAAAAACAGATAAGGAATTAAATGAAGGTGATGTTATAAATATTAGAATAACACATGCATTCGTTTATGATTTATATGCAGAAATGGTAGACTAATAAGTCTACCATTTTTTATTTATTTAAAAATTCTAATAATACTTTAATATAATTTTCAAAATCATCTATGTATGTAGAATGACGAGCGTCTTTAAATAAAACCCATTTAGAATTTTTAATATGATCATTCATATATTTATTAATATATGGAGTAGATTCATCATTTCCTCCACTTAAAATTAAACATTCTTTATTTATTAATTCTAATTTTCCTTCATAATTAAAAGATTTTAAATTACCTAAACATTTAAATTCACTTGGACCCCAGGCAGTTAAATATGCGACATGTCCACTTTTAAAATCTTTAGGTTTTTTCTTATTATCTTTTAAAAATTTCTTATAATAATGACTAGATGCTTTTTGAAATTGAATAGAATCATAATTATTATTTTCTTCTGCGTATTTAATTGCTTTTTGATCTTTTAATGATAAAAATTTAATTAAACGATGAGCTTCATTTTCCCATACTAAAGAAGAATAAAGAGTAGAAGAAAGTATTGCTTTTTTCATATTTTTAGGATTATCTTCTATTAAAATTTTAATAAGTAACATTCCTCCATAGCTATGACCTAAAGCATAATATTTATCTAATTTTAAATAATTTACTAAATTAAAAAATTCATCTCTCCATGTTTCTATATTATATAAAGAAGTAGGTTGACTACTAGGAATACTATTACCTGCTCCAAGTTGATCATATAAAATAACTTTTTGACCTAATTTAGATAATTCTTTAGCAAGTTTAATAAATCCATATCTTCCACTTCCTGGTCCTCCATGACACATAATTAAAGGGATAGAGGTTAAATTTTCTCCATATATTTCTACATAAGTAGAATAGTTTTTAAAAGGTATATATAAATTTTTCATATATTATTCAATAATTAATTCTACTGGACAATGATCACTACCTTTAATTTCATTTAATATTAAAGAATCTTTAATCTTTGAAATTAAAGAAGAAGATACAATAAAATAATCAATTCTCCATCCAATATCTTTTTCTCTAGATTTAAAACGATAACTCCACCATGAATATTTAACTTTATCAGGATAAAAATATCTAAAAGTATCAATAAAATCATTAGATAATAACCTAGTCATTTTATCTCTTTCTTCTTTTGTAAATCCTGCACTACATTCATTACCTTTAGGATTTTTTAAATCAATAGGCATATGTGCAACATTTAAATCACCTGTATAAATAATAGGTTTATTCTTTTCTAATTCTTTTAAATATTGGAATAAATCATCTTCAAATTCCATTCTAAAAGGAAGTCTAATTAATTCTTCCCCAGCATTAGGAACATAAGCACAAACATAATAAAAATCTTCAAATTCTAAGGTAATTACTCTACCTTCTTCATCATATTTATTATTTTTTAATCCATAATGTACTGATAAAGGTTTCTTTTTAGAAAATACTGCTACTCCACTATAACCTTTTTTAATTTTTGAATTAGTAAAATAAACATTATAACCTTCTGGATTAAAAGGAAAATTATCATCACTTAATTTTGTTTCATTAAGAGAGAAAATATCAGCGTCTAATTGATTAAAATCTTTAATAAAATCTTTTTTTAAAATAGCTCTTAAACCATTTACATTAAAATTAATAAATTTCATAAAAATATTATAACTAAAATAATATTTAAAATTAACTTTTATATTTTGATTTTTTTAAGTTAAAATATATAAATGATTATATTAATTATTATTTTATCTATTATTTTATTTTTTATTTTATTAATGATTATATTAGGTATAATTGGTTACAATTTTATATATAAAAGAACTAAAAAACCTTATTGTGTTTTAGATGTTGAAGATGATAAATTTCGTTTTCCTTTAAAAGTAAAAGAAAAATATATTGAATTTATTAATTATCCTCATGAAGAAATTTATATTAAAAATAATCGTAATATTAAATTATATGGAGAATTAAGAAAAAGTAAAAATCCTCAAAATAATAAACCAATTGTAATATTATTTTCTCATGGACATTTAAGTAATGGAAAATGTGATGTTCCTTTATTTTATAATTTTCAATTAAATAATTATGATTTATTATCAATTGATCATGAAGGAAATGGTAATAGTGAAGGTAAACATTCTGGATTTGGAATTTATGAATACGAAAATATTTTATTATGGGTTAATAAAATAAATGAAATTTATAATCATAATGTAGATATTTATTTACATGGAGTTTCAATGGGTTCTAATTCTATTTTATTAACAGTAGATAAAAAAATGGAAAATGTTAAAGGTTTAATAGCAGATTGTGGATATACATCTACTTATGATATTGTTAAACATTTAACTAAATTTCATTTTGCAGCTTTCTCTGTTTGTTTATTTAATTCTCTTATTTTAAAAAGAAATGTTTTTAAATATTCTACTTTAAAAACTTTAAAAAATTCATTATATCCTATTTTATTTATTCATGGAGATAATGATAAATTTGTACCTACATTTATGTCTTTAAAAAATGAAAAAGTATGTTCTAGTAAACATAAAATTATATTATTTAAAAATGCTGGACACGCAAGAAGTTATTTTGAAGATCCAGTATTGTATGAACAAGAATTTAATGATTTTATTAAAGAAAATAGTAATATTTAATTAAAAATATATCAAATTCTACTTTTTAGTTAGTGTTTCTATCTTATGGTTATTTAATAAATTCTACTAAAAAGATAATATTTTTTTGTAAGAGAGGTAAAAAAATATGAAATTTGGTCAAAAACTTAAAAAAATGAGATTAGATGCTAATTTAACTCAAAAAGAATTAGCTGAAAAGATGAATGTTTCATTTCAAACAATCTCTAAATGGGAAAGTGAAATAAATGAACCTGATATGCAATCTATTAGAGATTTAGCAAAAATTTTTAATGTATCTATTGAATATTTATTTTCAGAAAATGAAGAAGTAATTAAAAATAAAGAAAATGAAAATACTTATAAAAATTTAAAAATTATTAAAAAAGTCGGTAGATGTAGAAATTGTAATAAAGAAATATTTGATAATGAAAAATATATAAATAGAGAAGTAGCAGGCACTAAATGTTTATATTGTTCAGATTGTGATAAAAAAATTTTTAAAGAAGAATATGATAATAAAAAAGAAGATAATTTAAATAAAACTAAAATAGGTATCTGTAATATTTGTAAAAAAGATATCTTTGATGATGAAATTTATAATTTTATTACAATTGATAATGAATCTAAAATTGTATGTAAAAATTGTTATAATGGATATTATAAACCTTTAGAATGTAATAGTTCTTCAAAATCTAATAGAGAATCTAATAAACAAATAATTAAAAAAGATACTCATGAAATAAAACTACAAACAGGAGTTTGTAATTGTTGTAATAAGCCTATTTATGCAGGTGATAAAACATTTAATGTTATAAAAGGTCATAGAGGAAATAAAGTAGGATTAACTTATTGTGAAAAATGTTATAAAAATAAATTATTAGAAGAAAAAAGACAAAAAGAAATGGAAGAAGAAAAAGAAAGAAGAGAAATAAGAATAATTGCTTTTATTTTAAGTTTTATATATGTAATTTTTGCTTTTTATTTATCAATCACTCAACATCAAACAATTGGATTAGGACTTGCAATTTTCATTCCAATTATTTCAATTTATGCGATGATTTCGTTTATTTATTGTGTAGGTTATGAAGGAACAGTCCAAGATGTATTTGGTTTTTTTATAACAAAAACAATAAGATTCCCTGGAATTATATTTAGTTTTAGTTTTGATGGTTTAAAATTTTTAATAGGAATGAAGATATTATTTTTTATTATAAGTATATTATTTTTCTTATTAATGTCTTTTTTATCTGTTAGTATTGGGTCAGTTTTTTCTATGTTTGTATTTCCTTTTAAACTCTCTAAAAATATAAAATATAATTAAAATTATAAATAAAAAAGGATTAATTTTTGAAAATTAATCCTTATTTTTATAATAATGGTGCCTCCTCGCAGAGTCGAACTACGCATAGATCCTTACCATGGATCCGTTATACCGATTAACTAAGGGGGCAAAAGCAAAATTATATTATCATATTATTTTTTTAACTTCAATTAAAAAGAAAATTAATAAATTAAATAACGAACAAATATTTAATTTTGTTCGTTATTTTTATATAATAATTAATATGAAAAAAGAAGAAATAAATGAATTAATGAAAGAATTCTTTAATAAAAATGTAGATAGTTTTAAATATTCTCAAAAAAGATTAGAAGATATTGAATTATTTTTAAAAGATTTTTCATTAGTTAATTATAATAATGTTTTAGATGTTGCTTGTGGAGCAGGTATTATTTCTTCTTATCTTAGCAAAAATAATAAACACGTAATAGGAATTGATTTATCTTCTAAAATGATTGAAACTGCTAAAATAATTCATAATGAAAATAATTTAGAATTTTATAATGAAGATTTTTATAAATTTAATAATGAAAATAAATTTGATTTAATTGTTATTTTTAATGCATATCCTCATTTTTTAGATATTAAATTATTTATTGAAGCATTAAAAAGATTATTAAATAAAAAAGGAAGAGTAGTAATTTTACATGATAATAATAAAGAATTTTTAAATGATAAACATAGCGAAGTAGCAAAAAAAATATCAAGAATGTTAAAAGATGTTGATGAGGAAATTAAATATTTTACTAATGATTTTAATATAAATAGAACATTAGATAATAAAAATTCTTATTTAATTGATATGAATTTAAAATAAAAATGCATCATATAATTGATGCATTTTATTTTATTAAAAATTAATTATAAATGAATATTCTTTTGATTCTTTAATTTCATCAATACTAAGTCTATCTTTAATTGAATTAGGTTCATTTATGTAATTAGTCATTCCCCACCAAGGTTCAATACATATAAAGTTACCTTTATTTGGATTTGACCAAACTGCAAAATATGGAGCGTTAAATTCATAAGAAATTAATCTATTAAATCCATTATCTAAAATTAATTTATTAGATTCATTTTTAAATACCAATGTATCATATTTTTTAAATGTTTCTTTATTTAAAGATAAAACATTATCAAGTTTAATAGGATTATTTAAATCAATTAAACCATTAACAAGAGGATATAATGTAGTAGAATTATTTAAATAAATTTTACCATTTTCATTAGCTTTAAGTGCTAAATGTTCTCCATATCCTCCATATAATGTATTATTAAGTGCAATAATTTTAGAAGTATATTTAATACTTTTATTAATTAATTCATATCTTAAAATAAATACAAAATTAAATGGATATACTTTTAATGATTTTTCATCACTATTAACATAAACTTCAATAAAATCTTTTCCTTTAGATAAGACTTTAAAATCATGTCCTCTTAATAAACCATGTCTTGTAGATATATGATATTCTTTATCATTAAATGTAAATTTATTATCTCCTGGAAAAGGGAAAATAACTACATCTTGCATCTGCCAACTTCCTTCTTCAATTTGATATTCTAATTCTTCATTGTTAGATAAATCTATTAATGAATTTAATACTCCACCTTTTAAAGAAATATAAGCTCTTAATTTATCATTTTCAATAATTTCCATTATTTTTTTCTCCTTTTTAACTCTTTAATATTTTAATATATTTATTATTGATTGTTAATTATTTATAATAATTTTATGTATTATGATGTTAATAAAATAATAGATAATATTAAATCTATTAATAAAGAAAAAGTTATTATAGTAATTGATGGTAATTCTTCAAGTGGTAAAACTACTTTAGGAAATGAATT
Organism: bacterium; assembly: GCA_963605025.1. Lineage (GTDB taxonomy): Bacteria > Bacillota_I > Bacilli_A > RFN20 > CAG-826 > Onthovivens. Next base: position 4,553 of record CAVCSZ010000004.1, on the reverse strand, counting down.
ATCTTTAATTTTAAATTGTAATGTTATTCATATGGATGATTTTTATTTACCATATAATCCTAATTTAAATATTAATAATAATGTTAATGGAAATATTAATTATGATAGATTTAAAGAAGAAGTAATTAATAATTTAAATAAAAATTATTTTAAAATAGGAATATTTTCATGTAAATTACAAAAAATAATTGAATATAAAAATATTAATTTTAATAAATATTTAATAATTGAAGGAAGTTATTCATTAAATCCTATTTTAGATAAATATTATGATTATTCTATTTTTTTAAATGAATCAAAAGATATTCAAGAAAAAAGATTAAAAGAAAGAGAAAAAGATAATTATTTAGAATTTATTAATAAATGGGTTAAATTAGAAGATAATTATTTTTCTTATTATAAAATTAAAAATAAAAGTGATTTAATTATTGATGTTAAATAAAAATTCAGTGAATTTAAAATTCACTGAATTATTTTTAATAATAATATTTTAATTCATCTTCTAATAAAGATTTTAATTTATTGTATTTATCAATAGATTTAAAATTATTAATATATTTAGAAAATAATTTATTATTTTCAATATATTTTGAATAATATTCATAATATGTAGAAGTTAAAGAGATATATGCTTTAAGTACTTTCTCTTCTTTATTTAATTTATAAATATTTTCTTCTAAGATGATTTTATCTAATTCTAAAGATAATTTTTTATCTAAAATAGAAATTAATTGATCAATTAAAGAATGATATTCATTTTTAATATTATTTTTATAAGAAGTAGAATTAATTAAATCAATAAAATCATAAATATTTTCTAATTTTGTATCATTATTAAATAATAAAAGATTAGAATAATCATTTAATAATGAAAAATCATTATCAATATTTTTAATTTCTTTTTTAATTTGAGTAAGATAATTAGAAATGATGTTATTTAAATCATTATTTTTAATTTCTAATTCTTTCTTTTCAAATAAATCTGAATTAATAAATTCTTTAATATAATTTAAACTTAATTTAGTAATTTTATCATCACTCTTTAATAAATTAATATCATCATTATAAATTTCATTATTAATTAATAATGAAGAAAAATCTGTTTTATTTAAAAGTTCTAATAAGAATTTTTGAGTATTTTTTAAAGTAGGATTTTTATTTGATTTATAATTTGAGATAGATAAATTGATATCTTCAATATAATTTGATAATGAATCATTAAAGAAATTATTTAAAGTATTAATTAAATTATCGTATTTAGAAGAATCATTATTTTTAACTTTTTCAAGAATATTATCTTTTAAATAATCTGAATAATGATTATTTCCATTTATAAAATTATCTAATAAAGTGTTAATAGCAATTAATTTATTTTTATCATTAGATAAATCTAAATCTAATAATTCATTTAAAGAATTATAATCATTTAACATATCTTCATAATCACTTAAATATCCATAAGTATTATCTTCATTTTCTATTAATAATGGATATCCATTTGAATTATTAAATCCACTTATAATTTTAAAATCTTTTTCATCTAAAGAAATAACGTTATTAATTAATTCTTGGAATGTAATTTTATATTCATCATTTAATTTATAATTAGAATATCCAAGATATAATTCATCAGCTTTTTTAATAATATTTTTAGAATATATATATTCTTCTTCTAAATTAACTGTAGGATTTAATTCTATTGAATCATTTAAATAATTTAAATATATTTCAATTAAAGGTGAAATAGAATCTTTATTATCTATTTTTAAATTAAATGAAGAAGAAGTTAAACTAGTTTCAAATGAAGAAATTTCTAATAATTTAGAGTCATCTTCTAAAGTAATTCCTAAAGATGAATTATTAATTAAAGAATTAATCTCAGAATTAATAAAAGTATTTAAATTAGAAATGCCTTCTTCTTTTAAAGAAAAAGAAAATCCTCCATCATTAAAAGAAATTAAAGATTTTACAAAAATATCAGTTAAAAGTTCAACATCAATTGTTACTCCATTTAAAGTAGAAGTTAATGTATTGAAAATATCTTTAAAATCAATATTATCTTTTTCTTCTTTTAATTTATCACCAAGTTGATTAATAATTGCTTTAACATCCATTCTTGTAATATTAATAACTTCTCGAGGTGCATTTTTTATTGCTTCAATACTATCTCTAGAAGGAAATTCTCCTTCAAAAGTAGATAAGCTTGCATAAAGCATTCCATCTCCAAGATAATAAACATCTAAATCTGATATGTTATTAGCAATTTTAGTGTATTTAAAATCTCCAAATAAAGAAGGTAATAATTTTTGAGTAATAAGTGAATTAGCAAAATTAGATTCATCACTATATAAATCTAAATTAACATGAAATTCAATACCTTTATAATAATCAGTAATTTCATTAATGTTAGATGCAATCTTATATGAAATATTAATATTAGTATTAATTAAAGGAACAGTAATTGGTTCTATTCCATCTAATAAATTTAAATTAAAATTAGTATCAATAAATCCTCCCATTGATTTAATTCCATCTTCAAATATAGGATCTATTTTAGTAGGTATATCAGTACTTTCATCTTTACTATCATCATCAGTTTTATTTTCAAATTTATTTGAATTACAACTTGTTATTGAAAATAATAATACTAACGAAGATAAAGATAATATATTTTTAATATGTTTCATATTTACTCCTTTATTAAATTATTATAAGTAGATAAAATTTCATTAGGAATTTCATCATTTGCATTTAATATGTAATAATCATTAGTCATTTCAGAAGAAATTTTAAAACCACCTGTAGTGTATTCTTCAATATTTTTAGTTTTAATAATATATTCTTTTGAAGAATCTAAATATATTTCAAAATTACAATTAGAAAAAGAAGGTAATCCCATGTTAGACATATGATTCATTTCAATTTTATAATCTTTACATGCATCAATATGTTTATCATCATTATTAACAGAAATATTAAATGAATAAACATACATTCCATCTTTTTTATAACTTTTAGCTTTAGTAAATGATTTTGATAAATCTTCATCTAATATATAATTTGCAATTGAATCCATTAAATGTCCAATTGTAGAAATATATTCATTTTGAGAATAATCTTTCATTTTATTCCATTTAGATACACTTCCATATAATCCACTACTAGAAGGATTATCTCCAATTCCTATTTTATAAGAATTTTTAATAGAATTATGATATCTACTTTCTGCTTTTTTAACAAAAGATGAAGTAGTAATTGTAGTAAAGAAATAATCATCTTCTAATTTAAGTTTATATCCTTGAATAACTTGAGAATAAACTCCTCCTAATGCATTAGCAGTTCCATTAGTAACAGAATAATAATTTAAAGTTTTATATTTATCATCTAAATCTTTATAAACTTGATATAATTCAAGTAAAGCTTTTTCTCCACTTTCTAATACATTTTTATCCATTAAGGTCATTAATTCTTTAGAAGATTCTGAATAATTATTTTCTACTTTATTAAAAGTAGTTACATATAAACTTTCAAATGTTAATTGAGAAATTTTAAATTTTTCATTTCTCATTATAGAATTAATTGTATTATTTACTTTATTAAAACTAATAGTAAAAGAAGTAGAAATTAATTCATAAATTGATGTATCTCCAAGAATATCATAATTTGAAAAATAAGATTGTAATAAAATAATACTTGGATAATTACTTTCTAAAGATGAATAAGTATATTCATTATTTTCATTTATTTTATAAATATTTTCATTATTTAAAGTATATTCTACTATAAAATCAGTAGATGTGTTTTCTTTTATTTCTGCTTTAGAAATTGAAGCATTTAAATTATCTTCTTTTATTAAATAAGGAGTAATTGAATTTATAGTATTAAAAAATTTAGAAGAATAATCATCTAAATCTAAAAATTCTAAAGGAGAATAATTTATTCCTTTATTATTTTCTAAATCTAAAGTTTCAGTATACCCAAATTCATTTGAAGAATAATCTTCATATCTTTCTAATGAATAATCTTTAAAAGTAGAAGAAGTAAAAGTTTCTTCTTGATAATATTTTCTTTCATTTTTAATAAATCTAGATGAATAATCTATATTAAATTTATTAGAATTTATTGATCCATATGTAGTTTTTTCATAATTTAAATAATAATTTGAATATGACGAATTTAATGAAGAATAAAATTTATTTAAATTAGTATAATCAATTTCTTTTAATTCAAGTGTAGATGTATTTTGGCAACTAGTTAATAAAAATATGCTAGTTAAAATTAATATTTTCTTTTTCATATAACATATCTATTTTAATATTTATAAAAATCAAAATCAAGCGATAAAATGGGACTTTAATTGATTTTCAATATTAATAACTAATACATCTAGTTTTTAAAACTAAAAATATTTTTAATAAAAATTGAATGATTTTTGATTTAAAAATAAAGATAGAATTAAAATGATAAAAATATTAAAATATGTTATGAATAAAAAAGTTAATTATTTTTTCCTTACAATATTTATTATAGAAATTTTAATTTATATTTCTTTT
>CAVCSZ010000003.1:0-73608 GCA_963605025.1 bacterium | reverse complement strand
GAATATGTATTATGTTCTTATGGTGCTAGTATGTATTCATTACATTTTAATAATGATCCTTTAATTTTAGAATTAGAATCTAAAGATGAATTTTTAACTTCTCCTCAATTCTTTAATAAAACTTTAGGAGTAGTAGCAGGAAGAATTCCTTCTTTAATTACTATTAATAAAAAAGAATATCATTTAAAAGAAGATGGAGATAATAAATTTTCTTTACATGGAGGTAAATTAGATTCTATATCTTTTAAGAATTTTAAATATAAAATAAAAGAATCTAAATCTAAAATAGATGTTATATTTTATTATTCTCCTAGAAAAAATGAGAATGGATTTCCTGGTAAAATAAATATTAAAATTATTTATTCTTTATCTAAATTAAATGATAAATTTATTATTAAATTAAATAGTAATGTTAAAGAAGATGCATTAATTAATTTAAGTAATCATATTTATTGGAATTTAAATAGATCTTTAAATATTAATGATTATTATTTAAAATTTGATGCTCCTAAAATGTTAAAAATAGATAATACTTTATTACCTATTGATATAGAATTAACACCTAATTATTTATTATTTAATAGAAGTAAGAAACTTAAAAATAGTTTAGATATAGTATCTAAAAAAGAAATAGGTACTATTGATAATACATTTATATTTAATGAATTAGATAAAATACATAAATTATCATTAAGAAATGAAGATTATGAAGTATTAATGAAAACTAATTATGACGCAATGAATATTTATTGTGATTCTAGTTTAACTAATGTTAAATTTAATAATAATAAAGATTTAAAAGAAAGAAGAGGAATAGCGTTAGAACCTCAAAAAAGTGTTATTCCATTATCTAATATTCTTTATAAAAAGAATGATAAATATAAATATTTTATTGAATATAAAATTAAAAGGAGAAATAAATAATGATTAATACTTTAGTTAATGAACTTATCTATTATTTCAAAAAGAATTTTGCAATTTCTGATGATTTAGATTTAATTTATTTAAGAAATAGTGTTTTACATGAATTAAATTTAAAATATTTTGAAAAAGAAAATATTGATTATAAAAAGATAGATGAATTAGAAACACCTGATTATTTTACTAAAGAATTAGAAATCTATATTAAAAATGAATTAGGAATAGAAGAAGCTTATTTAATAGATGAAAAAATATCTAAGATTTATGGTATTTTAACTCCTCTTCCAAGTTTAATAGATCAAAAATTTAATGTTATTAAAAACACTAATGGAGATTCTTTAGCACTTGATTATCTTTATGATTTATCAATTAAAAATGATTATGTTAAAAAAAGTGCTATTGAAAAGAATTTATTATGGGAAAGTAATTATAAAGATAAAAATATTGAAATTAGTATTAATTTATCTAAACCTGAGAAAAATAATAAAGATATCGCTAAACTTTTAAGTGCTCCTAAAACATCTTTAAAATATCCTGCTTGTCAATTATGTAAAGAGAATTTAGGTTATTATGGTAATGAATCTCATCCATCTAGAAGTAATTTAAGATTTATTAATGTTAATTTAAATAATGAGAAATGGTATTTACAATATTCTCCTTATGGTTATTTCTATATGCATTCTATTTTATTTAAAGATAGTCATTCTAATATGCAGATAAATAGAAAAACATTTAGTGATTTATTATCATTTGTAGATTTATATCCTTCTTTCTTTTTAGGAAGTAACGCTGATCTTCCTATAGTAGGTGGTTCTATTTTAAATCATGAACATTATCAAGGTGGAAGACATATTTTACCTGTTATGAAATCTAAACCTAAAAAAGAATATACATTAATTAATCATTCATCACATTTATATTTACTTGATTGGTATAATACTTGTTTATTAGTAGAAGGTAAAGATAAAGAAGATGTAATTAATGTAGCAAGTTCTATTTTAGATGCGTGGAGAAAATATGATGATTTAGTTAATGATATTATTTCTTTTAGTGATAATAAATTACATAACACTATTACTCCTAGTGCTAGAAAAGAAAATGATACTTATAAATTATATTTAATTTTAAGAAATAATAGAGTAAATGAAGAATATCCTGATGGAATATTCCATGCTCATAAAGAATATCATCATATTAAACAAGAAGGTATTGGAATTATTGAAGCAATGGGTTTATTTATTTTACCTGCTAGACTTAAACGTCAAATGAATGAAATTAAAGATATCTTAGAGAATAAATTATCTAAAAATGAAATAGAAAATAAATATCCTGATATGAATAATGAAGGATTTATTAAAATGATAGAAACTTTAAAGAAAAATTATTCTAAAGATAGTATTGATGAAGATATTAAAGAATATATTAATGATGTATGTAAGAATATATTAATTAATACTAGTGTATTTAAAGATGATTTAAAAGGAAGAGTAGGTATTGATAATTTTATTGGAGGTATTAAATTCTAATTTATGAAAGATGTAGTTAAATTATTTAAAGAATATTATAAAGTTGATCCTAGATTTACTATTGATACAGGTGGAAGATTAGAAATTGTAGGTAATCATACAGATCATAATCATGGACTTTGTTTAGTAGCTAATTGTTCTTTAAGAATGTATGCTGCTTTAAAGATTAATAATGATAATAAAGTTAGAGTATTATCAGAAGGATATAAAGAATTTTCTTTTGATGTATGTGATTTAGAAAAAAGAAAAGAAGATGAATATAGACCTATAGGACTTTTAAAAGGTGTAATGAAATCTTTAAAAGATAAAGGTTATAATATAGGTGGATTCTCTATGTATATTGTTAGTGAAGTACCTAATGGTTCAGGAGTATCTTCAAGTGCTGCAATTGAAGCATTATTTGGATACACTATTTCTTATTTATTTAATGATGGAAAGATTCCTAGTGTAGAAATTGCTAAAACTGGTCAATTTGCAGAGAATGTTTATTTTAATAAACCATGTGGATTATTAGATCAAATTGGTACTAGTTTTGATTCTAGTAATTTTATTGATTTTAAAAATATTAATTCACCTGAAATTAAAACTTTACCATTTAATTTACCTTTAGATGTATTTTTAATTAAAAGTGAAGGAAATCATAGTGCTTTAACTCCTTTATATGCTGCTATTCCTGATGGAATGTATAAAGTAGCATCTTTACTTGAAAAAGATAGTAAGTATTTAAGAGATTTAGAAGAAACAAGTAATATATTTTCTAAAATTGATAATTTAAAAATAGATGATAGTGTTAAAAGAAAAGCTAAACATTTCTTTATTGAAAATGAAAATGTTTTAGTAGCTAAAAAAGCAATTGAAGAAAATAATGTAGAATTATTCTTAGAAACAGTAAGAAAATCACAAGATTCTAGTAAAAATAATATAGAAAATACTTTTGTTAAAGGAGAATATGAAGGATCTCCTCAATCAATTATTGATAAAGTAAGTGATTTTATTAAAGATAAAGGTGCTATTAGAATTCATGGAGGTGGATTTAAAGGTACTGTATTATGTTTTATTAAAAAAGATTTTAAAGAAGAATTTGTTAAATTTTTAGAAGATAATTATAAAGGTAATTATTTTGAAGTATCTATATCTTCTAAAGCATGTAATTATAAAGTTTTATAAAGGAGAAAAATATGTTTAAAATAACAGATAACGCTAAAGTAATAGTAGAAAATGCATTAAAAGAAAATAATTTAGAAGTATTAAAAGTAGAAATGATTAAACATGGAGATCATTTCCATCCATCATTAGATTTAATATCAAAAAAAGACGCTAGTGATCCGTTTGAAGTTAATGGTGTTTTAGTAGACGCAAGTGAAGAATCATTAAAAGCTATTGATAAATTAATTTTAGATGCAGATGAAGAAGGACTTATTTTAAGAAGTAGTGAACATCATTGTTGTCATCATGATCATAATGAAGGTGAACATGAATGCTGTCATCATGAAGAAAATGAAGAACATGAATGTTGCTGCCACGATGATGAATGTTCTTGCCATCATGAAGATAAATAATTAATTAAATTAAAAGGAGAATCTAACGATTCTCCTTTATTTTTAGTTATTTTCTTGTTCTTTTAATAATTTATCCCATTTATTTAAATCTTCTTTAGAAGGAATAAATACATAATTAATATTTCTAGCAAGTTCATTATAATCTAATCCATAACCTACTAAAAACTTATTATCATTAATAGTAGTACCTACTACATCAGCTTCTAATTCTACTTTTCTTAATGGTTTTTTATCAATAAAAGTACAAATAGTAATACTATTAGGATTATATTTCATTTTTAAATATTGTTTTAAATAAGATAATGTTAATCCAGTATCAATAATATCTTCAATTAAAACAATATCACGATCTTTAATATCTTTACTAACATCTTTTTTTAAATGTACTACTCCAGTAGAAGCAGTTCCATTATAAGAAGATACTTGAATAAAATCTTCTTCTAATTCAAAATCACATTTCTTTACTAAATCCATCATAAATGGTAAAGCACCTTTTAATACTCCAATTAAAATAGGAGCTTTTTTATTATCTTTAAATTTTTCTTTTAATTCTTTAGCGCATTTAGATGTAATTAAATCTATTTCTTTTTCATTAATAACTATTTCTCTCATATATTTTTACCTATAAATTATTTTATTTATTTAGAAATTAATATTCAATTTTAATTTATCATTTTAAATAAAATTTAATTTTATCTTAATATTTAAAAAAATAAAAATTCTTATTGATTTATTTTAATTTTAGTATATACTTATTACGTAATTGATAGAGGCGCGATTAAAATTAGTACTTAATGGATGAGACATCAAGTGAAATTAAGGAAAGGAATAATCGCCGAAACATTATTTAGGTATAAATAATGATTGGGCTATAAGATAACATCTTATAGACTCCTACAATTGTAGAGGAGCTATCGATGTTACTATTTAATTAAATATTTAATTAGGTTGCATCGATTGATGCAACCTTTTTCTTATTCATTATAGGGGGATTTAATTAAATATGAAAAGAAATAGTATTAGAAAAATGATTTTATCATTAGTAAGTGTTGCTTCAATTTCAGGAAGTTTAACATCATGTAATTCATTAACAGTAAGTAATGATGTTTTAGTAATTGGAATGGAAGCTAATTATCAACCTTTTAACTGGACTGCTTCTAGTGAAAGTGAGTATACTTTACCATTATATGGTACAAATGAATACGCAGATGGATATGATATTCAAATTGCTAAATATTTATCAAAAGATTTAAATAAAGAAGTATATATTAAAAGAATGACTTGGGATTCACTTGTTCCTTCTTTACAAGGTGATGATATTAATATGATTTTAGCAGGTATGACAGATACTACTGAAAGAAGAAAATCTATTGATTTTACAGTTCCTTATTTATCAAGTGATTTAGCATTCTTAATTAAAACTGAAAATATGCCTTCAGGATATGGTACAAAAGAAAATCCTGCAACATATGAACAATTATTAGAATTATTTAAAAATCATTCTTTAATTTGTCAAGCTAGTGTAGTAGGTGATGATTTTATTGATACTTATTTTAGTGCAATAGATTCTACAATTATTCATAATTCTCCATTAGCTACTTATCCTTTAGCAGCTCAAGATGTTAAATCTGGTAATAGTTTTGCAATGCCTGCTGAAGCACCTGTAGTAGAAGCTATGTGTAATTTAGGTGGATTAAGTGCACTTTATTGTGATTATTCTTTCTTAAGTGATGATGATAAAAATGGTTTAACTGTTAGTATTGGTATTAAAAAAGGTAATACTGAATTAGAAGAATTATTAAATAGTTCACTTGCTAAATTATCAGATAGTGAAAGAGGTGAAATGATGGGAGCAGCTGCTCAAAGATCAGCTGAAAATGCTTAATGGTTAATTTTGATAAAATGTGGGAGATATTTGGACAAAATATTACAATTATCTCTTATGGAATTTTATCAACATTAATACTTGCTTTATTTGGTACAATAGTTGGATTAATCTTAGGAATATTTTTAGCATATGGTAAAAATATTAAATTAGATAGATTTAATGATAATAAAATAGCATATTTCTTTAAAGCTTTATTAAAAGGAATATGTAATATCTATTCTAGTGTTATTAGAGGTACTCCTATGATGGTTCAAGCATTATTATTTAAATATGGATCTCAAGCATTAGGAGTTAACTGGGGTGCTATTCAATTTAGTGGAGAAATTTCTTACGTTTTAAATGGATGGTTATTTGCAGGTTTAATTGTTATTACATTAAATACTAGTGCATATATGGGAGAAATAGTAAGAAGTGGATTGAATGGTATTGATAAAGGTCAAGTAGAAGGCGCTAGAAGTTTAGGTTTCAGTGCTTCTAAAACTTCACTTTTAATTGTATTACCTCAAGCTTTAAAAAATGCTATTCCTACTATTGGAAATGAATTAATTGTTAATATTAAAGATTCTTCTGTTTTAAATGTTATTACAGTTACTGAACTTTATTATAGAATATTCTTAATTGCAGGAAGAACTTATTCATTTATGGAATGTTATTTAATTTTAGCAATTATTTATTTAGCACTTACTTTAATTTTTACTGGTATTTTAAAATTAATAGAAAAGAAATTAAATGGAAAGAAGATTTCTTTAAATCCATTCGGAAGATATTTTAGAAAAGGAGATTTAATATAATGGATAATTTATTACATGTAGAGAATCTTGCTAAATTCTTTGGTACTAATAAAGTTTTAAAAGATATATCTTTAGATGTTTCTAAAGGTGATGTTATAGCAATTATTGGTCCTTCTGGAAGTGGAAAATCTACTTTCTTAAGATGTTTAAATTTACTTGAAACACCTACTAGAGGAATAATGAGTTATGAAAATAATGTTTATTTTTCTATTAATAAATGTAAAGATGATTTCGTAGATTATGTTAAATATAAAGAAGCTTATAAATTCTATGAAGAAGAATTAGTAAGAACAGAAGATAATGTTGCTATTTATAAAAATAAATTATTAGAAAATATTTCTAAAGAAGAGAAAAAAGAAATAAAAGCTAAATTAAAAATAGCTAATAAAGAATTTAAAGAAGTAAGAAAAAATGCTCCTTTAAAGATTAATTATTTTGATAATGAAGCTTATAAAGCTGCTATTAAGGAAAGTCCTAATACTAAAATTAATTCTAAAGAAATTAATAAAATGCGTACTAAAATAGTTATGGTTTTCCAATCATTTAATTTATTTAATAATTATAATGTATTAGAAAATTGTATTTTAGCACAAGTAAAAGTATTACATCGTTCTAGAAATGAAGCTAAAGAAATTGCAATTAAACATTTAACTAGTGTTAATATGCAAGATAGAATGAATTATAGAATTGATGAATTATCAGGTGGTCAAAAACAAAGAGTTGCTATTGCAAGAGCATTATGTATGGATCCAGATATTATTTTATTTGATGAACCTACTAGTGCATTAGATCCTGAAATGGTTAATGAAGTTTTAGAAGTAATGAAGGCTTTAGCAGAATCAGGAATGACTATGATAGTAGTTTCTCATGAAATGAAATTTGTTAAGAATGTATCTAATAAAACATTATTTATGGAACATGGACATATTGTAGAATATGGAGACACTAAAGAAATATTTACTAATCCTAAAGAAATTAGAACTAGAGAGTTCTTACATTTAGATGATAAAGATTAATTAAGAAAAAATATTCAAGTTTAATGCTTGAATATTTTTTTATATTTTTATAAAAATTTTATTGTATTTTTTTAAATTTGTATTAATATTTTAAAGTCTAATAAAAGACAAGGAGTATTATTCAAGATTATGAAATTTAATTTCAAAGAAAAGAAGTTGATGAGTTTCATTGCTTTATCATCAACATTAGCACTTTGTGCTTCATGTGGAAATTCCACAAATGATCAAGCAAAATATTTAATTATAGGTACTGATTGTGATTATGTTCCCTTTAGTTGGAATGCATCAAAAGAATCAGAATATACTTATAAAATTGATGGTACAATGGAATTTGCAGATGGATATGATATTCAAATTGCTAAAGAAATTGCTAAAAAGTTAAATAAAGAATTAGTAGTTAAAAGAATTGTATTTGATTCATTATTAATTGAATTACAACAAGGTAATATTGATTTAGCATTTGGAGGATTAATTGCAACAGAAGAAAGATTAAAAGTAGTAGATTTTACAAGTCCTTATTATTCTTCTCAATATGCATGTATTATTAAAACTGAAAATATGCATACTAGTTATGGCACTAAAGAAAATCCTTTTAAATATACTGATTTCTTAGAATTTTTAAAAGATAAATCGATGGTTGCTCAAGCAGGTACTATGCAAGATGAATTTATTGATAAATATTTTACATTCTTTGATAAATCTATTAAACATGATAATCCTTTAAATAGTTATGGATTATGTGCTTTAGATGTTAGTAATGGAGGAAGTTTTGTTTCTTTAACAGAAGTTCCAGTAGCAGAACAATTAGTAAAAAAATATAAAGATTTAAGTGTATTATATTTAGATCAAAGTTTCTTAGATCCTGAAGATCAAGGAAAATGTAATTCTTATATTGGTGTTAATAAATCAAATACTACATTAAAAGATGAAGTAAATGATATATTAAAAACATATTCTAATGAAGACTTTAATTCTATTATGGAAGAAGTTGAAAATAGAGTAGAAATAAATTAATTATTGTTTAAAAAAGTTATTAAATTGAAATCCTACCTTCAATTAATAACTTTTTTTATTTTCTTTTTGATATTTATTCTTTAGATATATATAATAGATATGTTCTACTAGAGTGTCTTGTAAGTTAATTAAATAACTTATTCCCATGACTAACCACTCTTAAAATAAAACAGGGGGAAATTAATATGGAACAAAATGAAAAGAAGTCTTCTTTTTGGAAGGATGCTTTTAATGTTAAAACATTATGCATTAATGCTTTAATTGCGGCTTTATATGCTGTTTTAACTTATTTAGGTAATTTTTTAGGATTATCTTATTCTTATATGCAATTTAGATTTAGTGAATTCTTAGTATTATTAGTATTTTTTAATCCTCATTATACTTTAGGATTAACTATTGGATGTTTACTTGCTAATTTTGCTAGTAGTAGTGGAATTTATGATATTACTTTAGGTACATTAGCAACATTTATTTCTTGTATATTAATGATTATATTTTCTAAGAAAGTTAAATCATTATTTTTAACTGGATTAATTCCATGTTTTGTAAATGCATTTATGGTGCCTTTAATTATTTATTTAGCATGTTTAAATACTCAAGATGCATTTAATTTTACTCCAATGTTATATTTTGTTATGTGGGGATGGGTATTACTTGGAGAATTATTATCTATTAATGTATTTGGTTATATTATTTTTATGCTTTTAAAAGCATATCATGGATATGGAAAAATAATAAATGCTACTAGAAATATTGATTTTAAATGGTAATTTAATTTAATAATTAGTATAATTCATTTGAATTATGGAAAAGAAAGAATTTTATTTAGAAATATTACACGAAGATAAATTTACTAAAGCAAGATATGGAATATTACATACTCCTCATGGAGATTGTGAAGTTCCAATGTTTATGCCTGTTGGTACTTTAGCTACTGTTAAAACATTATCACCAGAAGAATTAAAAGAAATGGGAAGTCAAGTTGTACTTGCTAATACTTATCATTTACATCTTAGACCAGGAGAAGATATAGTTTATAAAGCTGGTGGAGTTCAAAAATTTATGAATTATAATGGACCTATGCTTACTGATAGTGGAGGATTCCAAGTTTTTTCACTTGCTAAAAGTAGAGATATTAAAGAAGAAGGAGTAACTTTTAAATCTCATTTAAATGGAGATAAGATATTCTTTTCACCTGAAATAGTTATAGGTATAGAAGAAAAAATTGGAGCAGATATCATTATGTCTTTTGATGAATGTATTCCTTATCCTGCAAGTTATGAATACGCTAAAGATTCTACTTTAAGAACATTAAGATGGGCTAAAAGAGGAAAAGATGTTCATAAAAATAAATCTCAAGCATTATTTGGAATTGTTCAAGGGGGAGCATATCCAGATTTAAGAAAATATTGTGCAGAAGAATTAGTAAAAATGGATTTTGATGGATATTCAATTGGAGGTACTTCAATTGGAGAACCAAAAGATGTTTGTTTTGATATGATTGATATGGCAATACCTTATTTACCTTATGATAAACCTCGTTATTTAATGGGAGTAGGAAGTTTAGATTATATTTTAACAGGTATTGAAAAAGGTGTTGATATGATGGATTGTGTATTACCTACTCGTATTGCGCGTCATGGAACATTAATGACTCATAATGGAAGAATTAATATTAAAAATTTAAAATATAAAGAAGATTTTACATGTTTAGATCCTGAATGTGATTGTTATACATGTAGAAATTTTACTAAAGCATATTTAAGACATTTATATGTTTCAGATGAAGCATTTGGTAAAAGATTATTATCAATTCATAATACAAGATTTCTTCTTTCAATTGTAGAAGGTGCTAGAAACGCTATTAAAGAAGATAGATTTAAAGAATATAAAGAAGAAGTATTAAAGAAATATGGAGATTCAAGAGGTTTTTAAATATGGATATAAATTTATTTGATTATTATTTACCAGAAGAATTAATTGCACAATCTCCTTCTAAAATAAGAGATGAATGTAAATTATTACATGTCTTTAAAGATTCTAAAACATATGAAGATAAACATTTTTATGATATTATTGATTATTTAAAACCTGGAGATGTTTTAGTAAGAAATAACACTAAAGTTAATCCTTCTAGATTATATGGAATAAAAGAAGGGACAGGTGCTAAAGTAGAAGTATTATTATTAAAAGAAATATCTAAAGATACTTATGAATGTTTATGTGGAAACGCTAAAACAATTAAGGTAGGTACATTTATTGATTTTAAAGATATTTTAAAAGGAGAATGTATTGAAGTTAGAGATGAAGGTATTAGAATTATTAAATTCTATTATGAAGGAATCTTTTTAGAAGTATTAGATAAAGTAGGAATAATGCCTTTACCTCCTTATATTCATGAGAAAATGAAAGATAAAAGTGAATATCAAACTGTATACGCTAAAATAAATGGAAGTAGTGCAGCACCTACTGCAGGATTTCATTTTACTAATGAATTATTAGAAAAAATTAAAGAAAAAGGTGTAGAAATATTAGATGTTACTTTAAATATTGGATTAGGTACTTTTAGACCTGTAAAAGTTAATGATACTAAAGATCATGTAATGCATAGTGAACATTATGAAATAGATGAATATGTTGCTAGTAGATTAAGTCTTGCTAAAAAAGAAAATAGAAGAATAATAGCAGTAGGTACTACAGTTATAAGAACTTTAGAAGCTTCATATACTAAGAATAATTGTTTTAAAGAAGATAGAGATGACACTAAAATATTTATAGAACCTGGATATAAATTTAAAGTAGTAGATGCAGTTATTACTAATTTCCATTTACCTAAATCTACTTTAGTAATGCTTGTAAGTGCATTTATGGGAAGAGAATTTACTTTAGAATGTTATAAACATGCAGTAGATAATAAATATAGATTCTTTAGTTTTGGAGATTCAATGTTTATTGAATAATTATTAAAAAATTACTTCTATTAATTAGGAGTAATTTTTTATTTTCTTTATAATTAATTTTAAATAATATAAAATAATTATATGGATAATAAAAAGAATTATTATTTAGAATTTGTTAAAGAATATCGAGAAATTAGAAAGATAGAGAATGATAAACCTAAATTATTATTACATGTTTGTTGTGGTGCTTGTAGTGCATATCCTTTAATGTACTTAAGTGATTTATTTGATATTACTATTTTATATTCTAATAGTAATATTTATCCTAAAAGCGAATATGATAAAAGATTAGAATCTTTAAGAAAATATTTAAATGATTTTTTTATAGATAATAAAATAAGAATAGATTTAATAGAAGATGATTATGATTATGAATCTTTTAAAATAGATTTATTACCTTTTAAAGATCAAAAAGAAGGAATGAATAGATGTAAAATATGTATTCTTAAAAGAATGGAAAGATTATATGAAGTAGCAACTTTAAAAGGTTTTAAATATGTTGCTACTGTAATGAGTGTATCACGTAATAAAGATTCTGATTATATTAATTTAATTAATGAAAAGATAAATTTAAAATATCCTTCTATTAAATATATTTATAGTGATTTTAAAAAGAATAATGGACAAGAAATAGGTATTGAAATTGCTAAAAAATATAATATATATCGTCAGAATTATTGTGGATGTGAATTTTCTTTACCAAAAGAATTTATTAATAAATATCAAATAGGATTAATAGTTACTATTTATAATAAAAATAATCATTTAAAAGAATTATTAGATTCTATTATTACTCAAAATATTAAAGTACCTTTTATTACTTATTTATTAATTAATAATGAACTTAAAGAAGATATTGAATTAATTAATAATTATTTAAAAGAATATAATGATAAATTTATTTTAAAAATATCTTCTTCTTTAAAAGAAGAAGGATTAAATAATATTATTAAAGAAATACCTTCTAAATATATTTCTTTTATTAATTCTAATGATATTTTAAAAGAAGATTATTTATCTAATTTATATGAATTAATTAATTCTAAAAATGCTGATATCGTAGAATGTTTATATTATTATAAAAAGAAAAATAAATATCATAAATCTTTAAATTACATTCTTAAAGTTAAAAATTTAAATAACATTAATCTTTGTAGAAATTTCTTTATAGGAAGAGATTTAAAAAATATTTTATCTAATAAAATGTTTAAAAAAGAATTTATTGTTAATCAAAATATATTCTTTTTACCTTACAATAAATTTAATTCTGATTTTTTATTTATATTTAATACAACATTATTTTCTTCAAAATACTTATTTATAAATAAAAGATTAATTTCTCATGATTATTCTAATGAATTAAATCCAAATAACATTATTAATAATCAATTAGGTTTACTTAATTCTTATTTTATTTGTAAATTTATAGCATTTAAAAATGATTTAAAAGATAGTGTAGACACTCAATTTATTTTTAGAAGATTAGAGTTTAATTTTAAAGCTTTAATCTATCATAAAAATATTGATTCAAATTTTAATTATTATCTTTCTAATATTAACAAATTATTTAATAAATTATCTTCAGATCATTATATTTATGAAGGTGAAGATTGGGAAAAAGCTTTATTTTTATATAATGAAATGATTAAAGATAACATCTATTTAATAGAATAAAAAAATTGCGATGAAAATCGCATTTTTTATTTGACTTTCAATTTTGAATAGTTTAAAATTGTATTGTTTATCGCATGTAATGAGTTGCGAGGTTGCTGGTACACCCACAAGAGTTGTCATGAAATGTATCAGGGAATTCGCAATAAACATCGCGTGGAAATTTGTAAAGGAGAAATTCATGGCAAAAGCAAAAACTATTAGAGTTCGCTTACAAGCTTATGATCACAAGTTATTAGACTTAGCATGTTCAAAGTTATGTCAAGCTGCTTCTAAATCAGGTGCACGTGTAGTAGGACCTGTCCCACTTCCAACGGAAAAACAAGTCTACACAATCTTAAGAGCTGTTCATAAATATAAAGATTCTCGTGAACAATTCGAAATTAGAACACATAAGAGAATTATCGATATCGTAAACCCAAGCAATGATACAGTTGCTTCATTAAGAAAGTTAGATCTTCCTAGTGGTGTTGAAGTCGATATTAAAATGTAATTAGGAGGCAAGACAAAATGAAACAAATCATTGGCCGTAAAATGGGAATGACCCAAGTTTACGCTGAAGATGGCACAATGTATGCTGTCACAGTTATTGAAGTCTTACCAAACGTTGTCACATTAAAGAAGACTTTAGAAAAAGACGGATATGAAGCAATTCAAATCGGTTATGAAGACAAATTAAAAAATGTCAACAAATGTGAAAAAGGAATCTTCGAAAAAGCAAAAGTTACACCTAAAAAAGATTTATTCGAATTAAAAGGTGATGAAATGTTAAAATTCGAAGTCGGAAATGAAATTAAAGCTGATTTATTCCAAGCTGGTGAAGTTATTGACGTAATTGGTACAAGCAAAGGAAGAGGTTACGCTGGTGTCATTAAAAGATGGGGTCACAAAATCGGTCCTAAAGGACATGGTAGTGGCTATCATAGACAACAAGGTTCATTTGCTAACAATGGTAGATGTAACAACCGTGTTATCCCAGGCAAAAAAATGTCAGGACACATGGGAAATCAATCTGCAACAGTATTAAATTTAAATATTGTTAAAGTTGATGCAGAAAAGAACTACATCTTAATTAAAGGTGGCGTTCCAGGACCTAAAAAAGGTTTAATTAAAATTAGAAGTGCTATTAAAACAAACGGTTCAAAATTAGAAGTTAAACCATTAGTTTCAAGAGAAGCTAAATAGTAGAAAGGAGATTAGTTATGAGTAATTTAAAATTAAAAGTTTATTCACAAACTGGTGAAGAAGTTTCTACATTAGAAGTTTCTAAAGATGTATTTGGTGTTGAAGTTAATGAACAAGTTATCTTTGATGCAGTATTAACATATTTAGCAAATAGAAGACAAGCAACTGCTAAAACTAAAAAGAGATTTGAAGTTTCAGGTGGTGGAAGAAAACCTTGGAGACAAAAAGGTACAGGTAGAGCAAGAGCTGGTTCAACAAGATCACCTATTTGGGTTGGTGGAGGAACAGTCTTTGGTCCTACAGGAGTTCAAAACTTCAAAATTAAGCAAAATAAGAAAGAACATCAATTAGCTTTAAAAGGTGCTTTATCCTTAAAAGCTAAAAAAGATTTAGTTGTCTTAAATAGCTTATCAGTTGAAGGTAAAACAAAAGAAGTTGTTAGCGTTTTAAATGCTTTAAAAGTTAATGATTCAAAAGTATTATTAATTACTGATGATACAAAAGTTATGCAAGCAAGCAATAACTTAGAAAATATTAACTATAGAGGATATGATAACATTTCAGTTTATGATTTAATGAACGCTGAAAAAGTTATTATGTTAGAAAGCGACGTTAAGAAAATTGAGGAGGCACTCAAATAATGGCAAAGAAAGAAGCAAAAACTGAAGTCGT
Organism: bacterium; assembly: GCA_963605025.1. Classification (GTDB taxonomy): domain Bacteria; phylum Bacillota_I; class Bacilli_A; order RFN20; family CAG-826; genus Onthovivens. The sequence goes on along the minus strand of CAVCSZ010000003.1, from coordinate 58,405 downwards.
TACAAACGTTTCAGCAAAAACTACAATTAGTGATTTCGATTGCATCATTGAACCAATTATTACAGAAAAAACAATGACTCAATCACAAGAATCAAATAAATTTGCATTCAAAGTTAAAAAAGATAGCAATAAAGTTCAAATTAGAAATGCTATCGAAAGAATTTACAACGTTAAAGTTGAAAGCATTAGAGTTTCTAATGTTATAGCTAAAAAGGTAAGTAGAGGAAGTCGTTTTAAAGGAACATTAAGTGGATATAAAAAAGCTATTGTTACTTTAAAGAAAGACCAAACTATTAATTTATTTGCTGAATAGCTAACTTATATATAGGAGAAAAAAAGAATATGTCAGTTAAAACATATAAGCCATACACTCCTTCAAGAAGACAAATGGTTGTCTTAAGTAATGAAGGATTAACAAAAAAGGCTCCTGAAAAAAGTTTAGTTGTTACTCTTAAAAAATCTGGTGGTAGAAATAATCAAGGTGTTATTACTTGCCGTCACATTGGTGGAGGAAACAAAGTTAAATACAGAATTATCGATTTTAAAAGAGATAAAGACGGAGTCGTTGGAAAAATTGCAGCTATTGAGTATGATCCAAATAGAAATGCTCATATTGCATTAGTTCACTATTTAGATGGTGAAAAAAGATACATTTTACAACCTACTGGATTAAAAGTTGGTGATAAAATTGTTTCTGGAGAAACAGTCGATATCTTAAATGGTAATGCTTGTTTATTAAAAAATATCCCAGAAGGTACATTCGTTCATAACGTTGAATTAAAACCTGGAAAAGGTGGCCAAGTTTGCCGTAGTGCTGGTTGTTCAGCTCAAATCTTAGGTAAAGAAGGTAAATACGTTATCTTAAGATTACAAAGTGGTGAAACACGTAAATTCTTAGGTGAATGTAAAGCTACAATTGGTATTGTTGGTAATGAAGATTACAACCTTGTCAATTTAGGTAAAGCTGGTAAAACTAGAGGTATGGGTATTCGTCCTACTGTTAGAGGTAGCGCTATGAACCCAACAGATCACCCTCACGGTGGTGGTGAAGGTAAATGTCCTGTCGGTAGAGATGCTCCACGTACTCCATGGGGTAAAAGAGCACTTGGTGTTAAGACAAGAGATAATAAAAAAGCTTCTTCTAAATTAATTGTAAGAAGAAGAAATGGTAAATAGTAGGAGGGAATGTTCATGTCACGTAGTTTAAAGAAAGGTCCATTCGTTGATGAAAGCTTAATGAATAAAGTTCAAAAATTAAACGAATCAAATAAAAAGACTGTTATTAAAACATGGTCAAGAAGAAGTACAATTTTCCCAGATTTCGTTGGTCACACCTTCGCTGTTTACAATGGTCACGCATTTATCACTGTTTATGTTACTGAAGATATGGTCGGTCATAAATTAGGTGAATTTGCTCCAACAAGAACTTTCAAAGGTCACTTTGGAAATAACGCTGAAGACAAAGCTGCTGCAAAAGCTGCTGCTGGTGTTAAATAGTTCGTCAGAGGTTAATAGAATATGGCAAATGTAAAAAAAGAAGTTACAGAAGCAAAAGAAACTAAAAAAGCTCCTGCAAAAAAAGCAGCAAGCACAAAAGCTACAAAAGCTCCTGCAAAAAAAGCAGCTAGCCCAAAAGCTAAAAAAGCTTCTAGTGAAAAGAAAGTCGAAAAGAAAGTCGAAAAGAAAGTTGAAGTTATTGAAAATAAAAATGTTAGAACAGAAGCTACAGCTAAAGTTTTAGGATTAAAAGCAACTCCAAGAAAAGTTAGATTAGTCTTAGATTTAGTTAGAGGAAAATCTGTTAATGAAGCATTAGCTTTATTATCAGTTACTCACAAAGATGCTGCTAGTGGTGTTGCTAAATTAATTAAATCAGCAGCTGCAAACGCAGTTAACAACTTCAATATGAATGCTGATAAATTATATATTGCTTCAATCCAAGCAAGTGATTCATTCAAAATGAGAAGATATCTTCCAAGAGCTAAAGGAAGTGCTTCAGGATTAGTAAAAAGATTCTCAAATGTTTATGTAACATTAAAAGAATCTAAATAATAAGGAGGAGGAAATACATGGGTCAAAAAGTTAATCCAGTAGGAATGAGAATTGGTCTTAATAAAAACTGGAACTCAAGATGGTTTGCTAATGATAAAGAATTTTCTACTTTCTTATTAGAAGATAATAAAATTCGTAATTATTTAGAAAAAGCTATCGCTAAAGATGCATTACTTTCTCACGTTGAAATCGAAAGAAAGAAAAAAGGTAATGATAAAGAAATTACACATTTATTAAGATTATTTATCTTCGTTGGTAGAGCTGGTGTTGTCTTAGGAAAAGATGGCAAAAAATCTATCGAAGAATTAAGAAAAAATATCTTAAAATTATTATCTGATAAAAAAACAGAAATCAGAATTGATTTAGTAGATGTTAAACAACCTTCATTAGATGCTACAATTGTTGCAAATAAAATTTGTAGACAATTAGAAGATCGTGCTAGCTTCAGAATTGTTCAAAAAAGAGCTATTCAAGATGTTAGAAAAGCAGGTGCTAAAGGTATTAAAACTGCAGTTAGCGGAAGACTTGCTGGAGCTGATATCGCTAGAACAGAAGGTTACAAAGATGGTACTATGGCAATCAACACTTTAAAGAGTGATATTGATTATGCTCATAGAGAAGCTATGACTACATATGGTAAATTAGGCGTTAAAGTTTGGATTTGCCGTGGTGATAAAGAAATTAAACCTCGTAATGTAAAAGCTTCTAATGATAATAAAGGAGAATAACTATGTTACAACCAAAGAGAGTTAAATATAGAAGACCTCATATTATTAAATACGAAGGTTTATCAAAAGCTGGAAATGAAGTAAGCTTTGGTGAATATGGCTTACAAGCTGTTACTGGTAATTATGTCAGTGATAGACAAATTGAAGCTTGCCGTGTTGTCTTATCTCGTTATACAAAAAGACAAGGACAAGTTTGGATTAGAATCTTCCCACATTTAGCAAAAACTAAAAAACCTGCTGAAGTCCGTATGGGTAGTGGTAAAGGTAATCCAGAATACTGGGTCGCAGTAGTTAAAAAGAATAGAGTTTTATTTGAAATTGGTGGAGTTCCAGAAGCTGATGCTATTCATGCATTAGAAATGGCTGCTTATAAATTACCAATTAAAACTCGTATAGTTAAAAAGGAGGTTAAATAGTAATGAAAATTAGTGAAGTTAGAGAACTTTCTAGCGAACAATTAAATGATAAAATTTATTCATTAAAAGAAGAATTATTTAATCTTCGTAGAAAAAAAGCTGTTGGACAACTCGAAAATATGTCTGAAATTAAAAGAGTTAGAAAAGACATTGCTCGTATCTATACAGTTTTAAAAGAAAGAGAATTAGGAGTTAAGGAGAAGTAATATGGATCACAGAAGAAAAATTCAAGGTGTTGTCGTTTCAGATAAAGCTCCTAAAACAATTGTTGTTGAATTAACAGGTTATAAAAAACATTCTAAATATCAAAAGAGAGTTCAATATCGTGCTAAATATTATGCACATGATGAAAATGAAATTGCTCATGTAGGTGATACAGTTACAATTTCTGAATGTAGACCTTTAAGTGCTTTAAAGAGATTTACATTAGTCTCAGTTGATAAAAAAGCTGTTGAATCAATTAAAGTATTAGAAGAAAAAGAGGTTGAAAAAGCCTTACATGATGATGAAGCAAAAGGAGAATAGTTATGGTACAAACAGAAACAAATTTAAAAGTTGCTGATAACTCCGGCGCTAGAGTCGTTCGTGTATTTAGAATTTATGGTGGAAGCCATAAAAAATCAGCAGGTGTTGGTGATATCGTTCTTTGTGCAGTCAAAGATGCTATCCCAAACGGTAAAGTTAAAAAGAGTGATGTAGTCAAAGCTGTTATCGTTAGACAAAGCTATCCAATCGAAAGAAAAGATGGTTCTGTTATTAAATTTGATGACAACGCTTGTGTTATTATTAATGAAGATAAAACACCAGTTGGTACTCGTGTATTTGGCCCTGTTGCTCGTGAACTTCGTGATAGAGATGAAGCTTATATGAAAATAGTCTCTTTAGCACCAGAAGTCTTATAAGAGGAGATAGATATGAAACTTAAAAAAGGTGATAAAGTTATCGTTATCTCAGGTAAAGATAAAGGAAAAACTGGAGTTATCCAAAAAGCTTATCCTTCTTTAAATAAAGTTGTTGTTGAAGGAATTAATGTTAAGAAAAAACATGTTAAACCTTCACAAGCAAATCCAGAAGGTAGCATTGTTGAAATTTATGCTCCACTTGATGCTAGTAAAGTTATGTTCTATGATGAAAAATCTAAAAAAGGAACAAGACTTGGCTATTCTGTTAATAAAGATGGCGAAAAAGTAAGAATTGCTAAAAAAAGCAATAAAGTAGTTGACTAGGAGGATCAGTTATGGCAGAAACAAAAACAAAGAAAACTGTTAAAACAGAAGCTCCTATGGCTTCTAATAACAAAACAAGATTAGAAATTAAATATAAAGAAGAAATAGTTTCTAATTTAATGAAAAAATTCGAATATAAAAACATTATGCAAGTTCCACACTTAGATAAAATTGTTATCAATATTGGTGTTGGAGATGCTACAAGTGATAAAAAAAGAATTGATGAAGCTGTTGAAGAATTAGGCTTAATCTCTGGTCAAAAACCAGTTGTTACAAAAGCTAAAAAATCAATTGCTACATTCAAATTAAGAGAAGGCGAACCTATTGGTTGTAAAGTTACTTTAAGAGGAACAAGAATGTATGAATTCTTCGATAAACTTGTTTCTATTTCTCTTCCACGTGTTAGAGATTTCAGAGGTGTTAATAAAAATTCCTTTGATGGTAGAGGAAACTACACTTTAGGTATTAAAGAACAACTTATTTTCCCAGAAATCGATTATGATAAAGTTGGAAAAGTAAGAGGTATGGATATAATTATTGTAACAACTGCTGCTACTGATGAAGAAGCATATGCATTGTTAAAAGAATTAGGCATGCCTTTCAATAGATAGGAGATAGAAGTATGGCAAAAACAAGTTTAAAAGTCAAACAATCTAGACCTCAAAAATTTAAAGTAAGAGAATATACACGTTGTAAAAGATGTGGTAGACCTCATGCTGTTTATTCAAAATTTGGCCTTTGTAGAATTTGCTTAAGAGAACTCGCTTATAAAGGCGAAATCCCAGGCATGAAAAAGGCTTCATGGTAATTATTAGGAGGTAAAAATAATGCATCAAGATCCAATTGCAGATATGCTTACAAGAATTAGAAATGCTAACGCTTTAAAACATGAAAGCGTCTCAATGCCTTCTAGTAAATTAAAAGTTGGTATTTCTAAAATTCTTTTAGAAGAAGGATTCATTTCTTCTTATGAAGAAAAGAAAATTGACGATGTTAAAAAAGAATTAGTTATCGTCTTAAAATATGGTGAACACGGAGAAAAAGTTATTACTGGATTAAGAAGAATTTCAAAACCAGGTTTACGTGTTAACTGTGATAGTAATCATATTCCATATGTTTTAAAAGGAATGGGTATTGCTATTTTATCAACAAGCAAAGGCTTATTAACAGACAAACAAGCTAGAAAAGCTAATGTCGGTGGTGAAGTTATTTGCTTTGTCTATTAATAAGGAGAATTACAATTTATGTCACGTATTGGTAATAAATTAATTCCTATTGTTAATGGAGTTGAAGTAAAAGTTGAAGATGGTGTTGTTTTAATTAAAGGTAAAAACGGCGAAGACAAAATCAGTTTTGATAAAAATTTAATTAATGTTGAAATTGAAGATGGAAACGTTAAAGTTACTAGAAACAATGAAGAAAAACACACTAAACAATTACATGGTACAACAAGAGCTTTAATTAATAACGCTATTGTTGGTTGTACAGAAGGTTATAAAAAAGTTTTAGAAATCGTTGGTATTGGTTACCACGCTGAAATGAAAGGTAATGACGTTGTCTTATCATTAGGTTATTCACATACTATTACAGTTTCACCACTTCCTGGTGTTACAATTAAAGTCATTGAATCTAAAAATAAAGATGTTAACGGAATTATTGAAGTTTCTGGACAAGATAAATTTAAAGTTGGTCAAACAGCAGCTTTAATTAGAGAAAAGAGAAGACCTGAACCATATAAAGGTAAAGGTGTTAAATATCAAGGTGAGCACATTCTTCGTAAAGAAGGTAAACGTGCTGGTAAATAATTAGGAGGAAAAATATGATTAAATCTATTGATAAAAATGAAGTTAGATTAAGAAAACATCAAAGAGTCAGAGAAAAAATCAGTGGTACTTCTGATTGCCCACGTTTATGTGTATTTAGATCAAACAAGAACATTGAAGTTCAAGTTATCGATGATACAAAAGGTGTTACACTTTGCTCATCAAGCAGTGAACAATTAAAACTCGAAAGAGGAAATAATATTGAAGCTGCTACAAAAGTTGGAAACGACATTGCTAAAAAAGCTTTAGCAAGTGGAATTGAAAAAGTTGTTTTCGATAGAGGCGGTTATGTCTATCACGGACGTGTTAAAGCAGTTGCTGAAGGCGCTCGTGAAGGTGGTCTTAAATTCTAAGGAGTTATTATGGCAGAAGAATTAAAAACAAATGAAGTTAAAGAAGCTGTTGCTTCTAATGACAATAAAGCTACAAAAGCTCCTGTAAAAGGCGGCGCTAATAAAGGTGGTAAGAAATTTGATCGTAAACCACGTAAAGCTAGCGAACCAAAAGAATTTGAAGAAAGAGTTGTTAGTATTAACAGAGTCACTAAAGTTGTTAAAGGTGGTAAAAGAATGAAATTTGCTGCTTTAGTAGTTATTGGTGATGGAAAAGGAAGATATGGATTTGGAACTGGAAAATCAAGCGAAGTCCCAGATGCAATCAAAAAAGCTGTTGATAAAGCAAAAAGAAACTTATTCAAGATTGATTTAGTTAAAAACGGAACAATCGCTCATGAAGTTACTGGTAAATTCGGTGCTACTTCAGTATTCTTAAAACCTGCTAATGAAGGTACTGGAATTATTGCTGGTGGTGCTGTTAGATCTATTTTAGAATTAGCTGGCGTTAAAAACGTTTACAGTAAAGTTTATGGAAGTAGAACTAAAATTAATGTTATCAGAGCTACAAATAATGCTTTAAGTTCAGTAAAGAACTATAAAGGTGTTATGTCCTTAAGAAAAGGAGGTAGTGAAGATGTTAAATAACTTAAAACCTACTCCAGGTAGTAGAAAAGATAAAGTCAGAAGATGCAGAGGTATCGGTTCTGGCTTAGGAAAAAACGGTGGTAGCGGAAGCAAAGGTCAAAACTCCAGAAGTGGAGGTGGCGTTAGATTAGGTTTTGAAGGTGGACAAAATCCATTATTCAGACGTTTACCAAAAAGAGGATTCCATAATGGTGGTCATATTACATATGCTACTGTTAATGTAGGAGACTTAAATAACTTTAAAGCTGGTAGTGTTGTTGATTTAACAGCATTACATGAAGCTGGATTAGTTAAGAAAGATTTTGACGGTTTAAAAATTTTAGGAAATGGTGAATTAAAAGTTAAATTAACTATTAAAGCTAATAAATTTTCTAAATCTGCTTTAGCTAGTATCGAAAAAGTCGGTGGAAAGGCTGAGGTAATCGAATAGTCTTCTAAAAGGAAATATAAAGATGAAGAAATTCATTGATATATTCAAAAATAAAGAGGTCGTTAATCGTATATTCTTTACGATAATGATCCTTTTTGTATTTAGAATAGGCAGTGCAATCACTGTCCCAGGGGTAGACGCTTCTACATTAACTGATCAAATTTCTCAATCAAGCAACATGTTAAGCTTAATGAATTTATTAGGTGGTGGTGCTTTAAGTAATTTCTCAGTATTTGCTTTAGGTGTTTCTCCTTATATTACTGCACAAATTATCATTCAAATGTTATCTATGGATGTATTACCTGCTTTAACTGAGTTAAACCGTCAAGGGCAATATGGTCGTAAAAAAGCTGAAATGGCTACTAGATACTTATCTTTAATGATTAGTGCAGTTCAAGCATATGGTATTATTCAAACTGCTAAAAACACTGATTGGATTACATTTACAATGGAAGATAACTTCTTAACATATGCATATGTAATTTCAATTATGATTGGTGGTTCTATGCTTGTTTTATGGCTTGGTGATCAAATTACATCTAAAGGTATTGGTAATGGTATTTCAGTAATTATTTTTGCTGGTATCGTTGCACAACTTCCAAATCAAATTGGTACAGCTTTCAATAAATGGGTTGTTACTAATTGGAATTTAGGAAGTAGCGAAACTACAAAAGGTGTTTTCCAATTCATACTTTATATATTATCGTTTATTTTAATTATTGCGTTTGTTGTATTTATTGAATTATCTAGAAGAAAAATTCCTGTACAACAATCAACAAGAAGTGGAGGAAATGAAAAATTAGCAAAGGCTTCATTCCTTCCAATTAAAGTAAATAGTGCTGGTGTTATCCCAGTTATCTTTGCTAGTTCAATATTAATGGTTCCTTCAATTATTGCTTCATTTATATCATCTGATGCTGCAAATGCTGAATGGTTAAAAGTATTCTCATACAATCAACTTGTTAATACTGGTGGAGTTTATATTCCTTGGGGATTAATCATTTATATTATACTTATATTCTTGTTTACATTCTTTTATGCAAACTTACAAATCAATCCTGAAAATTTAGCTGAAAATTTCCAAAAGAATGGTAGCTATATTCCAGGTATTAGACCAGGTATTGAAACTGAAAAGTATGTAAGAAAAGTTTTAAATAGAGTTACCTTAATTGGTGCTTTAGCACTTTGCTTTATTGCTGCTTTACCAGTTGTATTAACTTTAACAGGTGTATTTGGAAACGATTCTTCTTTATCACTTGGTGGAACTGGTTTAATTATTGTTGTTGGTGTTGCACTTGAATTAAATGCTCAAATTAGCGGATTAGTTGCTGGTAAGAGTTATGATGAGGTTATTGGAGGAATTTAATAATGAAAAATATTATTTTTCTTGGAGCTCCTGGAGCTGGAAAAGGAACTAATGCAAAAAAAGTTGCTAGTGAATTTAAAATACCACATATCTCAACTGGTGATATGTTCAGAGAAGCAATTAAAAATGAAACTCCAACTGGATTATTAGCTAAATCTTATATAGATCAAGGCTTACTTGTTCCAGATGAAGTTACAATTAAATTAGTTAAAGAACGTTTAAGTAATGAAGATTGTAAAAATGGATTTATTCTTGATGGTTTCCCACGTACTATTGTACAAGCAGAAGCTTTAAAAGAAATTGGTAACGAAATTGATCGTTCCATTAATTTAGTTATAAATCTCTTTGTTCCTGAATCTGTTTTAAAAGATAGAATTTGTGGAAGAAGAGTTTGTAAGAGTTGTGGTGCTCCATATCATATTTCAAATCTTAAACCAAAAGTTGAAGGAAAATGTGATTTATGTGGAGGAGAGCTTATTCAAAGAAAAGACGATAACGAAGAAGCTTTAAAAACTCGTTTAAATGAATATCACAAACAAACAGAACCACTCATTAAATTTTATACAAATGAAAATGTCTTACATGATGTCGATGGAGTTAAACCTCTTGATGAAATCTTTAAAGATATTGAAAATTTAGTAAAGGAATAATTATGGCAGTAATAATTAAATCTAAAAGAGAAATTGATTTAATGAAAAAAAGCGGTGAAATTATGATTGGACTTCACAAAGTTCTTCATGATGCAACTCGCCCAGGTATCTCAACTGCTGAACTTGATAAAATTGCTGGAAAGTATTGTGCTGAACATGGCGCAATACCTTCTAGTAAAAATTATGAAGGATATCCTGGAAACATTTGTATCAGTGTTAATGATACTTTAGTTCATGGCATCCCTTCTAAAAAAATCGTCTTAAAAGAAGGTGATATAGTTACATATGATTGTCTTGTTACATTAAATGGCTATACAACAGATGCTGCAAGAACTTGGCCGGTTGGTAAAGTAACTGACGAAGCGATGAAGTTAATTCAAACTACAGAAAAAGCTTTTTTCGAAGCAGTAAAACTTATCAAACCAGGCATCCATCTTGGAGATGTAAGCGCAACTATTCAATATGTTGCAGAACATGAAGGTTATTCTTTAACTGATATGTTTACAGGTCATGGAGTTGGAAGAGAAGTTCATGAAGATCCTTATATTCCTAATCAAGGAAGAAGAGGAACAGGAATTATTTTACAAGAAGGCATGACACTTGCTATTGAACCAATGGTTAATCTCGGCACAAAATATGTTGAAATTATGGAAGATGGTTGGACAGCAAAGACAAAAGATGGTAAAATATGTAGTCACTACGAGAATACGGTCGTAGTTACTAAAGATGGCTATGAAATCATCACTTTAGAAAAAGAAGGAGAGAATTAATGGCAAAACAAGATGTAATAACCGTCGAGGCGGTTGTAGTAGAAGCTTTACCAAATTGTAATTTTAAAGTTAAGCTTGAAAATGATTGCGTAATACATGCCACTGTTTCTGGTAAAATCCGTATGCATTACATTCGCATTTTACCAGGTGATAAAGTAATCATTGAATTATCGCCTTATGATTTAAACAATGGCAGAATTGTATTTAGACAAAAATAGTCTAAAATTAGGAGGAAAAATTATGAAAGTAAGACCCTCAGTAAAACCTATTTGTGACAAATGCAAGGTTATCAGAAGACACGGAAAAGTTATGGTCATCTGTTCAAACCCAAAGCATAAACAAAGACAAGGTTAATTTTTGGAGGAAATTTAAAAATGGCACGTATTGTCGGTGTTGATATTCCAAATGATAAGAATGTTGTTATCTCATTAACTTACATTTATGGAATCGGTCTTTCTACATCAAAGAAGATCTTAGAAAAATGTGGAATTAATCCTCAAACTAGAGTAAAAGATTTATCAGAAGAAGAATTAACAAAAATCAGATCTGAAATCGCTCATTACAAAGTTGAAGGTGATTTAAGAAGAGAAGTTGGTTTAAATATCAAACGTCTTCAAGAAATCGGCTGTTACAGAGGAATTCGTCACAGAAGAGGTCTTCCAGTAAGAGGACAAAGAACAAAAACTAATGCTCGTACTCGTAAAGGTCCAGCAAAGACTATTGCGAATAAAAAAGAAGCAACTAGATAGTTAGGAGGTAGAACAAAATGGCAACAAAGAAACAAGCTACCCGTAAAAAGAAGGTAAAAAGAACTTATACTAAAGGCGTTGCACATATCCATTCAACTTTTAATAACACAATTGTTACTATTACAGATGAACAAGGAAATGCAATTGCTTGGAGTTCAAGTGGTGTATTAGGATTTAAAGGAGCAAAAAAGAGCACTCCATTCGCTGCTCAAAGTGCTGCTGAAGCTGCTGGTAAAGCTGCTTTCGATCAAGGTATTAAAACTGTCGATGTAGATGTTAAAGGTCCTGGTGCTGGTAGAGAAAGCGCAATTAGAGCTTTATCTCAAGCTGGATTAATTATCACATCAATTGTTGATACTACACCTATTCCACATAATGGATGCCGTCCACCAAAAAGAAGACGTGGATAATTTTAAAGGGGGAATTTATGGCTGAATTAGAAAATGGATTTAAAATCGCACACCCTTTCGAAGAATTAAAAACATCAATTGTTTTTGAAGATGAGACTGAGAATTATGCAAAAATTGTTTGTGAACCTTTAGAAAGAGGTTTCGGATTAACTATTGGAAACGCTTTAAGAAGAGTTTTATTATCTACTCTTCCAGGTACAGCAGTTTATGCTATCGAAGTTGATGGAGCAGTACATGAATTCACTGCTTTAGAAGGAATTGAAGAAGATTTAACACAAATTATATTAAATTTAAAAGATTTAGTATTAAAATCAGACACTGTTGAAGATGAAGAATATGAAGCTACTATAGATGTTCATGGTCCAGCAAAATTAACAGCAAAAGATATACCACTTCCTACCGGTGTTAGTGCTGTTAACGGTGATTTAGAAATCGCTAATATTGCTGATGGTGGACATTTACATATGGTTTTACACATCAAAAACGGAAGAGGTTTTGCTACAAGTGAAGAAAATAAACAATTCGTTTCTTCAAAAGGAGTAATCGCTACAGATAGTAACTATTCCCCAATCGTTCGTGTTAACTATAAAGTTGAATCAACTCGTGTAGGACACGACCCTAGATTTGATAAGTTAGTACTTGAAGTTTGGACAAACGGTTCAACTACACCTAAAGATGCTGTATCTTTAGCAAGTATAATTTTAAAAGATCATTTTGAAAAATTTATTGATTTAACAAATAAATTTAAAGATATTGGCTTAACTAGTGAAAAAGTCGAAAACCAAGGTGAAGATACTGGTGTCGATAAAATTATTGAAGAATTAGATTTAAGTGTTAGAAGTTATAACTGCTTAAAGAGAGCTTCAATTGCTACAGTTTCAGACTTAACTCAAAAAACAGAAGCTGAAATGATGAAAGTTAGAAACTTAGGTAAAAAATCATTAAAAGAAGTCAAAGATAAATTAGCAGAAATGGGATTATCATTTAAAGATGGTAAACTCGATGACTAAGGAGATTGACGATGCAAATTGGAAGAAAAAATGTTCATGGTAAAGGTGGCGTAAGATTTAAAACTCCTTATACTTCTTCTAAGAAGAAAGGACAAGTTCGTAACCTCGTTACAGAATTAGTTTTATTTGAAAAAGTTACAGTTACTAATAGTATGGTTAAAGATGTCATTAAAGAATTTGATCACTTAATTACTTTAAGTAAAAAAGGTGATTTACATTCTAGAAGACAAGCTATTGCAATCTTAAGAAAATATGATGTTGAAGGCAAAAATGATGCTTTAGACAAATTATTTAACGAATTAAGTAAGAGATTTGCAAACCGTAATGGTGGATATTTAAAAGTTTATAAATTAGAAAATCGTAAAGGAGATAATGCTCCTGTTAGATTATTAACTTTAGCAGACTAATAATATTTACTAGAAATAATAAATAAAAGTACTACAGTGTATGTAGTACTTTTTTATATTTTAAAATATAATATAAGTATGAATAATTTCATTATATTCGATTTAGATGGAACGTTAATAGATACGCTTCCTGGAATAACAAAAGCTTTAAACGAAACACTAAAGGAATTAAATATTACTAAGAGTTATAATATTCAAGAAGTTAGAAATTTTATTGGAGGAGGAGTTAAAAAATTATTTAAATCAGCATTAAATAGAGATTTTTCTGAAGATGAAATTAATTTAATGCTTAAAAATTATGAAAAATATCAATATTTAAGTAATCCTTATGATAATGTTTTAACTGTTTTAGATTATTTATCTAACAAAAATATAAAACTATTTATATATTCTAATAAACCTAATGAATTACTTCAAAAATTAGTAAAATTAAAACTTAATAATGTTCAATTTGAATATGTTCAAGGTGATGATTTTAAATTTAAAAATAAACCAGATCCAGAATTTTTAAATTATTTATTTAAAAAATTTAATTTAAATCCTAATGAAGGATTTTATGTAGGAGATAGTGAATATGATTTATTAACTTCAATTAATTCTAAATTAAAATCTATTATAGTTACTTATGGATATGGAAATTATGAAATAATAAAAGAAATGAAACCTGATTACATGATTAATGATTTTGAAATGATAAAGGAAATATTATGAATAAAAACGAAGAATTAATTTATGGATTAAAAATGTGGATTCTAAAAGGGATAAATTATATTAATGATCTTTCATTGATAGATTTTTGCAAAGACGAAATGAGATTAGACGCTACTAGTTATTGTCTTATAGAAATTGCTTCAATTGCTCAAGAAATATCGAATATAGATGAAATAACTTCTAAATATGAAGAACTAGATTTTAATGAATTAAAAGAAGTTTATAATCAATGTTTTGAAGAAGATAATTGTAATTTAACTGAGGTTTATAATTTATTTAAAGAAGCTTTTCCAATTGTATTAAAGATATTGAATAAATAATTACCTACTGCTAACATAATTTATTTTGATAAAATAAATTTAGAGGGAGTAGATAACTTTTTAAAGTGATAAGTCAACATACTGGTTAAAACCTGGCTTATCTTAATAATCGAGACTCAATTTAAATAAGAGGTATAATTTTATGTTTGATTGGGTTAATGTTATTTTAGTATCTTTATCTATGTCTGTAGACGCTATGTGCGTTAATGCTGCTAATGCAGTTAGTGATAATACAATTAAAAAAAGAAAACTTTTTTTAGCAGCTTTATTATTTGGTTTATTTCAATTTTTAATGCCTACATTAGGATATTTTATAGGATATTCTTTTAAAGATTATGTAGAAAAATGGATTCCATGGATTGCTTTTACATTACTTTTTTTATTAGGTATTAAATCATTAATTGATGGTATAAAAGATTTAAAAAAGAAAGATGAAGAAGTAGAAGTTAAGAAATTATCATTCTTTTCTTTAATTGTAGAAGCGATTGCAACTTCTATTGATGCTTTTTGTATTGGATTTGTATTCATGGAAGAAAGCATAGGAAACGCTATGTTAATCTTTGGAATTATAGGTGTTACTACACTTATTCTTTCTTTTTTAACTGGATTATTTGGTAAAATAATTGGTAAAAAACTTCAAAAATTTGCACCTTTTATTAGTGCTGTTATTTTTATAGGTATTGGAATAAAAATTCTTTTAGAAGGTATTTTATAATGATTAAAAATTAATTATAATATTTATATTATGATTATTATTTATACATCCCCATCTTGTTCATCATGTAGAAAAGTTAAAAAATGGTTTGATGATCAAAAAATTCCATATAAAGAAAAAAATATTTTTACTAGTATATTAAAAGAAAGTGAATTAAAAGATATATTAGAAAAAACTGAAAATGGAACAGAAGATATTATTTCTACTAGAAGTAAAATTATTAAAGAAGGAAATATTGATATTGATTCAATGAGTCTTAATGAATTATTAGAATTTATTAAGAAAAATCCTTCTATTTTAAAAAGACCAATTATTATAAGTGATAATAATTTGCAAATTGGTTATAATAAGGAAGAAATAGAAATATTCTTACCACGTGCTAGAAAATACGCTAAAACTGAATGTGCATGTAATATGGAATGTGGAAGTTGTTCTTGCAAAGATGAATAAAAAACACGCTTAATTAAGCGTGTTTTTTATTATTATTTCTTAAGTGTTTCTAAAGCTCTTGTTTCTTTGCTCTTTGGATTATCTTTATATAAGATATTGCTTACTGAACATAATCTCTTTAAATAATCTTTAGCTCTACTTAAAGAGTTACCTGAACATTCAAGTTCATAATCAGTTAATCCATTGTAAACATTTTTATCAATTGAGAAATGAATACTTTCATCATCTACCATAATTTCTTTACGATGAGTAATTAATTCAGTTTGAATTTTTAATTTACTAGGATCTTTTCCTAACATCTTAACAAATTCTTTAATATCACATTCTGGCATTGTACCTTTTAATAATGCATCAAATTGTGCTTTTGTAATAGTGTTATTTTTTTCTAATAATCCTTCTGACATTGGAGCTTTCATAGTTAATTTATAAATTCCATCTTTTAATCTAACTCTTAATCCACATCCAATACTCTTTAAATCAAAATCATCACTATCAATATAGTAGTTATCTTGATCGTATTCATTAATAACTTTGCCTTCATATGTTTTAACAATATTTTTATATTGTTCTTCACTAATTAAGACTTTTGCTTCAATTTCAATATTTGTTGCCATAATTTATCACCTCAAATTTACTTAAATATGATACAATATTTTTAAATAAAAATATAGAGGTTTGTATGAAATTTGGTTGTGTAAATAGAACAGATGAATATTCTTTAAAAATTGAAGAAGAAATTATTAAAAAATTAACTGATAAAGGACATATTTTAGATAATAGTGATCCTCAATATGTATTTTCTATTGGAGGAGATGGAACTTTCATTAAAGCAGTTAATAAATATTTAAAAAATGGAATAATATTTATAAATATTAATACAGGTAGTTTTGGATATTTATGTGAATTTGAAGTTGATCAAATTGATGAACTTATTAATAATATTGAAAAATATGAATATAAAGAATTTTCTTTATTAGAATTAAATTTAAATAATGAAGAAAAATTATATGCTGTAAATGAATTTAGAATACATTCAAGACATGGTAGAACTATTTCATTAGATTTATTTATTAATGATAATTTTCTTGAAAGTTTAAGAGGAGATGGAGTTATTGTTTCTTCTTCAATTGGTTCTAGTGGAGTTTCAAGATCTTTAGGAGGAGCTTTAATAGATAATGAAATTGAAATGCTTCAAATAGTAGAAGAAGCACCTATTTTAAATTTTAAATATGGTTCATTACATTCATCATTTGTATTAAATAAAGATAAACATATTACATTAAAGAATTTTACATATCCATTTCATATTTTTTATGATAGTAGTGATAGAATGTGTAATGACACTAATGTATTCTTAGATATTAAATTATCATCTAAAAAAATAAGAATTTTAAAAAATCCTCTTACTAATTATATTGAAAAAACATCAAAATTATTTACTAGATAATTATTCTTTATAATTTAATTTATCAAAATAATATTTTATTTTTAATGAAGGAAATCCAATTACATTATCAAGATTTCCTTCTATTTTTTTAATTAAATGATAATCATTATCGTATTGAATCGCATAACTACCTGCTTTATCTAAAACATTTACTTTTTTATCATTTATGTATTTATTTATTAAATTATCACTTAATTCATTAAAATATACTTTAGTAATATCATAATCAATTATAATTTGATTTTTATAATAAATTGCAAATCCAGTGATTACTTCATGATTTGAATTAGAGAAATATTTTAAAGTGTTATAAGCATCTATTAAATCTAATGGTTTATTAAAAATAACACCATCTTTAAAAATTGAAGTATCAAAAGTTATTATTAAATCATCATTTAAATTTAAATCTTTATTATTTAAAAGGATAGATTCTAGTTTTTTAAACGCTAAAAAAGAGGAATAATCCTCTTTTGAATTTGAATTAAAACTTCTTTCATTAAAAATAGGTTTAATAATTTTAAATTTATAATTTAATTTAGTTAAATATTCTATTCTTCTAGGAGAAGAAGATCCTAAAATAATCATATTATTGTTTCTTATCTAAAATTAATGGAATAATCATTGGATTACGTTGAGTTTTTCTAAAATAATATTTACTAACAACGCTTCTGATTGTATTTTTAATATCATTAAAAGTTACTCTTTTACCTTCAAATAATTTAGTTAGACTTTCTTCAACTTTCATTGAAGCGTGTCTAGTTAAATGTTCTTCGTATTTTCCATAACTTACAAATCCTACAGTTATAACTTTTGGATGCGCAATTAATTTAGAATTTTTACTATCTAAACAAATTAAAACACTAACCATTCCATCATCTTGTAAGATTTTTCTATCTCCAATAACTGCAGTAGAAACACCATTAATATCATATCCATCAATATAAATATCATCTGCAATTATTCTTTCATCACTTTCAACTATTTTATGATTTTGTAAAATTAATACATCACCATTTGCTAATAAAAAGATATTTTCTTTAGGCATACCTAATTCTTGAGCAATATCTCCATGTAATTTTAACATATGATATTCACCATGTGCAGGCATAAAATATTTAGGATTGAATAATTTTAAATTCATTTTTAATTCTTGTCTTGAAGGGTGACCTGAAGAGTGAATATCTTTAATAATAGAATTTGTAATAACATCACAACCTAAACGAGTCAATCTATTAACAACTTTAGCAATACTTGCTCCATTTCCAGGAATAGGAGAAGATGAGAATACAACTGTATCTCCAGGAATAATTTTAATACCTTTAAATGTTCCATTAGCAATTCTATTAAGAGCTGCCATTGCTTCACCTTGTGAACCAGTACAAAGAATTAATGTTTCATTATCTTTTAAACTATTTAAGTCATCAACTTGTTTAATATAACCTGAAGGTATTTTAATATAACCAAATTTAATTGCACAATCAACTGCATTTACCATTGATTTTCCAACAATTATACATTTACGATTATGTTTAACAGCACAATCTAAGATTTGTTGAATTCTTGATACGTTGCTTGAGAAAGTTGACATAATTATTCTTCCAGCAGATTTATCAAAAACATCATTAATAGAATTTAAAACATTTTTTTCACTTGGAGTCCATCCATCTTTCATAGCGTTAGTGCTATCTGCTAAAAGTAAATCAACACCTTCTTCACCAATATGTGCTATTTTATGAATTTCCATATCAGGACCAACTGGAGTTAAATCAATTTTAAAATCACCAGTAGTAACAATTCTACCTTCACTAGTATCAATACAGAAACCAAATGAATCAGGAATAGAGTGAGTAACTCTAAAACATGATACTTTAAATGTTCCAGCAGTAATTTTATCAGTTTCTTTATATTCTACAATTTTAACATTAAATTTAATTTTATGATCTTCAAGTTTTTGTCTAATTAAAGCAGCTGCTAATTTTGGAGCATAAATAACAGGAATATTAACAGTTTTTAAAAGAAAAGGAATACCACCAATATGATCTTCATGACCATGAGTAATAAAAAGTCCTCTTATTTTAGTTTGGTTATTTTTTAAATGATTATAATTAGGTATTACATAATCTACACCTACAAAATCATCTTCTGGGAATTTAACACCAGCATCTATAATTATTAAATCATCATCATTTTCTAAGCAATAAGTGTTTTTACCAACTTCACCTAATCCACCTAAAGCATAAATTTTTACAGGATTTTTTCTTTTCTTTTCCATGCATTCTCCTATTATTTTATATTTAAAAAAATATGAACTTAATCATTTATGTTATTAATATTGTAATTTATTATTAATTAAATTTCAATTGCACCTTTTTTAATTTCAAAAGGATTTTCTTTATTAATATGATCATAGAATAATATTCCTTTTAAATGATCAATTTCATGTTGAGCAACAATTGCTAAATAACCAATAAAAGTATATTCTTTATTTTCATTTTTTAATAAATCAAAACATTTAACTTTAATTTTATAACTTCTATAAATTAATCCAGGATGTTTTTCATCTACACTTAAACATCCTTCTCCACCTGAAAGATAACATTCTTTAGTACTTTCTGAGATAATAACAGGATTAATTAAAACATATTCATGTTGTTTTCCATTTTCGTCTTGACAATAAATTGCAACCATTTTAATGTTTTTACCAATTTGAGGAGCTGCAAGACCTACTCCACTTCTTACTTCTTTATGAAGATTTAAATATTCTTCATCTTGAGATAATTTTAAATAATTAAGCATATTTAAACCTAATTCTTTAATATCTTCTGATAAAGGAAAATTTATATCTATTGATCTTTCTCTAATACTTTTTTTATTATCTTTAACTATTTTAAAATTCATACTTAAATATTATATGAATTTTTATTATAATAATTCAACTATAATGATTTAAAATAATGATAATTTTTAAATTATTTGTTATAATTTTAATATGAATTTAATTTTGTTAGAAAAAATTAATAAACTTAATGATGATATTAAATCTACAAAAGAATATGTAGATTTTATTAATTCTAAAAATGAACTAGAAAATAATGAAACTGCTATTAAATTATCATTAAAAAAAGATAATTTAATTATGAAATATGAAGATAATTTAAAATATTTAGATAAAAATGATCCTTCTATTTTATTATTACAAAAAGAAATTAAAAAATGTATAGATGAATTAAATGATTTAGAAGTTTCTAAAAATTATAAAGAAAAAGAAAAAGCTATTAATGAAATTATTGATTTAATAAATAAAGAAATATTTGATATATGATTAGAGTAAATGCAGGAAAATATAAAGGTAGAAAGATATTGGAACCTGATAGTAATGTAACTAGACCTACTAAAGATATAGTAAAAGTAGGATTATTTAATATTATTAGAAATGAAATTAAAGATTCTTATTTTTTAGACTTATTCGCTGGTTCAGGTCAAATAGGAATTGAAGCTTTATCTAGAGACGCTAAAAAAGTTTATTTTGTAGAAAGAGATAAAGAAGTCTTAAAAATTTTAAATTCTAATTTATCTTTTTGTGATAAAAGTAATTATGAATTAATTAATTCTGATTATGAAAAATATTTAATATCTATTAAAAATATTTTAAAATTTGATATTATTTTTATTGATCCTCCTTATAAAATGATTATAGATTTAGAATTTATTAATAATTTAATTAATAATTATTTAAATGATAATGGAATAATTATTTTTGAAAGAGAAGATTATTTTAATGAAGAAATTAATAATAATATTAATTTCAAAGAATACAAATATGGAAGGAGTAAACTTTTTGTTTATAAGAAAATATGAAGAAAATAGCAATTTATCCAGGTAGTTTTGATCCATTAACAAATGGACATTTAGATATTATTAAAAGAAGTTCACTTATTTTTGATGAAGTAATTATATTAATTGCAGTTAATCCAAATAAAAAAGCAAGATTTACTTTAAATAATAGAATTAATATGATTAAAGATTCTATTAAAGAATTTGACAATGTAAAAGTAGATTATTATGAAGGATTAGTAATTAAATACGCTAAAAAAGTAAACGCTAAATTTTTAATTAGAGGATTAAGAGTAGCAGGTGATTATGAATATGAATGGAGATATTATACTAATAATAGATATATTGATGAATCTATTGATATAGTATATTTATTAGCAAAGCCTGAGATTTCTATGATTTCATCTACTGTAATTATGGATTTTGTAGAGAATAATGTAGATGTATCTTCTCTTGTACCACCTAGTGTTAATGAAGAGATTAAAAAATTAAAGAAGTAAAATATGTGTATTTTAGAAATTGTTATTTTAATATTATCAATATTAATTTCAGGATATTTAGATTATTTAATATGTAATAATTCTAATATTTATTTTATCTTTTTAGGAATAATTTTTATCCCTTTATTTTATGTATTAATTTATGCATTATGGTTATTTATTATTTTTATTCATGGTTTATTTTTAAAAACTAATAAAGATATTAAACATTTTAATAAGTATTATTATTGGATTGTTAAAGAATCAAATATTTTCTTTTTACATTTAATTAGAGTTAAATGTAAAAAGATTGATTTTGATAAAATACCTAAGGATAAAAAATATTTATTAGTATGTAATCATGTATCAAATTTTGATCAAATGGTTTTAATAGAATGTTTAAGAAAGAAAAATGAAGAAATGGCGTGGATTTCTAAACCAGAAAATATGAATTTCCCTATAGCAGGTCCAATGATTCATCATACAGGTTTTATTCCTATTAATAGAGAAAATCCATTAGAATCAATAATAGCATTTAGAAAAGCAATTAATTATTTAAATAATAATGAATGTAATATAGGGGTATGTCCTGAAGGTACTAGAAATAAAACTAGTGATAAAATATTATTAGATTTTCATCCAGTAGTATTTGATATTGCTAAAAGAAGTAGAGTACCAATTGTAGTAGTAGGTTTAAAAAATACTAAAAAAATTAGTAAAAATGCACCTTTTAAGAAAACAATAGTAGAAATTAAAGTATTAAATGTATTAGAATTTAATAAAGAAGACGACGCTAAAACTATATCATCTAATGTATATAACGAATTGTATGAATATTTAAAGGAGAATTAATATGATATATTTATTTTATAATGAAAAAGCAAACTCTGGTAAAATTGTAGATTCAATTGAATCAATTAAAAATGAATTAGAAGAATCATTAAAAGAAAAAATAACTTTAATTTCTTCTTCACAAAGAGATTTATCTAATTTTATACCTCAATTAGAACATACTGATAAAGCTATTATAATAGGAGGAGATGGAACTATTAATTATCAAATCAATCATCTTCCTATTGATAATGAATTACCATGTGAATTATATTTATATCCTTATGGAAGTGGTAATGATTTTTATAATGATGTTAAAGAATATCAAGATAAAAACACTAAACTTATTTCTTTAAATAATTATTTAAAATCTCTTCCTATTATTGAAGTAAAAGGTTCTACATATCGTTTTATAAATGGAATAGGTTATGGAATTGATGGAGAATGTTGTAAAAAGGCAGAAGAATTAAAAAAACAAGGTTGTAAAGATATAGATTATTCAAAAATTACTGTAGGATTATTATTTAAAGGTTATAAAGCTCCTTATTCTACATTAAAAGTAGATGGAGTAGAAGTAAGAGAATTTGATCACACAATAATAAGTGCTACTATGAAAGGTAAATATTATGGAGGAGGTATGATGGTAGCACCTCTTCAAAATAGAAATAGTGATTTATTAACTAATGTTTGTGTACATTCTAAATCAAGATTAAAAGTATTATTAACTTTCCCTAAAATATTTAAAGGCAAACACACTAAAAGTAAAATTGCAAGTATTCATACTGGAAGATTATTTGAAGTAAGTTTCAATTCACCTACTGCATTACAAATTGATGGAGAAGTAATTGAAGACGTATTAAGTTATAAAGTTTATATGAAATAAAAAAATGTATCTCACTAGAGATACATTTTTTAATTATTTATTTAATTTATTTTCGAAGTCTTCTTTACCCATCCAAGCATTTGCTAAGAGTTTACTACATTCAATATTCATTTTTTCATTTTCACTATCTGCAGGAGAAGGAATTGAATAGAATATTGTAGAAATAATATATTCAGTTGTATTATCACTAGATAAATCAATAATCATACAAGTAGGAGTTTGAATTTTACTAGAATCATTTAATCCTGTTGTATTATCAATTAAAGTAGTTGCTTTAGTAGAATCTGAATCTGCTAAATTAATATAATAATTTTGTTTATCTACCATAGACATTGCTGTTCTATAGAAAGTTAAATAAGAGTTACTTGCTACTAAATCATCAATTGGTTTTCTATTTTCTTCTGTGTAATAATCATCATCAAATGTTTGATCAACTTCAATAGCTTGGAATCTATAACTTGCATATTTTTCTCCATCAAGACCAACATAGTTATTCCAGTTATTTTCTAAATATTCAGCACCTAATTTTAAATTTTTACAAGATGAGCAATCTTCTTGAACAAAGAATAAGAAGAATTTATTTTCACCGCTATAATTTTTTAAAGCTTCTTGAGCTTTTGTTTTATCTCCACTTGTCCAAGCTTCTTGAGCTTCAACGAATGAATCAAAGAATTTATTAGCAGCACTATTTTCTTGTCCTTGTTTGCTACCTTCTAAAGAAAGATATGATTTTTCAAAATATTTTAAATGTGATTCTGTTTGATTAATTAAATTTTGAATACCAGATGAAATATAAGGGATTGATAAAATAATACCGAAGATACATCCAACAATAAGTAATGGTTGTACCCAAGCTGTTTCTTTTATCCAATTCCATAAAGCAACAAATGGTTTAGCTATAATTTTTAATACTTTCATATATCTTGATTTACCTCATTTTTGAATTAATAATGACATAAAAAATAGGACATTTTTAATGTCAATAAAGATTATACTAGAAAACAACAAAAAATGGTATAAACTTTTTTAAATTTTTCTTGTATTTATTAATTTTTTTAACTAAACTTTTTTTATGTATTATTTTAAAAGATTAAAGAAAAAAATTATAGATTATTTTTTTGATCATCCACAACAAAAAAATATTGCTAATGATATTTATATTATATTAGTAACAGTTATTGGAGCTTTTGTTTTTAGTTTTGGTTTTAAGACATTTATTCAACCAAATTATAGTGCTTTTAGTAATCAAGAAATTGCTAATGATGTAACTGCAATTAGATCTTTAGCAAGTTGTGGTGCTAGTGGAATTTCCCAATCAATTTTACAAATATTAAAATTATCTGGTTTAGAATTTATTAAAGACCCTAATAATCAATATATTACTAATTTCGTAGCATATTTTTTAATTAATGTACCTTTATTAATATTTGGATTTATTAAAATAGGTAAAAAATTTAGTATTGTTACATTATTTAATGTTTTATGTGTTACTATTTTTGGTATTATTCTTCCTAATAATGAAGGAGATTTAATTACTCAAATATCAGAATATGTTTATCTTCAACCTGTTGCTAGAATTATTTTTGCAGGATTATGTACAGGATTTGCAAGTGCTACAAGTTATTTAGTAGATTCTACTGCTGGAGGTACTGATATTATTGCTTATTATATCAGTGAAAAGAAATCAGTAGGAGTAGGAAAATGGAGTGCTGTAATTAATTTAATAGTAGTAGGTACATTTACTATTTTATCAACATTAGAAGGTGGATTAGTAAATGGAAAAGATTTTATTAGTATTGAACCTGCTACTGCAATTATTATTTTAATGTATACATTCTTATATATGATTACTACAACTTTAGTAGTAGATAGTATTAATGTATTTAATAAGAAATTAAATGTTCAAATTATTACTAAAAGTAAAAATTTATCACAAGTTATTATTGCAAATATTCCTCATGGATGTACTTTAATTAAAGGAAGTGGAGGATTTACAGGTAATGATGTTTATGTAGTAAATGTTACAGTTAGAAAAAATGAATGTAAAAAAGTAGTAAAAGTTGCTAAAAAAGCTGATCCAGATTGTTTTATTAGTGTTTTAGTAGCTAATCAAGTATATGGTAAATTCTTTAGAAAACCAATTAAATAAAAGGAGACTATAAAATATGATGAAAGATTTAGGTGTTAAACCTTTAATTTATCCAGAACCAGTATTTATTGTAGGAACATATGATGAAAATAATATTCCTAACGCTATGAATGCTGCATGGGGTGGAATTGCATATGATGATAAATTATTTATTTGTATGGGTGATGATCATAAAACTACTAAAAACTTATTATTAAAGAAAGAATTAACAGTATCTTTTGCTACTAAAAACACTGTTATAAGTAGTGATTATGTTGGCATTAAAACAGGATTAAAAGACGAAGAAAAGATTAAAAAATCAGGATTTACTCCTTTAAAAGCTCCTCATGTAGATGCTCCATATTTTAAAGAATTACCTTTATGTGTAGAATGTAAAGTAGAATCATATGATAAAGAAAATTGCTTTTTATTATTAAAAATTATTAATGTTTTAGCAGATGATTCTATTTTAGAAAATAATAAAATTAATGTTAAGAAATTAGATCCTATTACGTATGACGCTAGTAATCATAAATATTATTCTTTAGGTGAAGTAGTAGGTGATGCTTTTAAAGAAGGATTAAAAATAAAATAAAGTTAGTTTAAAAACTAACTTTTTTTAATCTAAATTATATAAATCTTCTTCTTTAATTTTATCATTTTCAGTAATATTTCTAATTACTTTACAAGGATTACCTACTGCTACTACATTTTCAGGAATTGATTTATTTACTACACTTCCTGCTCCGATTACACTTCCTTTTCCAATAGTTACTCCTTGTAAAATAGTTACATTTGCGCCTATCCATACATTATCTTCTATTATAATAGGTGCACTAGTAGAATAACCATTTATTCTTTGAATAGAATCTAAAGAATGTCCTGCACACGCTAAAGTAGTATTAGGTCCTATTAATACTCCATTTCCTATATGAATTGGAGAAGTATCTAACATTACACAATTATAATTTATTAATGCAAATCCTTTAAAATGTATATTAAAACCATAATCACATTTAAAAGAAGGTTTAATTACTTGATTAGAAGATGTACCTAATAATTTATTAAGTATTTTCTTTCTTTTACTTAATTCATTTGGTTTAGTTTTATTATATTTATAACATAATTTAGAAGCATTTCTTTGATATAATCTAAATTCTTTAGTTTCTATTCTTTTTATTTTTTCTTCACTAGTTAAACATTCTTTAATATTCATATAAAATATTATAATGATTTAAGTAGAAAAAAGAATTAAAATTTTATTTAATATATTTATGAATTATGATGATTATTGGAATAAAGAACATTTAAAATATATTAATTCTGAAGTAATTAGTGATAACTGGTTAGATAAATATTTAAATTTATTTAAAAATAAAGATATTAAAATATTAGATTTAGGATGTGGATTAGGAAATAATATTAAATATTTATTAAATAATAATTATCATAATATAGTAGCGTTAGATTATAGTAAAACTTCAATAGATTTTATTAATAATAAATATAAAAATGTTAATAATATTTTATTTGATATTACAAATCCTTTACCTTTTAAAAATAATGAATTTGATTTAGTAGTAGCGGATTTATCTTTACATTATTTTAATGATGAAACTACTAAAAAAATTATTAATGAAATAAAAAGAATATTAAAAGATGATGGTTTATTATTAGGAAGAGTAAATTCAATTGAAGATTATAATTATGGAATAAATGATGGAATAAAAATAGAAGATAATTTTTATTACGTTAATGGTTATAATAAAAGATTCTTTAATGATATAGATATGAATAAATATTTTTCTACTTTTAAAGAATTTCATTATTTTAAAGTAAATATAAATAGATATTCTAAAGAAAAGAAAGCATATGAATTTATATGTAAAAGTAAATAAAAAGCACTTTTATAATTATAAAAGTGCTTTATTTTTTTATTGGCGGAGAAAAAGGGATTTGAACCCTCGCACCATTTCTGATCTATTGGTTTTCGAAACCAACCCCTTAAGCCTCTTGGGTATTTCTCCTTTTAAATTATATCAAATATTTTAATTATTTAATAAAAAAATCAGTGTATTTTGAAATACACTGATTTATTATTAAAGATCTTTATATACAATAACTGCTTCTAAATCATTTATTAAAGTATTGGATGATAAAATTAAATCATCTCTATTTAATGAATCAAAATATAAATTATAACCATTTAAATCAATAGTTTTATCACCCTTTAATCCATTAGAGAAAATAAAACGATAATTTCTATTATTTAATTCATCTAATAAATCAAAATATATTAATGATTCATTAGAATTTTTAATTAATTTTATATTAGAACATTCTTCTAAATCTTTATTAAATAAGCTTTCATTATGTTTTAAATTTATTAATTTTTTATAATTATTAAATAAGTCAAGATTCTTTATTTTTAAAGAATAATTAATTTCATTAGTTTCATAACTTGCATTATAAGAATTAGAATTACCATTTTTAGTTCTTAATAATTCTTCTCCTGATAACATGAATGAAATTCCTTGTGATGAGAATACAATTGAATTAGCAAGTATCGACATATTTTTAATTGTTTCATCATCATTAATTCCACATGCTTTTAATCTATCATAGAGAGTATAATTATCATGACAAGTTACATAATTAACTGTTTTATAAGAATCAGATTTATAATAACTATTTTGAAATCCTTTAATACCATTTTCAATTTCAATAGTAGAAGATTTTTTATTTGTTTCACTAATCCAGCCTTTATCAGTTTTAGCACTTAATCCACCTTTAATTAAAGCGTCTCTTATTTTATCATTAAAACATCCAAAACCATTAAACTTTGATAAATTAGATTGTATTGCTTGATAATTAGATTGAAGAGTTGTTGTTCCTCCAGTCCATGGTTCTCCATAAATAACAATATATTTATTTAATTCATGTAAAGATGAAGAAACTTCATTCATTGTATCTAAATCATGTAAACCCATTAAATCAAATCTAAATCCACCTAATTTATATTCTTTAGCCCAAAATAATGTAGAATCTTTAATAAATTTTTTAAACATTGGCATTTCACTTGCAGTTTCATTACCACATCCAGATCCATTTGAAACTTTTGAATTATTGTATCTAAAATAATAATAAGGCATTAAATAATTAAATGAAGATGTATCAA
This sequence comes from bacterium, assembly GCA_963605025.1. Classification (GTDB taxonomy): domain Bacteria; phylum Bacillota_I; class Bacilli_A; order RFN20; family CAG-826; genus Onthovivens. The sequence continues at coordinate 30,412 of CAVCSZ010000003.1, read as the reverse complement.
GAGAATTTACGTGATTATAAACTACATCCATAATAATATTAATTCCTGCTTCATTATAAGCTTTAACTAATTTTTTAAATTCAATAATTTTAGTGTATCCATCATATGGATTTGAAGAATAAGAACCCTCTAATGAATTGTAATTTAATGGATTGTAACCCCAGTTAAAACTTCTTGAATTAATATCTTCTTCATTAGCTTGATCAAATATTGGTAATAATTGAACAGCATTAACACCTAATTCTTTAATATGATCAAAACCAGTTTTAACTTCTATAGAATCTTCTTTATATTTAGTATTAGTTTCATAGAATCCATTAAAAGTTTTAGAATTAGATTTTGTACCATTCCAAGTGGAAGAAGAAGTTAAATCTGCGATATGAGTTTCATATACAGTTAAATTAGAAGGATTAATTTCATTTAATTTTAAATTTTCCCATCCTTCAGGATTAGTTTTAGAAAAATCTACTACCATGCCTCTTAAGCCATTAATTCCAGTACTTTTAGCGTATGGATCTACTAATTCAACTTCTTTATAATAATTATTAGTAACTACATAAGTATAGTATTTTCCTTCTAAATCTCCATCAATTTTATATGTAAATACACCTTTATCTTCTTTCTCCATTTTATAAGAAGAATAAGAATCATCTCCTGAACTTGAAATAGATTTAGGAGTACCTGAATTATAAATTCTTAATTCAATGTTTTTAGATACAGGTGACCATACTTTAAATGTAGTAGAACTTGAAGTATAAATAGCACCTAATTCCCCATTATAAGTATATTTTTCATTAAATAATGTAGATTTATATAATTTAGTAAGATCTAATAAAGATGTTTTAGTTTTATTAGAATCTTTAAATGTAACATTAATTAAATATAATGAATCAAATTCAGGTAATGTATTTTTTAAATTATATTCAAATTTTAAACCTGAATTTGTAATTATATTTTCATTTATATTATCACTTAATGAATAAATTAATTTATTATCTTTTTTAATTTCAATATTACTATATTCTTTATTTGTTTCAAGTTTAATTCTTATATCTTTACTAGTGTAGTCTTGATACATATAAGAAGAAGTAATTTGTTCATCTATATCTTCTTTTACCCCATAAATTTTTGAATCGCCTTCTTTTAAATAAATATGGTATAAACCATCTTCTTTTGAAAATTCTAATTTCGAAAAGTCTACTTTTCTATCTTCATCAACGTCTTTTTGAGCACCTTCTGCCCATGTTTTAGCTTCTTTTACAATAAAATTAATTCCATTAGTTTTAATGTCACTTGTAAAATCACTCCATGAAAAATTCATGTAAGCTCCATATGAATCTACACCATTAAAATTATAATCTTTACCATCTTTTCCAGTTTCCCAAATCCACATATTATATGAATTATAATTAGAATCACTTCTATTATAATGAAAAGAAAAACCAATGCTTTCTTTAAATTCTTCTTTTGAAGGATTTTGATCATTAGATTGTGAGCAAGATGTAAGCATGCTAATAACTGAGAATAATAATATTAATTTTTTCTTATTTTTCATAATATAGTCCTTTTAAGTAAAAAGAGAGCTTTTAATGCTCTCTTTTAAAATTATTTTTATAAGATAAGCATTTATTTTAATGCTTATAATGTCTATTAGAATTAGAATGAATTTTAATAAAAACGTTTATATTATAAATTTTAAATATTATTGTTTTTATAAATATTATTCACCTTTAATTTCTTCTTCAACTTCAGAAGTTTCTTCAACCTTTGGATCATCAACTAAAAGGTTATTTTCAGTTTCTGGATCAAAGAAATGCATGACTTTTCCTGAGAATGTGAAATAAATTTCTTTTCCAGGAACAAGTGATTCTTTTTCTTCTTGAGTTAAATTTAATGTAGGAACTCTTAAAATAACTTTGTTTGATCCAGTTTCAGCTTCACTTGAATTTGGATTAAATGCATTTAAGTGTAAGTGATTTTCACTACCCATCATTTCATTGACTTCTAAATTTGAAGAAATTGTATTTGCACCTTTTTCTTTTGATAATACTAAATGTTCAGGTCTAACACCTAATAAAATTTCTCTTGATTCAATACCTTTATCTCTTAAAAGTTGAGCTTTTTCTCCACTTACTAAGATTTTAGAACCGAATGGAGTGACATAATATTGACCATCTTCATAAACTAAATTAGTTTTGAAAACATTCATTTTTGGAGCACCAATGAATTCAGCAACGAATAAATTCTTTGGCATATCAAATAATTCAGTAGGAGTACCAACTTGTTGAACTTTACCTAATTTCATGATAACGATTCTATCACCTAAAGTCATAGCTTCAGTTTGATCGTGAGTAACATAAATAAATGTTGTATCAATTTTTTTACGTAAAAGAATAATTTCAGCACGCATTTGATTACGTAATTTAGCATCTAAGTTACTTAAAGGTTCGTCCATTAAGAAGACTTTAGAATCTCTAACCATAGCTCTACCAATAGCAACTCTTTGTCTTTGACCACCAGATAATGCTCTTGGTTTTCTTAATAATAAATCTGTGATACCTAATGTTTCAGCAGCACTAGTAACTCTTTCATAAATTTCATCATTTGAAATCTTTGGTCTTTTAAGTCTTAAAGCGAAAGCCATATTTTCAAATACTGTTAAGTGAGGATATAATGCATAGTTTTGGAAAACCATAGCAATATTTCTATCTTTTGGTTGTAAATCATTAACGACTTCACCATCAATTTCAATAGTACCACCACTAATATCTTCAAGTCCTGCAATCATTCTTAATGTAGTAGATTTACCACAACCAGAAGGACCAACGAAAACAATAAATTCTTTATCTTTAATATCTAAGTTAAAGTCTTCAACAGCAACAACACCACCTTGATAGACTTTTTTAACATTTGTTAATTTTACATTAGCCATATTTTTTCTCCTAACCTTTTACAGCACCACCTGTAACACCTTCAACATAATATTTTTGTAAGAACATAAATAAGACAGTGACAGGAATAGCAACAACAATACCACCAGCACAGAATGTTGTGTAATTTGCATTAAGACTGTTTGGTGTTGAAATTAAATTTTGAAGTCCAACTGCAACGTTCATACCATCACTTGTTGCGTGAGCAAGATATTTAGCAAAAACGAAATCTCCCCAAGGAGCCATAAATGCAGTTAAAATTGTATAAATAACAATTGGTTTTGAAAGTGGCATGATTACTTTGTAGAAAATTTGTAATCTAGATGCACCATCAATTCTTGCAGCTTCATCTAATGATTTAGAAATTGTATCAAAGAAACCTTTTGAAACATAATAACCCATACCACTTGAAGCAATATAAACAATGATTAAACCCCACATTGCGTTTTCATTTGTTAATCCCCAAGAATTTAATAATTTGTATAAAAGAATTAAAGTTAAGAATCCTGGGAACATTCCTAATACTAACATTGAATTCATTAAGAATTTACGTCCTTTAAATCTAAGTCTAGATAAACCATAACTCATCATAAGAACGAATAATGTTTGGAATACAGAAACAAATAAAGCAATTACAAATGTATTTAAGAACCATCTTGGGAAATTTGTATTAGTAAATAGATTTACATAATTATCAAAACCCCACTCTTTAGGAATAACATAACCAACTTGGTAAGTAGATTCACATCTAAATGATTCACAGAAAATACAAAAGAATGGAATAAGCCAAATTACTGAAATTATAATAAGAACTATATAAGCAATTGTATTTGAAATTGCTCTAGAATGAGATAAACCCATATGTTTTTTAGGTTTATGATTATTTGTAGTTACATTATTATCTTCGTATTGAATATTTTCATTTTTTTCTTTCTTTGCTGTTTTAACTAATTTTCTTAATTTTAAACTTTGTGTAAGAGTATTCATTATGCAAAATCCTCCTCGTTTTTAGTAGATGGCATTGCGTTATAAACAATTAAAGATAAAATTGAAACAACGATAAAGATTAAAATACCGATAATTGAAGCTGTGTAATAACTTGGGTTTGATCCAGTAACAAGATTAAATAACCAAGTAATTAAAAGGTCAGTATCACCAGTAGCAGTTCCATTAATAACACCATTTAATTTGTTTGGAGCACCACCTGTTAATAAATAAATAACATTGAAGTTATTAATATTACCAATAAATTGAGTTAATAAGAATGGACCTGTAACGAATAACATATATGGAAGAGTGATTTTAGCATATTGTTGGAAACCACTAGCACCATCGATTTTTGCAGATTCATATAAATCTTTAGGAATATTCATTAAAACACCAGTACAAGTTAACATTAAATATGGAATACCAATCCAAATATTAATGACAATAACCATGACTCTAGCGATCCAAGTTGTACCCCAGAAATCAATTGCGTGTCCACCCATAGATGTAATTAAACCATTAACAATACCATTTATTGAGAATAATTTAGAAACGTATAATAATGAAATAAATTGAGGAACAGCAATAGTTAAAACTAAAATTCCTCTCCATAATTTTTTTAATTTAATGCCTTTTTTATTGATTAACATAGCTACAAACATACCTAAGAAATAGTTTGTAAATGTTGCAAAGAAAGCCCAAATTAATGTCCAAGCAAGAACTTCTCCAAATGTAACTAAGAAGTTACTTCCTCCAAATGAGAGTAATGAATTGAAATTACTAAATCCAACCCATGTAAATAAATTACTATAACCATCATGGTTTACATCGTAATTAGTAAATGCAACTAAAACCATGAAAATAATAGGCATAACTGTAAAGAATAAAATACCAAGTACAGGTAATGCAAGAAGTGTTTTATGGAATTGATCATCAACCATACTTCTTAAATCATCTTTATTTGATTTAACTTTTTTACCTTCTCTTTCAATTTGATCTAATAATGCACATTGATGAATATTTATTGCCCATGTTACAAACATTGCAACAATAAATAAAATAGTTAATAAACCATATAATAATATTTTAAATGAATCATCATAGTGAATTGTGATATATGCATCTAAAGTAGGATCATATTGTTCAACTGCACCCATTGTACCTAAAGTGCCAAATTTACCTAGCCAATATCCTCCATATAAAGCCATATAGAGAATAAAAACGATTTCGAAGCCAACAAATAAAATAAATTTTAACCATTGGCCTCTCATCAGATTGCCAAATCCCATTATGATAGTAGAAACCCAAGTTTTCCAAGAACCTTTAATAATACTTTTTACTAAAAATACAATTTCAAACCATATTTTTTTAGCTAATTTAACAGTCCCTTTTCCAATTTTGATACCTAAACGTTTAAAGAATCGTCCAATGTTTACAAAAAACATTACAAAATTATATTTAAATTTTTCCCATCCATTAAATTTTAGATATTGTAAATCGGAGATATTTAAATAATTCATAATAAACTCCTTTAAAGTAAATTAGGTTGTATGTAAATATACGTACAACCTAATTAATATTAAATTATATTAGCATTCAATTAATTCAATGCTTCCACCAGCATCAGTGACAGTTAATTTAATTTTGTAAGTACCTGCTTTTTCAATTTTGTAGTTATCACTACCATTACCATAGGAAACATCCCATGATTTACCTTGACGACATTTAAATTCATTTAAACCTTTTGCAATATCATCATCAGTAATTGTGAAAGCATCAACACTTGTCCAAACATTTGTTGGTTCTTCAACCATTTCAAAGTCTGTACCCCAAGATGAACCTTTTAATGATCCAATAACTGTGAATGCTCTCTTTTCTTCATCTGACATACTAAATAAAGCGTCAATAGCATTTTTATATGTATCTAATCCAGCTTGTAAAGCAGTTTTATCATCATAATCAGCAGCTTTTGCGTTATCGCCTAAAACTTTAGCAATATCCCACCAAGAACCATGAATTTGACCTTGAGGTGTTGAATATGGAGTTTGTTCATTTAAAGCACTTAAAGCGACATCTGATTTAACTGCTTCATTTTGTTGATCTACTAAATTTGATGGACCCCATCCAAATTCATTAAATCTATCTAATTGACATTCTTCACCAGATAAATATTGTGTTAATGAATGTAATGCAGCTGATTTTGCTGAATCTTTTTGAGGTTTAACACCCATGAATTTATATCCTGAATATGAACCCATTTGATAGCTCTTACCATCAACTGTATACTTAGGAAGTTTAGCACAAGCAAAATTATCACCTAAGATATCTTTTGCAGCTTTAACTGACCATGTACCTGTAATAACAACAGCAGAAGGAGTAGCAGCAGCGAAGTCACTAGCATTTGAACTTGAAACATAGTTACTTGCTTTAACTAAATGTTGCATACCTCTCATAGCAGTAATACCTGCTTCACTATTGAATGTATCTGTAATTGAAGCGAAACTACCATCACTATTTGTAGTCCATGTTGATTCACAACCTGCTCCAAAGAACCAAGAAGCGATATACCAAGCTGATGTTTCGTTTTCCATTGAGAAATTTTTACCAGCAGCAGCACAATCTGCAACGATATCTTCTAAACTATCTAAATGTTCTGCTTTAACAACTGATTTATCATACATCATGAAATATCCATTATCAGCAGTAATTGGATAAGCATAAATATCACCGTTTACTTTAGCAGCATTAACAGCTGTTGAAACGTTTTCACTTTGAACTTTTTCACTAGCTTTAACACCTAATTTATTTAAAGCACCACCAGTAATAAGTCTGTTCATTTGGTCTTGAGCAAAACAATAAATATCAGCACCTGATTCAACATCAGTTAACATTTGAGAAGCACTATCAGCTTCTGTGATACCTTCGATTGTTGCATTGATTTTGTATTGACCATTTGTTTCATTCCATTTGTCAACTTGTTTTTGTGTTAATTCTTTAACACCTGCTGTTTCAGAAACCCAAATTGTAGCATTGAATTCTTTAAGATCACCACTTGGAGTATCATTACCTCCACATGATGCTAAACAAGCTACAACACCGAGTAAACTAATTCCTGCAAAAAATTTTTTCATTATTTAATCTCCTTTTTAGATGTAAAAAGGTTTTAAAGATTATTATTACAAAACGTATAAAATTAAATCTATGAAACCCCTTACATTCATTAAAAATATTATAATTATCTTAATTTTAAAAATCAATATTATATTAAAATTTTTATAAAACAATATTAAAGTTTTTATTAAAAAAATCTTGCAACTAAATAATTGCAAGATTTATTTTTTTAGAATTTAAGTTATTTACAAGAATTTAATAAGGCATCATCAATTGATCCCCATCCACCAGCGTTATCTACTTTAACATAAATTCCAACTACTAAATCATTTCCACTTTCATAATTAAATTCATCAGACATTTGAGAATCCCATGAACCATAAGAAGTGATGCTAAGAGATTTCTTAGTAACTATTTCATTATTTATTTTAACATATAAATAAATTTCTTGATCAGTACAATCTCCACCCATTGTAGAAATTCCGAATTTATATTTACCAGTAGCTAAATCTTTAACATTTTGTTCTATGCTAAATTCAATTGCATTTGCAGCACTACTCCAGAAATGAGCATGTTTTGTACCAGTTAATGAATCTGTTGCTTTTTCTTTAACATATAATTCTTCATTTTTACCTGATAAATCATTAAATACCCATCCTGTTTCACCTTCTTCAAAACTATAATTTGTTAAAAAATTATATTCTACCATTGAAACATAACAAGTAGCGTCCATTCCAGCAGCTTTACCTTTAATAGTATATTTATTAACACCATTATTTTTCATTGTTTCATAGTCAACATTTTCCCAAACTACATCAACTTCTTTTTTACTTCCATCATTCATAACAGCGTTAACTTTACTAGGAAGAGTTATTTCACTATTTAAATCAAATACTAAATTTGTATCTTCAATAGCGTCAGCTTTTAATTCAACTTTATTTCCTTTTTTTAATAAAGCCCATGTTTTTAATGATTCTAAAGGATGTCCTGTTGCATCAAAGAATGCTTGATTATCTACAGCACTTCCTCCATACCATTTTCCTGCATCTTGAGGATCATAAATAGCACTATAACTACTAGCCCATCCTGAACCATATTTTTCCCATAATTCATGATTTTTCTCCCAAGATTCAGTACCTACACTAATCCAACATCCTTCCCAATAAAATACTCCAATTCCTCTATCCATGTTCGCAACACTTTGAATTACATCAACTATTTGATTTGATTGACCTTGAATTGTATAAGGTTGAGGTTTTTCTACACTAGATCCTTCTCCAATTGTATTGCTACTAAAATCACTATCTTCTAAAGTAAAAGCATAAGAAGTTTCTGCTACCATAACATCTTTATCATATGTAGAAGAAATATAATTTAAAGTAGACTCTAAATTTTCTAATGTTCCATGCCAATAAGGATAATAACTAGATGCAAAAACATCATAATCAATTTCATAATAATTTAATTTAGATGCAATTGATTTATAATTATCTGAATTTTCAGGATTTGCAAAATGTAATGCAATTTTAGCGTTAGGAAATACTTTTCTTGTAGCTTTTGAGCCTTGTTCTAATAAACTAGCACGATTAAACCATCTATCTTCTCCTGCAATACCATTATTAATTTCATTACCAATTTGAACCATTCCTACATCAACTCCAGCATTTTTAAGTTTTGTTAATGAATCAAATGTATAATCATATAAAGCTTGAGCTTTTGAATCAATATCCATATCATTCCACGCAATAGGTACATATTGCTTACCTGGATCTGCCCAAAAATCTGAATAATGGAAATCTACTAATAATTTCATATTATATTTAGTAGCTCTTTTACCTAATTCTAAAGCAGTATCAATGGTACAATTTCCTCCACCATATCCATTTCCTTTAGAATCAAAAGGATTGTTCCATACTCTAACTCTAATATAATTAAAACCATAATCTGCTAAGATTTTAATTACATCTTCTTCCTCTCCATCAAAGTTATAATATTTAACTCCACTATTTTCTAAAGAAATAACTTGAGAAACATCCATTCCTTTAATAAAATCATCTTTTAAATTACTAACTTCTTTAATATATAAAGAAGATTCAACATTTTCTAATGGTTTATAATTATTTTTAGAACCACAAGAAGTAACTAAAAGAGAAGCTAAAGCAATAACAGTTTTTTTAAGATTTTTTTTCATATTATTATTCTCCTTTTCTTAATATAACAGAAGTCTTTCCACCTAATTTTAAAATATTATTTTCAAGACTTGCTTTATTAACACCTGCATAAGAATTGATTTTATTATAACCATATTCAGATATATCAATTTCATATTCTTCATCACTTGTATTATGAATAACTAAACAAGAAGAATTATCTAAAGTTGCAATAAATCCACCTACACTACTAGAAGATACTTTTAAATTAACTATTTTATAAGTACCATCGCTAATTTCTTTATTAGCATTTCTCATCATAATTAATTTTTTATAATGATTATATAAACTTGTAGAATCTTCTTTTTGAGATTTAACACTACCATTAACTTGTTTATCATCACTATAAGTAGAACCTGTAGGATTAGAAACAGTATCATCATCTCCCCATAACATTTTTAATCTACGATTAGCGTCAGTAGAAGAACTACCTCTAGAACCTTTCATTCCAATTTCTTCTCCATAATATATAAAAGGAGTAGAATTAGTTAAAAGTAATAAATTTGCAGCTACATACGCACTTCCATTAGAAACTGATAAATATCCTGCTGCTCTATCCATATCATGATTAGAAATAAAAGGTGCCATTACACTATTAGAATTATGTTTTTTAGTATTATTATAATAAGAAATTAATTTAGAAATATATGAATTAACATTTCCATTTAAACTAGCTTGCGCAATATATCCTGCTTGTTGAGAAAAAGAAAAATCAAAGCAATCAAGTGCATCATAATAATCTAAAATAGTACCTTCTCCATCCCAAACTTCACCTACACAATAAACATCAGGATTTATTTTTCTTAATTCTTTCATATAATAATCCCAAAATTCTATTGATTTAGTATTTTCTCCATAATAAATGTATTTAGCGGCATCAAATCTAAATCCATCAATACCTAAATCTAAATAATATTTAGCAATATTTAATACTTCCTCTCTTACTAAAGGATTATCAAAATCTAATTCAGGCATTGAAGAATCAAAATTACATTCATATCGATAATTAGTGTTTCCTAAAGGAGCAGTTGTTCTTCCTTTTAAACTTTCATCACTTTTACAATAAGTATAATAAAATGCATATTGAGAAGATAAATCATTCGTACTTAATGCATTTTTAAAATTAATAAACCGTTTATTATGAGTAGAAGTATGATTAATAGGTAAATCTATAATTAAAGTAATCCCTCTTTTATCACATTCATTAATTAATTCTTTTAAATCTTCAATATCTCCATAACTTGGATCTATTTTATAATAATCTACTACATCATATTTATGATAAGAATAAGATTCAAATATAGGCATTAACCAAATACCTGTTACTCCTAATGATTTACCACTATTAGGATCTCCATCATTTAAATAATCTAAACGATTAATTAAACCTCTTAAATCTCCTATTCCATCATTATTAGAATCTGAAAATGAACCTACAAATATTTCATAAAATGTTTGATTATTATCTAATTTATTATTTATTTTTAAATTAGAATCATTAATTATATATTCATTATCATTAGAATTATTACAACTTGTCATATTTATTAATAATAAAGAAGAAAGAAGAAGTGTACTTATTTTTTTATTCATAATTAATCCTCTTTTAATTCAACTTCTAAATTAATAGTACCAAATCTAGATGAAATAATTTCTATTTTTCCTTTTCCTACTTTTTCTAATGATTTAATATAGAAAGATCTAATACCTGAATTTAAACTAAAAATATCATCTCCAATTACTTTTATATTATCACTAGTTTTAACATAGAAAGAATCAAATGCAAATTCACATCTATTATTTAAATTACCAATAGCTTCTAAAGTAACTTTAATTACATCATAACTTCTTTTAGTGTGCATAACATTACTAGTTAAAGAAATATCAATATGATCAATATATTGAGGACCTTTAGTAATTTGAATTACTTTTTCTTCATCTATATAACCTATAAATGTATAAGGAGTTGGATGACTTCCCCAATTAGAAACATATTTTCCAAATAATTGATAAGTTTCTTCAACATCTTTTTTACCATATTTTTCAATAATAAAATCTCTTTGAATCATATCATATTCTAATAATAATTTTAAAATTTCTTTTATATGATCTGATTCTTCTTTAGTTTTATTTTCTAATTTAATTAAAATATCTCCAAGTAAATCATCTACTTTAAAACATCCATTAAAATCTCCATTTAAATTAGAATAAGTAGCAACTTTAAAATTATTATGATACATTTCTACCTTATCACAATTAGTCATAATAGCAAAATATCTAATATATCCTCCATCATGTTCTCCAATATTAAAATTACTTGTTACTTCTAAGAAAGGATTTTTTGATTTAGTCATATAAGGATATGCACTATATTTTGTATTTCTAAATATATCTAATACTCCATGATAGCAAATTAAATCTCCACTTCCAAAATCTTCATGTGTATTATAATCTGCAAAACACCATCCAAATGAACCTGCTACTAAATTATATTGACTAGCTTCTTTTAAAACATTAGCGTGTAATAAAGCAACATCAGTTCTTCTTGTTTCTCTATCATACATTTTAGTAGGCATCATATGTCCACCATATTCAGTTACTAAATATCCTTTATGAGTATCAGTAACCCATTCTTTTTTATGTAAAGAGACACCTTTATTTGTACATATAAAATCATTAAATGTATAAACATCTTCTAAAAGTTCAGAGAATTTATTACATCTAACTCCTCCAGTAGGACGATAAGGATCTAAAAAATGAGCCATTTCATTTGTTTTTGTATAAAAATTATGATTATCTCCAGATTCATTAATTCTTACTCCCCAAATAAAAATACTAGGATGATTTCTATCTCTTAATATCATATCTTTAACATTATTGATTGCTTTTTCTTGCCAAGCTTCATCTCCAACATGTTGCCATCCTGGAATTTCTTCAAAAACAAGTAAACCAAGTTCATCACATTTATTTAAAAAATCAATTGATTGAGGATAATGAGATAATCTTACTGCATTTAAAAATAATTTATTTTTTAAAATATATGCATCATCTTCTTGCATACTTTTAGGCATTGCGTAACCTACATAAGGATAAGATTGATGTCTATCTAAACCTCTTATTTTTAATTTTTGACTATTTAAATAGAATCCATCTTCTTTAAATTCAATAAATCTAAATCCTACTTTATCATTAATTTCATCAACAATTTCATTATCTTTAATTATTTTAATATTTAATTCATATAAATTAGGATATTCAGGACTCCAAAGATCAACTTCTGTAATTGGAGTAGTTAAAATTTCTCCATTTTTACATTCTAAAGAAATTACTTGATGATAATTTTTAATTTCTGCTTTAATAATACAATCTTCATTTAAAGATAAATTATAATCAATATAAATATTATCTTTATCATGATGGAAATAATAATTATTTAAATGAAGTTTATTTAATTTATCTAAATAAACATCACGATATATACCTCCAAAACATAAATAATCAATAACAAATCCAAAAGGAGGTTGATCTATTTCATTAGAATCTACTACAACTGATAATTCATTTTCTCCTAAATGAGCGTATTCATTTAAATTAACTTTAAATTCATTATATCCACAATAATTAGAATATATTTTATGTTCATTTAAATAAACATCACTTTTATGACCTACACCTTCAAATACAATAATATTATCAATATCTAATGATTCTATATTAATTTTCTTTTTATAAATAGAAACAAAATTAGATATTCTTTGATTAAAATTATTTAATGGAGTTTCTTTATTAGTGTGAGGTAAATTAACTTCAATAAAATCATTAAAATTATTTAATTTTAAATCATTTTCATTAAAATTTTCTTTAAAATACCAATTATAGTTTATATATTCTTTACGCATATTTTCTCCTTAAATTATATTTAAAAAATACAGTGTATAAATAACAAATTTATTATATCAAATTGTTTATAAAATTATAATAAAAAGATTAATTTTAAATTAAGAATAGAGTATAATAAAGTTATGTTTATTTTAGACAATTTTTTTAACTGGCCTATTATTACATGGGTTTATAGTATATTTATTGCTATATTACTTATTTCTTTTTTAATAGTTATTTTTATTTTAAAGAGAAAAGATACTGAAATTAAAGTTTCTTATAAAAAACATTCTATAAATCATAATTTTTTAAAAGTTGATTTATTAAATAAGGAAGTAACTATTTTTAATCCTAATAACAATAAAATATCTAAAGAATTATCTTTAGATAAATTTTTAGAATTAATATCAGAAGAAGATAGAAATAATTTTCTTTTATGGTGTGAAGAATTAATAAGTAATGATTTTAAAGAGAATAGTGAATTTAATTGTAATATTTTTAATACTAAAATGATTTTAGAAAATAAAAAGATTTATCATAAGAATTTATTAGATGCTTATAATGTTATTAAAAAAGATAAAATTATTTATTTTGATAGTAAATTCTTATTAAATTTACCTTCTGTTTATAATAGGAATAAGAATACTTTTAATCCTATTTTATATGATTTTAAAGATATTTCTAATATGTATGAGAATGGTAAATTCTTAAGAGGATGTTCAATTATTATTAAAATTGAAAAAAAAGATAGTAATTATATTAGTTATAATGAAAATAAAATTAAATATATTTTATTAGATAGTTTATATGAAATTTTACCTTCTAATTCTGTTTATTTTTATTTTAAAGATCATAATAATTTTGAAATTGATTTATTTGAATCTAAAGCTATTACAAGATATTCTTTAAAGAAAATGATTAATAAAATTAATAAAGGATTGTTAAAAACATTTGAAATGAGAAATTATATCTCTAATTTTAATTTTTATATAGTAGCAGGTTTAGTAAGTGAACTTAATCATGAATATGATGTTATGTATAATCAATTAGAAGATATTTATACACGTTTAACTAATGAAGAAACTAATGCTGCTATATTTAAATCTAATGAGAATCAAATTATTGAAAATCAAAAAGATGATTTAATTAATATTATTAGAGATAAATCAATTAAATATGAATTTACTAATATTGTTAAAATAACTAATTCTAATTTAAGACCTATATCTAATTTTGGTTATTTAGTAGATTTTAAATTTAATGATGATAAATATGATGATTTTGAAGATTTAGTAGAAAATTCTGAATTATTTAAAAAAGATAAAGATATTTATACATTAGGAATTAGGGAGATATTACCTATTTATTTATCTCAAAGAGAAAGTTATTTCTCTAAATTAGCAATTAAAATTAAAAAGAATAATTTAATGAATTTATTAAATTCTTTAACTAAAATAGAAAATATTAATGATACACATTTAATGTTTATTGTAGATTTAAGAGAATTATTAAATAATGAAGAAGAATCTTTACAATTAATTGAAAAATTAACTAATGTTGGAGCAGAAATTGGAGGTTTAATTGAGAATAACGATATTTATATTAATAAAAATATTTGTTCTAAATTAAATTGTTTCTTTGTTAAAACTAATTTAAATAAAGATGTTAAAAATGATTCTAAAGAATTTATGCAAATACACTCTTTATTAGATAGAATAGTAGGATTTAATAAACCTTTAATTATTTTAGGAAGTAATTCATTTATTGAAATTGAATTATTTAATAAATCTGGTATTAATTATTTTGGAAGTGAAATTATTTCTCAAAAATCAAATTCAATTAATCCAATAGAAAGAAAAATAATTAAAAAATTATCAAATATTAGTAAAAATTAGGAGAAGTTATGGGAGATATTAAAAATAAAGCAATTACATCAAGAGATGAAGATTTTGCAAGATGGTACACTGATGTATGTAAAAAAGCTGAATTAATGGATTATAGTGAAGCTAAAGGTTTTATTATTTATAGACCTTATGGATACGCTATATGGGAACAAATTCAAAAATATATGGATAATGAATTTAAAAAAGTAGGTACTGAAAATGTTTATATGCCTATGGTTATTCCTACTTCATTATTTCAAAAAGAAAAAGATCATGTTGAAGGTTTTGCTCCTGAATGTTTAGTAGCTACTCAAGGAGGAGGACAATCTTTACAAGATCCATTAATTATTAGACCTACAAGTGAATGTATTTTTACAGATCATTTTGCTCATATTATTTCATCATATCGTGATTTACCAAAGATGTATAATCAATGGTGTAGTGTTGTTAGATGGGAAAAAACTACAAGACCATTTTTAAGAGGAAGTGAATTTTTATGGCAAGAAGGTCATACAATGCACGCTAGTGAAGAAGAAGCTAGAGAAGAAACATTAAAAATGTTAGAAATTTATGATAAAACAGGTAGAGATTTATTAGCTATCCCTTTTATAAAAGGTAAGAAAACTGAAAAAGAAAAATTTTCAGGTGCTGTAGAAACTTATACAATTGAAGCTTTAATGCATGATGGAAAATGTTTACAAAGTGGAACAAGTCATTTTTTTGGAGATGGTTTTTCAAAAGCATTTGGTGTTCAATTTTTAGATAAAGATGGAAAATTAAAAAATCCTTATCAAACAAGTTGGGGAGCATCTACTAGATTAATTGGATCTTTAATTATGGTTCATGGAGATGATAATGGACTTGTTTTACCTCCATTTGTAGCACCAATTCAAGTAGTTATTATTCCTATTCAAATGCAAAAAGAAGGCGTTAATAAAAAATGTGAAGAAATATATGAAACATTAAATAATGCTGGAATTAGAGTTAAATTTGATAAGAGTGATAAAACTCCAGGATGGAAATTCTCTGAATATGAAATGAAAGGTGTACCTTTAAGAATTGAACTTGGTCCAAGAGATTTAGAAAAAGGTGTAGTTACAATTTGTAAGAGAAATGATGGAAGTAAAGAAGTAGTTAATATTAATGATATATTAAATGAAGTTAATAGATTATTAAAATTAGTACATGAAGAAATGTATAATGCTGCTTTAAAGAATTTACTTGCAAATATAAGAGAAGTTCATACAGAAAAAGAATTAAAAGAAGCTTTAGATAAAGGTGGATTTGTTAAGATGATGTGGTGTGGAGATGAAGCTTGTGAAATTGCAATTAAAGAAAGATATCAAGCTACATCAAGATGTATGCCATTTGATCAAATTAGATTTGATGAAACTTGTCCAATTTGTGGTAAAAAAGCAAAATATGTAATTTATTTTGGAAGAGCTTATTAATAATTAAAATAATAGGAAGATTATTCTTCCTATTATTTTTAAAAAAAGTTATAGATTTAATTTATTTTTTATGATATATTATTTAAGCATTAATTATAAGGTAGTGGAGTAATACCCAAGTGGTGAAGGGGCTTCCCTGCTAAGGAAGTAGCTCGGGTAACCGGGGCGAGAGTTCGATCCTCTCTTACTCCGCCATAAATTAATACTAAAAGAGATTAACGATTTGTTAATCTCTTTTTCTTTTATTTATATTAAAAATTTAAATTCGTAAATTAAAATTGTTTATTTTTTTAATTAAATTCTTTATATTATTATTTATGGAAAATAATAAATCACAAAATAAAACTAGTAGTAATAAAAAAACTACTAAAAAAACTAAAACTAGTAAACCAAAAAATATTAAAAAAAATAAAAGAACTAAATCTTCTATTATTATTTCAATTATAGTTTTTTTATTAGTAGGATGCGTTGTAGGAGGTTATTATTTTTATAATAATTATTATATAACTGATAAAGATAATACTGATAAAGATAATACTGATAAAGATAATACTGATAAAGACAATACTGACAAAGATAACACAGATAGTAATATAGATTATTCTAATTTTGATTATAATAATCCTAATGTTGCAAGTTTAATTGATAATTCTAAATATAATTTAACTAATAATAGTGTATTTTATCAATATAATAAAGAAGAAATTAAGAATTATTATATTAGTGTAGATTTTTCTAAAAATATAGATTCTATTAAAGATGAATTATTTAATTTACTAAAATCTAATCAAAGAAAAGTAAAATATGAAGGTAATAATTCTGAGTTTAATATTAATAAAAACTGGGCTAATTATTGCTTAGTAGATAGAAATTTTGTTAGTTCCCCTTTAACTATAGAAGAAGTTAATTTAGGAGTATGGAATAGAAATGTTTATATGGATATTTTATATCAAGAAGAAGATTATTTATTTCCTAAAGATGGTAATACTAATAAAAAATTAGATAGAGAACATATTTTACCTAAATCATATGGATTTAATTATGAGAATGAAGAATATAAAAATTTATTAGCAGGTACTGATTTACATAATTTAAGAAGTAGTGATTATAGAGGCAATCAAACAGGTCATAATGATAGATTTTATAATGATGTTAAAAATTCTAATTCTAATTATAGTACTTGTATAAGTAATGATGGAGTTACTAAAACTTATTATTATGATTCTACGGATAGTAATGGTAATAAAATAGGATATTTTGAACCTTGTGATAATGAAAAAGGAGATATTGCTAGAAGCATATTCTATATGGCTAGTAGATATTATAAATATATTGAAAGTGATTCAAATGGAAAAGAATCTCCTGCATTAAGTATAGTAGAAAATCCTCTTGCTAAAGAAAAATCTACTTTATCACCTATTGATACTAAAGATAAACCTAGTGAATTTGGAGTTTTAAGTATATTAAAAAAATGGAATGAATTAGATCCAGTAGATGAATTTGAAAAAACTAGAAATAATTTAGTATATAATCTTCAAGGTAATAGAAATCCTTTTGTAGATTATCCTAGTTTAGTAAATTTACTTTTTTAAAATATTTATCATTCCTTCATTATTAAAAGGATTTAATATATTAGATTTTAATGGATTAAAATATTCTTTAACTTTTTCTTTATTAATTGAAGAATCAGGATTAAAGAAATTTTGATCAATTTTTCTTTCAAAATTAGCAACATTTTCTAAATCTTCTAAAACAAAATAAAAATCTTTATCTTTAGAATAATTTATAGAACCTACTTTAAAATTAGAATCAGTATTACAAGCTTGATTTAAGATATATTCACTTAAAGATATTGCTAAATTAACTTCTAATTCACTTAAAGTTAATGAAGAGGCTCTTTGAAGTAATGATAATTCAAAAGATCTTACTTTATAACCTAAAATAGATTCTACTAAAGACGCTAAATAATGAGATATTCCTCCTAAAGAATGATGATTAAATTCATCTTTTTTTAAATTTGTTTTATATACTAATTTATTATCTTTATTTTTAATACCTTCTGAAATAACTACTAAACAATGTCCTTTTTTTTCATATATATTTTTAACTTTATCTAAAAATTCTTCTATATCAAAAGATATTTCAGGTATTTCTAATATATCAATATCTATTCCATAATCTTCAATAAGTAAAGAAGATGCTGCAAGCCATCCTGCATTTCTTCCCATTGTTTCAATTATATTAACTCTTCCTTTATTATAACTTTTATCATCTAATGCTATTTCTAAAATAGAATTTTTAATAAAATTTGAAGCAGTAATAAAACCTAATGAAAAATAATTATTATATAAATCATTATCTATAGTTTTAGGAATACCAAATACTTTTAGTTCATAACCCTTTAAATTTATATATTCACCTATTTTATTTAAAGTGTGCATTGAATCATTTCCACCATTATAAAAAAGATATCTAATATTATATTTTTTAATGATTTCTAATATTTTAAGATATTCACTTTCATCTTCAGTATAATCTTTAATTTTATGACGATTACTTCCAAAATATGCTCCAGGAGTAAAAATTAAAGAAGAATAATCTTTAGATTTATTAATTTTAATTAACTCTTCTTTTAATAATCCTTCTAGTCCATTATGCATACAATAAATTTCATTAATATTTGGATTATTAATTGCAGCTTTAATTAATCCATATGCACTTGAATTAATAATAGAAGTTGGACCGCCACTTTGTCCATAAAGAATATTACCTTTTAAATTTTTCATAAACACATTATATAAAAATATTTTTAAAAATTTTATAAAAAAATGTAAATAATTTATTTTAACACCTTCTTGTTATATAGGAGGTGATTTAAATTTATTTTTAATTTATTTTAAGATATGATATATCCATGAATAAAATTTTTGTTAGTGATATTGATGGAACATGTCTTAAAAAAGGTGAAAAAGAATTATCTTTAAACGTTAAAAAAGCTTTTGATAAGATTCTTGAATTAAATAACACTCTTATAATAGCTAGTGGGAGAAATTATCGTGATTTAAGAAGATTATTTGTAAATAATGATGATATTTTTTATTGTGCAGAAAATGGAAATATTGTTGTTTATAAAGATAAAATTCTTTATGTAAATAAATTTGAGAATAAGTTTGCGCGTGAACTTATTAGATATCTTGATAGTTTAAAATATTATGACTTTATATTAATATCAACACCTTTAAAGAGTTATTATTATAGTTTAGAAGGTGATGTCTATTCTGACTATATTTTAACGAATACAAAATTAAAGTCGAACTTTAATATTGATGAGTTTTTAAATCTAATTAATGAAGATATTATTAAAATATCTATGTTTAAAAAAGAAGTTGATGAAAAATATTATTCTTTATATGATGAATTTAATAAAAATTATAAAGATATAGAAATATTTGATTCAAATAACAATTGGATAGATTTTTCTCCAAGAAACGGAAATAAAGGTGAGGGGATTAAATTTATTCTAAATACCTTCAATTTAAATGATAGAGAATTATTTGTCTTCGGAGATGGAGGAAATGATATATCAATGTTAAAGTTAACAAAAAACTCCTTTTGTCCAACTTCATCTTTAGAAATTGTTAAAAGGAGCTCTTCACACTTATATGATGATTTTTCTAACCAAGTTTTTTCGATTCTCTCTTCTTTAGAATAATGTGAGTAATAAACACTACAAGTAGTGCAATTAGAAGACCTTCAAAAATACCTGCTAGACAATCTGTAAAGTAGTGATGTAAAAGTGCTAAACGAGATAAGAATACTAATCCTAGTACTATAAAGCCTAAGATAGTATATCGTTTTAGTGTCTTATCTTGTTTTTTATCAATGAATAAATAATAAAATAACAATGTATTAGCACCAGTTGATGCTAATGAAGAGTGTCCTGAAGGAAAAGAATAACTAGTAACTAAAAATCCAGGACAATACATATTTAAAGGGTTAGAATTTAAATTTGCTTCATCACTATAAAAATAAATCCATGGTCTAACTCTTTTAAAAATTTGTTTTATTCCAGTTTCATTTATTAAAAAGGTTAATAATCCTGAAACAATTAAAATTATTCCTAATGTTCGATATTCTTTTTTCATAATAAAGAAAATACCTAATATTATGAATAATAAAAATAAACATGAAACATTAGTCCAAATAGAACAATATCGAGATTGAGGCCCTCCAAAATTTTCTAGAATATTTTTAAAAAAATCAGAAATTTTTAAATCAAAAATATTTTCCATACTCATTAATGAATTTCATCGTTTAGAAAAGCTTTTAAAACAGCTCCTAAAACTTCAATTGATCTATTATCATAACCATCATTATTGATGATTAAATCAGCGTAATATTGACTAGGTCCTATTATTTCTTCATACATTGGTTGAACAGTAGAGAAATATTGATTTAAAATTGATTCTCTATCACGACCTCTTTCTTTTTCATCTCTATCAAGTCTTCTTACAAGTCTTCTTTCTCTTGAAGCGTTAATAAAAATTTTTAAGTCTCCGAGTTCTCTTATATTTTTATTAACAAGTCCCATAATACCTTCTACAATTATAATTTTTTTAGGTTCTACAAGCTTTGTTTCTTTGGATCTATTATGAATTACGTAATCATAAATAGGTTTTTGAATTGGTTTATCATTTTTTAATTCATTTAATTGTGAATACATTAATTTCCAATCAAATGCTTTTGGGTGATCGAAATTTTGTTTCTTTCTTTCTTCAAAAGATAAATTAGATAAATCTTTGTAATAATCATCAATTGAAAAATGTACTACATTATTTTCTCCTATTATTTTAACAACTTCATCGATAACGTAAGTTTTTCCAGATGCGCTACCACCACCTACAAGTATTAATTTTGCCATAAATTCCTCACTTTTATAATTTTATCAATAATATGATAAAAAATTAAGAAATAATTATTATAAAAAAATAAAATACTATATAATTATTAAGGGGTTAAAAAATGAAATATAAAATTATAGTAGATAGTTCTTCAAATTTAAAAAATAACGATTTCCAAGAAGAAAATATTGATTTTTCTGTTGTACCATTAACTATACGAATTGAAGATAAAGAATATATTGATAACGAATCATTAGATGTACATCAAATGCTTTTAAATATGGAAGCATCTAAAAATAAATCATCATCAAGTTGTCCTTCTCCAAGTGAATTTTTAAAAGAATATGAAGGAAGCGATTATTATTTTGTTTTTACAATTTCTCATAAATTATCAGGAGTTTTAAATAGCGCTAAAGTTGCTAGTGAAATGAGTGATTATAAAGATAAAATTGTAATTATAGATAGTTTATTAGTTTGTGGAGCAATTGAATTACTTGTAAGAAAAACAATTTCTTTAATTAAAGAAGGAAAATCTTTTGATGAAATTAAAGAAATATTAGAAGAATATAAAAAAGATATTCATTTATTTTTTGTACTAGATAAATATGATAATTTAGTTAAAAATGGAAGAATGAATAAAGCACTAGCATTTATTGCTAATTTAGCAAGTATTAAACCATTATGTGTTGGTGAAAATGGTGAAATTAAAATTAAAGAAAAAATAAGATCCTTACATGGTGTCTTTAAACGTATTATCGCATATATAAAAAGTGTTTGTGATGATTGTTCAAACAGAGTTTTAATTATTTCACATACAGAATGCTTAGAAACTGCTTTAAACTTAAAAAAGATTATTGAAGAAAATTTTAAATTTAAAGAAATAATAATAAAAGAGAATAAAGGCTTATGTAGTTTTTATAGCGAAAGAGGTGGATTTATTTGTACTTTTTAAATATTAAAAATAAATTAGCACTCTCACTTGACAAGTGCTAAAAATGTTTTATAATTTTATTGAAATATAGGAGGATTCTATATGGAAATGAATTATGAAAAAGAAAAAGATGTTTTAGAAAAATTCGGTAGAAACATCACAAATGAAGTTAAAAAGAATAAAATTGATCCAGTAATTGGAAGAGATGAAGAAATTAGAAATATTATTACAGTTTTAGCAAGAAAAACTAAAAATAATGTTATTTTACTTGGTGAACCAGGTGTTGGTAAAACTGCAATTATAGAAGGATTAGCATCAAGAATTGTTAAAAATGATGTTCCTTTAACTTTGCAAAATAAAGAAATATTTGAACTTGATATGGGTGCATTACTTGCTGGTGCTAAATATCAAGGTGAATTTGAAGAAAGATTAAAAGCTGTATTAAATAAAATTAAAGAAAGTGATCATAAAATTATTTTATTTATTGATGAAATTCATTTAATTGTTGGTGCTGGTAGAAGTAGTGGTGCACTTGATGCTTCTAATATGTTAAAACCTATTTTAGCAAGAGGTGAAATTGATTGTATCGGTGCAACAACTTTAAAAGAATATCAAGAATATATTGAAAAAGATCGTGCTTTAGAAAGAAGATTTCAACCGATCATGATTGATGAGCCTTCAAAAGAAGACACATTATCAATTTTAAGAGGATTAAAACAAAGATTTGAAGCTCATCATGGTGTTCATATTTCTGATAATGCACTTGTTGCAAGTGTTAATTACTCTACAAGATATATTCCAAATAGATTTTTACCTGATAAAGCAATTGACTTATTAGATGAAGCTTGTGCAGAAGCTAGAGTTGAAATCGAATCAATGCCTAATGAACTTGATGAAATAGATCGTAAAATTAATCAATTAAAAATGGAAAAACTTGCTTTAGAAAGTGAAAAAGATGAACAAAGTAAAACTAGACTTATAAAATTAAACGAAGAACTTGAAAATTTGATTAAACAAAGCGATTCTATAAAAGAAGAATGGAAAAAAGAAAAAGACGAAATTCAAAGAAGTAAGGATTTAAAAAATAAATTAGATTCATTAAATTTTGATTTACAAAATGCTTACAATAACAGTAATTTCAAAAAGGCTAGTGAAATTCAATATAAAGAAATTCCATTAATTCAAAAAGAAATTGATGAAATTGAAGAAAAAAGTAAAGAACATCATATTATTTCTGAATTAATAGATGAAAATAATATTGCAAAAATCGTTTCTAAATTAACTAATATACCTACTTCAAGAATTGAAAAAGGAGAAAAAGAAAGAGTTGTTAATTTAAAAGAGGAACTTAAAAAACGAGTTATAGGTCAAGATGAAGCAATTGAACTAGTTAGTAATGCAATATTAAGACAAAGAGCTGGTATAAATGATGAATCTAGACCTATTGGATCTTTTATGTTTATGGGCCCAACGGGAGTTGGTAAAACTGAAGTTGCTAGAAGTTTAGCAGAAGCTTTATTTGATTCACCTAGTAAAATAATTAAATTAGATATGGCAGAATATCAAGAAAAGTATAGCGTATCTAGATTAATTGGAGCTGCTCCTGGATATGTTGGATATGAAGAAGGAGGACAACTCACTGAACCTGTAAGACATAATCCATACTCAATAGTCTTATTTGATGAAATTGAAAAAGCTTCACTTGATGTAATAAATTTACTTTTATCTATAATGGATGAAGGTAGATTAACAGATGCTCAAGGAAGATTATGTGATTTTAGAAATACTGTAATTATTATGACTAGTAACGTAGGAAGTGAAGAAATTTTAAATGGCAATAATGATGGATTAAAACAATTATTAAATGCTCATTTTAAACCTGAATTTTTAAATAGAATCGACGAAATTGTTACATTCAATCCTTTAAATAAAGAAGTCACTTATAAAATTTCTCGTAAAATGATTAATGAATTAAAAAATAGACTTGAAAATGAGTACTATCATATTGATTTTAACGAAAATTTAGATAATTGGATTGTAGATAATTCTTTTTCTAAGGATTTTGGTGCAAGACCATTAAAAAGATTTATTCAACATAATGTTGAAACTTATTTAGCAGAAAAGATTATTAAACAAGAAATCAAACCTAATAAATATTATGAACTAAAAGTTGAAAATGGATCATTAAAATTAAATGAAACTTTAAATAATTAGTTTAAATAATAAAATATTCAAAAATTTAATAATTAAACTTTTAAAGTATTAAAAACTTTTATATAATAATTATGTTAAATTTCTTTAAGGAGGAAATATAAAGATGGCTATTAAAGTAGCAATTAATGGATTCGGTAGAATCGGACGTTTAGCATTTAGACAAATGTTTAATGCTGCAGGTTATGAAGTCGTTGCAATTAACGATTTAACAGAACCAAAAATGTTAGCACACTTATTAAAATATGATTCAGCACAAGGTAAATATGCTTTAGCTGATAAAGTTGTTGCTAAAGAAAATTCAATTGTCGTTGATGGAAAAGAAATTAGAATTTATAGCGAAAAAGATGCAGTTAATCTTCCATGGGGTGAATTAGGTGTTGATGTCGTTTTAGAATGTACAGGTTTCTATACATCAAAAGAAAAAGCTTCTGCTCATATTACAGCAGGTGCTAAGAAAGTTGTTATTTCTGCTCCAGCAGGAAAAGATTTACCAACAATTGTTTTCGGTGTTAATGAAAAAACTTTAACTCCAGAAGATAAAATTATTTCAGCTGCAAGCTGTACAACAAACTGTTTAGCTCCTATGGCAAATTGCTTAAATAATTTAGCTCCAATTCAAAGTGGTATTATGACTACAGTTCACGCTTACACAGGTGATCAAATGGTTTTAGATGGTCCACATAGAAAAGGTGACTTAAGAAGAGCAAGAGCTGCTGTTGAAAATATTGTTCCAAATAGCACAGGTGCTGCTAAAGCAATCGGATTAGTTATCCCAGAATTAAATGGTAAATTAATTGGTTCAGCACAAAGAGTTCCTGTTAAAACAGGTTCTACAACAATCTTAGTTGCTGTTTGTAAAGGAAAAGATTTAACTCCAGAAGTTATTAACGATTATATGAAAGCTCATACTTCAGCTTCATATGGTTGGACAGACGAACCATTAGTATCAAGTGATATTATTGGTATGACATATGGATCATTATTTGATTCAACACAAACTATGGTTCATAAATTAGATGATGAAACATATCATGTTCAAGTCGTTTCTTGGTATGATAACGAAAATTCATATACAAGCCAAATGGTTAGAACAATTAAATATTTCGCTGAATTAAAATAATTTAAATTGTTAAACAAAAGGCTTAGTTTATACTAGGCCTTTTATTATATAAAAGGAGTATTTATGCATACAATCGATGAATTAAAAAATTTAAAAGGCAAAAAAGTACTTGTAAGAGTTGATTTCAACGTCCCATTAAAAGGAAGTGAAATTAGAGATGACAACCGTGTTGTTCAAGCTTTACCAACAATTAAAAAACTCTTAAGTGAAGGTGCTAGTTTAGTCTTAATGTCCCATTTAGGAAAAATTAAATGGGGTAAGGTAGATGATGCTGAAATTCAAAAAGCAAAAGAAAAAAATAATATGAAATATGTTCTTCCTTGCTTACAAGGTCATCTTCCAAATGTTAACGTTTATTTTTGTGAAGCAACAAGTGGACCAGAATTAAAAGAAGCTATTGCTAAATTAAATCCTGGAGAAGTTTTACTTGTTCAAAATACACGTTATGAAAAAGGTGAAGAAAAGAATAATGCAGAATTAGCTGCTGATTGGGCTAGTAACGTTGATGCATTCGTAATGGATGCTTTTGGTAGTGCTCATAGAGCTCACGCTTCAACTTATGGTGTTCCTGAAATTTTAAAATCTAAAGGTTTACCAGTTGCTCTTGGTTACTTAATGGAAAAAGAAGTTAAGAATTTAGGTGCATGTGTTAGAGGTGATGAACATCCATATGTTGCTATTTTAGCTGGTTTTAAAGTTTCTGATAAAATTAAAGTTATCAATTCTTTATTAAAGAAATGTGATAAGATTTTAATTGGTGGAGCTATGTGTTTTACATTCTATAAAGCTTTAGGTATGAACACAGGTGATTCTCCAGTTGAAGATGATCAATTAGATTATGCAAGAGAATGTTATGCAAGTGGTAAGATTGTATTACCTATTGATACAAAAGTAGCTGATAATTTTGATAATCCAACAGATATTAGAACTGTTGATACTGACATTGGTATTGCTAATGAATGTATTCCAGATGGTTATAATGGAATGGATGTTGGTCAAAAAACTGTTGAAAGATTCTCTGATATTATCAGAACTGCAAAATTAATTTTCTGGAATGGACCTGTTGGAGTTTTCGAAAGAGTTGAATTCCAAGACGGTACATTAGGAATTTGTAAAGCAATTGCACATAATGAAAATTGTTTCTCTGTCATTGGTGGAGGAGATAGTGCTGCTGCTGCAAAAGAATTTGGTTATGTTGATAAATTTAGCCATGTTTCTACAGGTGGAGGTGCATCACTTGAGATGATTGAAAATGATGGTCACTTACCTGGAATTGATGTTATTGGATAATTTATGAGAAGAAAATTATTATTAGGTAACTGGAAAATGAATAAAACAGTTACCGAAGCTAATGAATTTGCTAAAAGTGCAAAAGAATTAGGTAAAGAAGCTAAATCTCATAAAATTGATATTGGAATTTGTGTTCCTTATTTAGATTTACAAAGCGTTAAAAAAATTGTAAAAAAATCATTATTAGTTGGAGCTGAAAACGTACATTTTGAAGAAAGTGGTGCTTATACTGGCGAAATTTCTATTCCAATGTTAAAAGATATTAATATTGATATGTCTTTAGTTGGACACAGTGAAAGAAGAACTTACGATAATGAAACTAATGAAAAATGTAATAAAAAGATTTTAGCTTTATTAAAAAATAATATGATTCCTGTTTATTGTTGTGGTGAATCATTAGAAACATTTGAAGAAGGAAAAACTAAAGAATTTGTTAAAGAACAAATTTTAAAAGGTTTTGAAAATGTTTCAAGTGAAGACGCAACAAAAGTAATTGTTGCTTATGAACCAATTTGGTCTATTGGAACAGGAAAAAATGCATCTAGCGAAATTGCTGAAAGTATTTGTGCATTCATTAGAAAAACTTTAAGAGGATTATACGGAGCTAAAGTTGCTAATAAAATTAGAATTTTATATGGCGGAAGTGTTAAACCTAATAATATTAAAGAATATTTATCTCAAAAAGATGTAGATGGTGCTTTAGTAGGTGGAGCAAGTTTAAAACTCGAAAGTTATAAAGAATTATTACATAATATTTTATAATTAAGTTAATGAGTGCACTTTGTGCACTCATTTTTAAAAAAAGAGGTTAAATTATGAGAAATGATGATCAATGCGTTTATGAAAATAATAGTAATGTATATTCAGAAATAAGTAGTTCTTATTTTTATGCTAAAGTATTTTTATATTTTGGATTAAGTTTAATTTTAACTGCTATTTTTACAATAGGATTAAGTTATTTATTTAATTATATTTGGCCTATTACAGAGAAAGCAAGTGCAGTTTGTTATACAACATTACTTATTATATCAGTGTTTGGAATAATTATATCAAGTATAGTAGTAACTTTTAGAAGTTTAAAAAAATCTAAAGGTGGAATTGTTTCGTGGCTATTTTATATTTTATTTATGTCTATATTACTATCAAGTTTATCTTATAGTGTAGGAGATTTAAATTTAATAGGAATAGCAGTAATTATAAGTAGTGCATTATTTTTAATAATGTGTATTTTTGGTTTTTTATTTAAAGGAAAATTGAATTGGTTAATTTCACTTGCGTTAGGATTAGGGTTAGCTATTCTTATAATGTATTTAGTTAATACATTTTTAATTCCTATTTTATATTTAAATAATCAAAGCTTAACAGTTCCAATGAATTTATTTTATATAATTGATTTTGCTATATTAGCTTATAGTAGTATCATTGTTATTATTGATGTAGCACAAATAAAAAGATTTGCTAATAATCATGAAGATAGTAGTAATATTGCTCTTTATTTTGCTTTAAACTTATATAATGATTATATTATTATATTATTAAGAATTATTTCAATTTTATTAAGAAGTAAAAGAAACTAAGACAAGAAAGAATATTTTTAAAAAATATTCTTTTTTTTATGAAAAATTAATAATAAAAAATATATTTTATTATATAATAGTAATAGATTTTTTTATTCAAAGAAATAATTAAAAACAAGAATGATTAGGAGATAATATGAAAAAAATTGATTTAACAAAATATGGTATCTTAAATACTAAAGAATTAATTTATAATCCTTCTTATGAATTATTATTTGAAGAAGAAACAAAAGAAGGATTAGAAGGTTATGAAAAAGGTCAAGTCAGTGAACTTGATGCAGTAAACGTAATGACAGGAGTTTATACAGGTCGTTCTCCAAAAGATAAATTTATTGTTGAAGATGAAAATAGCAAAGATAGTGTTTGGTGGACAACTCCTGAATATAAAAATGATAATCATAAAGCAAGTCAAGAAGCATGGAAAGCTTGTAAAGAATTAGCTATTAAAGAACTATCTAATAAAAAGCTTTATGTAGTTGATGGATTTGCAGGTGCAAATAAAGATACAAGAATGCCTGTTAGATTTATTGTAGAAGTTGCTTGGCAAGCTCATTTTGTTAAAAATATGTTTATACGTCCTACAAAAGAAGAACTTGAAAACTTTGAACCAGATTTTATTGTTTATAATGCTTCAAAAGCTAAAGTTACAAATTATAAGGAACTTGGATTAAATAGCGAAACTGCTATTATGTTTAATATTACAAGTAAAGAACAAGTAATTTTAAATACATGGTATGGTGGAGAAATGAAAAAAGGTATTTTTTCAATGATGAATTATTATTTGCCTTTAAAAGGTATTGCAAGTATGCATTGTAGTGCTAATACAGATTTAGAAGGTAAAAATACTGCTATATTTTTTGGCTTATCAGGAACTGGTAAAACTACTTTATCAACAGATCCTAAAAGATTATTAATTGGTGATGATGAACACGGATGGGATGATAATGGAGTATTTAATTTTGAAGGTGGATGTTACGCAAAAGTTATTAATTTAGATAAAGAAAGTGAACCAGATATTTATAATGCAATAAAAAGAAATGCTTTATTAGAAAATGTTACTTTAGATTTAAATGGCAAAATTGATTTTAACGATAAAAGTGTTACAGAAAACACTAGAGTTTCATATCCAATAAATCATATTAAAAATATTGTTAAACCAATTTCTAGTGCTCCTACTGCAAAAAATGTTATTTTCTTATCAGCAGATGCTTTTGGAGTTTTACCTCCAGTATCGATTTTAACTCCTGAGCAAACTCAATATTATTTTTTAAGTGGATTTACTGCTAAGCTTGCTGGTACAGAAAGAGGAATAACAGAACCTACTCCAACTTTTTCAGCATGTTTTGGTCAAGCTTTTTTAGAATTACATCCAACTAAATATGCTTATGAATTAGTTAAAAAAATGGAAAAGAGTGGTGCTAAAGCTTATTTAGTTAATACTGGTTGGAATGGAACTGGTAAACGTATTTCAATTAAAGATACAAGAGGTATAATAGATGCAATTCTTGATGGTTCAATTAATAATGAAAAAACAAAGAAAATACCACATTTTGATTTTGAAGTACCTATATCTTTACAAAATGTTGATTCAAAAATTTTAGATCCTAGAGATACATATTTAAATCCTACCGAATGGGAAGATAAAGCTATTAAATTATCTGAATTATTTGAAAATAATTTTAAAAAGTATGAAACTAACGAATTAGGTAGAAAATTAGCAAAATTTGGACCTAAAAAATAAATAAAAAGAAAAGAATTAAGCCACCACTTTTTATATTTAAAAAAAATTAAAAAAAGTTTAAAAAAAAGTTGACTTATTATTTCTATTAGTTTATATTATTAAGGCACGTGAAAATTAGAGATAATTATCACGAAGAGATCTTTGAAAACTAGATAGATGTACAACAATAAACGTCAATTTATTTAAA
>CAVCSZ010000002.1:0-81223 GCA_963605025.1 bacterium | reverse complement strand
GGTAAAAGAATATTTATCTTACCTATTTTATCAGTATTAGATTGGGGAGTAGTAATTTCAGCGTATTTAACATTTATTTATTTTGATGTTAATTTCTGGCCTATTATACTTCTTGCAATTCCTATTCAAATAGCAATTATTCTTTGGTCTCAAATTAAACATGATGCTTAATATAAAAAATGTTATCTATTTTATTTAGATAACATTTTTATTTATTTTAATATTATTTAACATCAATTCCTAAATTATCAATCCAAGAAATAATATTAGAATTTGATTCAAAAGAAGAAAATCTTTTAGGAGACAACCAAGTTGCATTTTTAGTGTATTCTTCTAGTTTACTAGTAGTAAAATTAGATGAACTACTAGTAGCAAAAGGAATAATTGTTTTAGAAGAAAAATCATTATTTTTAATAAAATCATCTACTACCCAGCTTAATTCTTGCCACCATACAGGTGCTCCTAAAAATACATATTTACAAGTAGAAAAATATTCAAAATTAGTATTAATTAATTCTACATATCTTGAAGAGTCATTATGTTCTTTAACTACTCTAGAATTTTGATTTGAATAATTTAAATCATTACTTGTATATGGATTTTTTGGTTCAAGTTCATAAATTGGACTAGAAATATATTCACTTATAGTAGATGCAACTTTTTTAGTATTTGAAGTAGCACTAAAATAAACAACAATTGATTTAGTGTTTAATTGAAATTCACTATCATTATTAGATGAATCTTCTTGATTAGAATTATTTATATTTGAACAAGACACTAAAGCAAGTAAAGAAATACTTAAACTAATTATTTTTTTAAATTTCATATTATTTTCCTCTTCTTTCAATAGTCATCTTTTTAAACCATTCAATCATATTTGGATCTCTATGATCAAAGAAAGATGACTTATTTTTATCAAGAGATTTAATTTTAATTAAATCATCATTATCTAATTCAAAATCAAAGATATTAAAATTTTCTTTAATTCTTTCATCATGAGTTGATTTTGCTAAACTTACTATTCCTCTTTGGTATAACCATCTTAAAATAACTTGTGCTACTGATTTATTATGTTTATTAGCAATTTCTTTTAAAGTAGGTTCATTAAACATATTTCCTTTTCCTTCTGCAAAAGGTGCCCAAGCTTCAATAACTACATTATATTTATTAGCCCATTTTAAATCTTCATCTCTTTGAAAGAAACAATTAACTTCTATTTGATTTACTTGAGGCTTAATATTTGCAAATAAACATAAATCAATTAAACGATCAGGATAAAAATTAGATACTCCAATAGCTTTTACTTTGCCTTCTAAATATAATTTTTCTAAATCTCTATAAGCAGAATAATAATCTCCAACAGGTTGATGTAATAAAATTAAATCTAAATAATCACATTTTAATTTTTCAATAGATTTAATAACTGAATCATATGTTTTACCTTCTTTATAATTATCAATCCATACTTTAGTAGTTATAAATAATTCATTTCTATTAATATTAGATTCTTTAATAGCGTCTCCTACTTCATCTTCATTAAAATAAGATTGTGCGGTATCAATATGACGATATCCTTCTTTTAACGCTAATAAAACACTATTCTTAGTGTCATCTTTAGATATTTGGAAAACTCCATATCCAATTGAAGGTATTCTATTACCATTACTTAAATTAAAATATTTCATAATTAACATTTCTCCTTTATAAATTTAATATGTTCTTCAATAGATTTATTAAATAATCCATTAGAAAGATTAATATCTTTATTTATTTTTTTAAAATCATTAAAAGAATTTTCTATATATTTTTTATCATTTGTATAACTATTTTCAAATAAAATTACTTCTCCTTTATAATCTTTTAATGATTCAATAAATGTTCCTACAGGCATTGGAAATGTATACCACCATATAGGAAAAAATAATAATATTTTATCATATGAATTTAATTCAATATTTAAAGATTTAATTCAGGATGAATATTATTATCTATTTCTTCTTTTGCTTCTTTATACGCACATATCTTATACTCAGAAGAATATGGAATTTTTCTTTCAATTCTAATTACATCAAAAGAAAATTCTTTATTAATTTGTTCTATTAAATTTTTTGTAGTGTTAGACCAACTAAAATATACTATTAAATTTTTCATTTTTTTCACCTCAATAATAAATTAACAATTTTTTTAATAAAACGTATATATTAATTTAGAAACCTAGTATAATTAAATTGAATAGTAGGTTATTATATGATAGATAGTTATTTATTATATTATTTAGTAGTTTTTGATGAAACTCATTCTCTTTTAAAAGCAAGTGAAGTTCTTCACTTATCTCAACCATCACTCTCTAAAGCAATGAAAAAACTTGAAGATGAACTAGATTTAACTATATTTAATAGACAAGCTAATAAAATTACTTTAAATGAAAATGGTTTAGAAATTTTAAAATACGCTAAAGAAATAGTAAATATGAATTCTTATTTAACTAAAAAAGCTTTAGAATTAAAAGAAAATCAAAGAACTATATCAATTGGTTATACTGCTCCTGGAGTTTTATTTAAATTTCCTGAAGTATTTGAAGCTAAAAAATCAAAAGAAAAAGTAATTACTTCTATTGATGAAGAAATTACTTTAATTAAAGGATTAAATAATAATTTATATGATTTAATATTTATTAATAATGAAATTAATGATCCTAACTATATATGTAAAAAAGTAATGATTGAACATTTATTTATATCTATACCTAAAAATCATTTTCTTTCTAATATGAAAGAATTAAAATTTTCAGACATAGATGGACAATCATTTTTACTTTTTTCTAATATAGGTATATGGAGAAAAATATTAGATAAAAACTTACATAATTCTAATTTTATAGAAAATGATAAATTAGAAAATTTAAAAGAATTAAATGAATATTCTTCAATTCCTTCTTTTGTAACTGATATAAGTAAAAATAATAATCTTTCTTCAAATAGAATATCAATTCCTATTATAGATAAAGATGCTTATTTAAGTTTTTATGCTGTATATAAGAAAAATAGAAATGATATTACTAAAATATTAAAATAATATTTGTAATCTAATTATTTATATTAAACATATCCTCTAATGTAATAAGATGTAAATTTATATCTTTATAATTTAATATATCTTTATCAAATTCGCTTAAAGAAATAATATAATAATCAATTCTTTTAATATTTGAAAACATTTTAATAGATGTATTTTCTTTCATTTTTAAATAATCATTAAGATTTCTTTTTTTATTAGTGTATTTACATTCTATAACAATTAATGAATCTTCATCTTTTGCGATTCCATCAATTTCAATTGATCTATTTAATTCAGATTTTTCTATTATTAAATTTCTAATAGGATAATAAATACCATTTAATTTACCACTTAATGATAAATTTTCCATATAACTTATAGAAATATCTTCAAAAGAATAAGAAATAAATGATTCTATTTTATCTTTTAATCTTTCAAATAAAACATCTCCATAACCTGCTTCTATTTTTTCTATATTAATAAGTAAATATTGATAATAAAATCTTAATACTGGATCTTCAATATAATAATATACTTTTCTAGAAGAATTATAAATTTCATTTTTAATTACTATTTCAGCATCTAGTAATATTTTCATATATTTATTTATTTTAACAACGTCTTCATTCATTAATTTACTTAATTCAGTTAATCCTTTTTTCTTACCTGCTAAATAAAGTAATATTGAATTATAAAAACTTTGTTCTCTACTAGAATTTGAAAGTAATAACTTAGGAGAATCTAATAAAATTGAATTTTCATTAAATAATAATTCTTTTACATTTTCTTCAAATGTTAAATTCTTATCTATTTTAGAAAGATAAAAAGGATATTCTCCGAACATACATAAGAATTTAATCTTCTCTTTATTAGTATATCCATCTAAAAACATTATAGCTTCATTAAATGGAAGCTTATTAATTTTCATTTTTAAAGTTACTCTTTTATATAAAGGAGATTGTTTATTATTTAATTCTTTTTCCATAAAAGAAAGATTAGAACCTGCTAAAATTAACATGATATTACTATCTTTAAGTTTATTATCATAGATATCTTGAATTATAGAAGATATACCTTCATATGATTTAACTAAGTAAGGATATTCATCAATTACAATGACTCCTTTTTCACCTTTAAAAAAAGATATAGCAGCATCAAATGCTTTTTCCCATGAAGAATAAATATATTCATCATTTCTATTAAAACTTTCTTGTATTTTAAAAGAAAAAGATTTTAAATTATCAGCATGAGAAACTTCTTTTGCTTGAAACATTATATGTTTTTTATCTTTAATAAATTCATTTATTAAAGATGTTTTACCTATTCTTCTTGTACCATAAATAGAACAAAAAGAGTTCTTTTTAAGAAATTCTTTCTCAAGCTTATTAAGTTCTTTTATTCTTCCAAAAAACATATAACTTCTCCTTATATACTCATAAGTATTATACTCACGAGTATATATAAAATCAAGATGATTGAATAACTTATTATCTTAATTTATTAAAGTAGTTAATAATTAAATCTACGATATCTTTACTATCTTATGAAGTATCAATATAAAAATCATATTTATTTACCTCAAGTTATATTAGATATTAAGAAATAATATTTACTTCTAGATTCATTTGATCTTTTAATATTAATGATAATGATAAACTGAATATGTTGAAAAACGCTCATTTCAAAATGTAGTTTTTTAGAAAAATTCATTAATCTTTATATTTTATAATTTTTTAATTTCTTTAAATAATTTTTCATTATTCTTTTTAGACCACAAACCATAAGGCTCATTAAAACTTGTAAATAAACAATTTTCATCATAAAAAGGATTATTCTTACAAGTTCTTTTGAATCTTTTTAAAAGTTCTAAATAAACATCTTTATTATTAATTACTAAATTATGACAATTTCTTCTCCATTCTTGATTTGTTTTATAACCAGAATATAAATCATTTAATTCAGGTACTATAAAATTAATAACACCACCAATTCCTACTTCTTCAAAATCATTTTTATTAGGAGATGGATTTTCACATATTAATATATGTAAATATAAATGTTCTAAATAATCACAATAAATAAGATTTTTAGCTTCTTGGTATTCATATGGATTTTTTCTAGCAAACATTGGGTTACTAAGCATTATCGCTCTATCTTCGCATTTATGGTGACATATAAGTCCTTCACTAGTTCTTGTGCATTTTTTATTTTTATTCCAAGAAGTATTGAAATAATTATATTTACCAATGCCGTGCTTTTTTTGTAAATAATCGCAATATTCTAGATAGTTTAAATTTTTAACTTTTTGGTATTCTTCTAAATTCATTCCACCATTTAAATTAGAAAAATTAAATTCTATTTTATTAGTAATTATTTCATCTTTTATTTGAACTGGTTTATTTAAATTTGAATTTTTAAGAAGCGAATAGCGAGCTAACAATTTTTCATAACTGATTCCATATTGTTGAACAATTACTTTAGCCTTATAAGCTTTTTTTACATAATTAACCTGTTTATATTTTGTACGAGTTCTATATAATTTAAATTGAAATCTTCCATTATCATCTAAAATTGATTGGTATTGTTCCTTTCTGTGATTTTTAAATAAACTTTTTGAAATTTTCTCTTCACATTCCATTTTCCATTTTTCAATCTTTTTATTATGCATATCAATCTCATGCATACCATTTTCATTTAAATATTTATCAATATAATCAAAAATCATTGGTGATTTTTTACCAGATACATCTATTTCTTTGTTCATATACGGATATTTAAATGGATTTTCTTTATACAATTTAATAGCACCTATTACAATAAAAATTGCTACAATTAACAAAATTATAATAACATATTTAAATATATTTGTATTAAATAAGACTGACATAACTACACCTTATGATTTATCGTACTTTGTAGTTTTACTAAAGTCAATAATTACTTAAAATTATTTCATTTCATTCAGAGTATAGAAATATTTTAGTTTTTTTTAAATTACATTTTTTATAAAAATTTTTATCAAAAACCTTTGATACAATAGTATCAAAGCATAAGTTTTAATTTTATAGGCCTAAATAAAAAGAAAATGAACTTATATAAGAATTTATCAATTAAGTGATGATTAATTCTTTCTTTATGAAATTTAAATAATAGATATTTTAAGATATAATTTCATATTAAACTTCTAAATAATATTAGTAATAAGTAAAGTAAATAAAGGTAAAGTAATTAATGAAAGAATAGTAGAAATTACTACACTACTTGTAGCAATTTCTTCATCATAATTAAACTGAATAGCAAATACACTAGTAATACTTACACATGGACACGCTACTAAAATAAATATAACTCTTAACATTAATGCATCTACATTAAGTGTATATTTAAATAAATATAAAAAACATAAAACAATAAAAGGACATATAATTAATTTAATAAATACTGTAAGCCACATATAAATATTTTTAAATACTTGTTTAAAATGTAATTGAGTCATAATCATACCTATTAAAAACATACTTAAAGGAGTATTCATATTTCCAATTAACGCTAACGGTTTTTGAATATAACTTGGAACATTTACTTTACAAAAGAAAAGAATTAACCCAATGATTAATGCATAAATTACTGGTGTTTTTAATATAGAAAGACATACTTTTTTAGGATTAAATGATCTAGAAACTAATGCGTATCCAAATGTCCATAAACAAATATTAAACACTGTTAAAAAACTAGATGCATATATTAAACTTTCTGAATTAAATAATGCTTCAATTAGAGGAAAACCCATATAAGCAGCATTAGAGAAAATCATTGCAAAGCTTAATATATTTTTTTGATTAGTTTTCCAAAAGTGAGTAACTATTAATACAAAGATTGCACATATTGCTAATCCTATAAAAGAAAAAAGAAAACACCATAATAAATTAGTAACAATACTAGAATCAAATGTAGTTGTAATATATGAATTAATAATCATACAAGGGACTACTAAATATACTAAAATATTAGTTAAACTAGATTTAGCATCTAACTTAATAAGATTAATTTTAGTAAGAAAAAAACCTAAAAATATCATTACAAATAAAGTTATAACTTGAATTAAAGAAATTCCTGCTAATTGCATAATATTATTCTCCTAAGAAAGCAAAACCTTTTAAAGTATTTTGTAAATGTTTTTTACTAACTTGAGAAGCTTTTTTATAATCTTTAGCTTTTAAAGCTTCTAAGATTTGTAAATGTTCATTATTAGCTTCTATATATCTTTTCTTACTTTTAATATTAGAAAGTAATCTGATTCTTAAACTCTTTTCTAATAATAATTTTTCTTGATTAATTAAGTAATCATTTTTAGTAAATGATGCAAGTTCTACATGGAATAATTCATCATCATCAGCATTTAAATTTAAATTAGTATTATCTAATGAAGAAGAAAAATGAGTAATCCATTTATTTATCCATTCTATAGAAGGTTCTTCTTTAAATAAAGAATATATATTAGGTTCAATTAATATTCTATATTCATATAACTCTTTAATATCTTGATAAGAAATAGAACTAATTAATGTACCTTTTCTGGGAATTATATTTATATATCCTTCTTCTTTTAATTTTAAAATTGCTTCCCTAATTGGTGTTCTAGATGTATTAAGTTTTAATGCATATTCTTTTTCATTAAATATAGTATTAGGTTTTAAATTTCCTAAGATTATATCTTGCTTTATTATTTCGTATGGATTCATTTTTATCTCCTTACTAATATATCAGTGATATATTACAACTAAGTAAAATAAAAGTTAATAGTAAATTAAATAAGATCTATAATATTGTGCATTATTTTAGTAAAGTCAGTTTTTATTAAGTATCCGGATTTTAGTCTGAGAAAGTATAATATATGTAACCTGTCAGCAAAAAAGGAGGTTATTTATGTCACATTTAAAATTAGAAGACAGGAAGAAAATTTAAAACATGTTAGCTCATAAACAAAGTGTTCTGAAATTGCAAAAGAACTTGGATATGATCCTACTACTATTTCAAAGGAACTTAAAAGAAATAGAGTTGTTAGTAAAGAAGTCAGGATAGGATTTAAAAGTAACAAATGTCCAAAATTGAACAAATGGGCATATATTTGTGCAGGGTGTCCTCATAAATACACTGATTGCTATTTAGAGCAGATGAAATATGATTCTTCACTTGCTCAAATTAAATATGAAAGAACGCTTCATCTTTCTAGACAAGGAATAAATCTTGAACCTAGTGAATATAATCAACTAGTTTTTTCTCTTATAGAGGGATTGAAAAATAAAAAATCAGTTTATGTATCAATATTAGAAAGCGGAATAGATATTTCTATTTCAACTGTTTATAAATATATTGCTGAAGGCAAAGTTCCAATTAAGAAAATTGATTTACCATATGCTGTAACTTACAAAAAAAAGAAAGAAGAAAATAAAAGAGTACGATTACTCGGATTGTAAAATCAATAGAGAAAATCATACTTATTTAGACTATCTTGCGTATATTCAAAAAAGAATCAATGAAATACCAGTACAAATGGATTTTCTTGGTTCAATTAGAATAGATAGCAAATATATTCTAACTCTTATTATGGCTTCTTTGCACTTTGTATTTTTATTTATCATTGAAAATAAGAATTCACAAAAAGTAGTTGAAACTTTTAATTACATTGAATCAGTAACTGGTTTTGAAAATTTTTGTAAAATTTTCCCATCTATTTTAACTGACCGCGATCCATCTTTTGCAGATTTTCAAGGAATTGAATTTTCTAATGATATAGGAGCTCAGAGAACAAATTTATTTTTCTGTAATGCATTTAAAAGTAATCAAAAAGCATTCGTAGAAAATATGGAATAAACAATTAAGAAAATTTTTTCAAAAGGTAGTTCAATTGATAAATATACTCAAGATGACATTACTAAAATTGCGAATATAATAAATGAAACACCAGTTAGTTCATTAGATGGTTTCATTCCAAAAGAAGCATTTTGTAAAATCTTTGGAGAAGATATTTATAACAAGTTATTTAAAAATTAAATATAAAAAAATTCATTAATTAAAAATCATTAACGTCAACAGGTAAACGGAAATTAGTTTGAGAAACTGAATTTAGTAGGTAATTTTCAGCATGCTCAAAAACATAAAAATAATAAACTTTTCTTAACTTAAATTCAGTTTTTATTCTTAAAATCGGAAATTAGTATGAAAAAATCGGTCTTTTAAAAAACGGATTTTACTTTATGAATTTACGTAAGATGTATAATATTTTCTATTTCTATTTTTTATTATGATCTCTTATTCTTTATCAAAAATAAAAAAGCAGTATTTTTACTGCTACTTTTTTCTTCTATTATTAACAAAATCTAATTTTTTGATAATGCTAAACCGAATATGTTAAAAAATGGTGTTAATAAATATTTAGATTTATTATGAAGAAAAATTATTATCAACATCCCTGAAAAATTACATTTCGAGCTTGAATTTATCATTTTTTATTCGTTACTCTCGTATTTGTTTAATTGACTAAAATACTAATTGTTTTATATAATTTAAAAAATGGAGAGTAATAAATGAAAGAAAAAGTAAAAAAAGTTGTATTATTAACTTTACTAAGTTGCGCTAATTTAACTAGTTGTGGTGAAACTAAAGAAGTAATTGCAGATAAAGTTGTTTATAGTAATATTTATACTTCTAACAAAAATCATGACTATGTAGATGCATTCGCTGTTAAAGATGGAAAATATATTTATGTCGGAAACAAAGATGGCGTAAAAAAATATATTAAAAACGGAACAACTGAAATCATCAATAACGAAAATGGTTTTGTAATGTCAGGTGCAAGTGAAGGACACGCTCATTATTCAATGAAAGCTGTACTTTCTCAAGTCGGTGCTTTATATGAAGCTGAAACCATTGATAAGGCCATAGATTTTATTAAAGAAAAAGTAAAAAAAGAACCTAATGCCAATTTATATTTTAGTTTTGGATGGCAAAATATGAAAATTGAAGGAGTTAAAGCAACAACTGATGTTTGTTCCCTTCTTGATGAAGTAAGTACTTCAAAACCCATTCTTATGGTTGATGATGCAAGTCATAATGTATTTATGAATTCTAAAGCAATTGAAATGGCAGGTCTTAGCATTAATTCTTCTATCCCTGGCGGATTTCTTTCTAAAAGTAAAGATGGAAGTAAATTATTAGGATTAGCAAGTGATGGTGCAATGAACTATGTTCTTCATAAAGTTTTACAACCATCAGGAATTATTTCTGCTGATGATTGGTATAAAGCATTAAATAAATGTGAAGAAGAACTCCATTCAAATGGTTACACTATGTATTTTGATGCATATACTTCTTATTTTGGAGAATGTGCCTTCCAAGGAATTAGCAAATATGATAATGAAAAAGGACTTAATTTTTATATGGGTGGCTCCTTTGAAATTGAGCCAAGTGAAGATGTAGATGCAAAATTAAATGAGGCTTCAAAAATTTCTACTACTTATAAAACAAATCGTTTTAATCCAAATTCAATTAAAGCTTTTGCAGATGGAGAATGTGTTGAACATCTTTCCGGATGGGTACTTAAAAAAGATGGTGTTTCTCCTTATAAAGATGGTTCAGTAGGAACTCAATGTTGGGAAGATGAAAAAATGAGCGATATGGTTAAAAAAGCTAACCAAAGTGGATTATCAGTTCATATTCATGCTTCTGGAGACGCTGGTGTAAAACAAGCAACTGATGCATTTATCAATTCTGAAAGTACTGCAAAAGATGGAGTATTAAATTCAATAGGACATGCAAGACAAATAGATGAAAAAACTAAAAACAAAATAGCAAGCCATAATATCTCAGTCGCTGAAAATATTTGTTGGAGAATTGTAAGTAAGAATTCTCTTGAAGAAATGAAAGAAAAGATCGATATGGATTATTATATGGCTGGTTATCCAATGAAATCACTTATTGAAAAAGGAATTAATGTTACAAGTTCTACTGATTGTCCTGCTAATTCAGGTGCACCTTGTGATGTATTAAATATTATTGAATGTGCAATAGATGGAACATTTGCACCAAAACTAGGCTTAAGAGACACTTATACTTCATTAAATAAAAACGAATTAATTACTCTTCAAGAAGCAATAGATGTAATGACTATTAATGGCGCTAAACAATTAGGAATCTCTAATGAAAGAGGATCAATAGAAGTAGGAAAATACGCAGACTTCCTTACTATTGATAATGATATTACTAAAATGAATAGTGATACAATAGGAAATGCAAATATTACTTCTGTCCATTTCGAAGGAAATAAAGTTTATACTAAAAAGCAATAATTTAATTAAAATAAAATTGGTTTGTAATAATAAGGCAAACCAATTTTTCATTTTTTAAAATCATCAAAATTTAAAGACATAAATACTTTTATTTAATAATTAAAAACTTTACTAGGAGTTGAACTCACACCATAATTATATAAATTGAAGTTTATAAATAAAAAATAATGGTAGAGCTAAAAAAAGGAAACGAACACTATTTGATATATTTTAAATATTAGTTTTATGCCATCCTAAAAATTTAGTGGAATTATTAACAGTAGTTAATGGTGGACTATTATTACTTTCTCAAATATATTTGTGCCTTATCAAAAGTTTTCCAGCAATATTTTTTCATAAATTCTAATATTACACCATTATCTTTATTTTCATAATAGGTAACTAACAATTTCTTAAATATAGGAACTTTATTTTTAGGTATAACTAATAATCCTGCTCCTTTTGATATAAGAAAATGATTTGTAAATATTACCGATGCTCTTTTATTTCCATCATTAAAAATTTGAGTTTTCATGCAATATAAGCAAAGTTCAATTGCTATATTAACTGGTTCATCATTCTTATTTAGTATAATTTCAATTTCTTCTTTAACTAAATTTTCTATTGGAAGAGGTGCAATATAAGACGTTCCTCCAATTGTTACAGGAACACATCTAATTCTACCACCATATGTATAAAATCCTTCATTTACTAGACTTGCTATATAACAAAGTATTGAATAACTTGATTTAGAAGCAACAACATCTTTATCCATAATAAATTCCCATGCGTGTTTTAAATTTAATATTTTTTGAACATCTGTTGCAGTCATTCCATTAACTTTTCCATTTTCAATAATTGTTTCAGTATCAGGAAATGTTGTAGCAATTCCCTCAAGAATTGCTTGATCATAAATATTTGTTTTCATATTTGCTCTAGCAAAATCGATATTTAATAATACTTTAGGGGATAATTCTTGTTCTGTATAGCCTAACTTAGACAATTCATTATTTATTTTTCTAATTTGTTTCTTATATTCTTTCGCTTCTTTTAATAATCTAGAAATTGAAGCAAATAATTCATCAGAATAAGAATCGACATAAGTAGATGTATTGCGACCTAAAATACGTTTTCTAATATAAAGATATTTTTTACCACCTCTATCTTTAATTTCAATAGATCCATCATACGGAATCAAATTTAGTCTTGCATTAATTTCAGC
This sequence comes from bacterium, assembly GCA_963605025.1. Lineage (GTDB taxonomy): Bacteria > Bacillota_I > Bacilli_A > RFN20 > CAG-826 > Onthovivens. The sequence continues at coordinate 68,617 of CAVCSZ010000002.1, read as the reverse complement.
TCTTTGTTCTAATAATAATTGAATTTCTAAATATTGATCACTCATAACTGTATCTCCTCTTGGGGTGCTTTCTTACATTAATTATATAATTTTGCTCCCCAAAAATCAACATGTTAAAAAATTTAATGAATCGACGCGATTACCTTACAATGTTTAAAATGATATCTTTTTATAATATCTCAATCTTTTTTTAATTTTCCTTTAAAAAATAGCAGTATTTCTACTGCTACTTCTTCTTTCTATTATGGACAAGATTTAACTTTGCCCTTACAACGAAGTGTCCTGGTATATAATAGATACCTATTATGCAACAAGAGTTCGTTTCCTTACCTTTTGGTGGAGATGCGGAGAGTTGAACTCCGGTCCATAACCAATAACCATTTACCTCTACAGTTTAGTAAGCATTTAAATTTAATGATATATCAACACTTACAAACTTACTTATCACGAGAATATTTAATTTTCTATTGAACTTATATTCATCACTCAATATAGCTTCTTGATATCACAGAAATCTATCGAATAAGAAGCTAATCCAATAGTTTCTGTTGCACTTGTCTAAACCTTTAGACTAATAAATCGCTTTAATTAAGCAGCGAATGCAAGATTTGTATTTCTGTTGCCAGATAATTTTTATTGATGATTAGGTCATCACTCCACTGCTAGTAAATACCCTATTAATCATGTCGAAACCAAGACATCCCCAGTTTCTTACTATAATAAATATAGATTTTGGTATTATACTAATTATTATCAATAATTTCAAATAATTCTTCAAAATCTAAGCTTAAAGAATAATTTTTAATGTCTTCTTTTTTAATCCAAAAAACTTCTCCTTCTTTTGATGAAGAAACTTCTCCTTCAAAATCATTAGATTTATATAAAAACCCTAGATATCTTGTATTTTTTTCCCATGGCCATTCTTTAATTCCTGAAAGATGTACAGATTTTAATGTTAACCCTGTTTCTTCTTTAATTTCTCTTATTACACTTTCTTCTAATGTTTCATTATTTTCAACATGACCTCCAGGAAAAGTTAAACCTGGCCAATCTTTCTTCTTTCTCATTTGAACAAGTATCATATCATCTTTATAAACCATGCACATATTTGCAAGTATTACTTTACTATATCTTTTATCCATATTTTATTTGTTATAACCTCATAAATAGTTTATAATATTTTGACTTGAGGTTTAAGAAAAAATGGCAAAAGTTAAAAATATAAAAGGTAAAAAGAGTTCATTTAATTGGACAAAAATATGGTATTATGTAAAATCATTATTTAATAATGAAATATGTAAAGAAATAGGTGTTAAACATTGGATTATTTCTATTGCAGTATTCTTAGTTTCTATTACATTAACTATTATTCCTACTTCTGTTAGTGAATCTACTAGAAAAGGAAGTTCATCTGTTAATAATTCAAATAATGATATTTTAAGTGCTGGATTACATTACTACGCTAATAGTGATGCAGTAGACTTAAAAATGGAAAATCATAAATTATTAAGAATGGATGGAGATGCAAAACAAGAAATTTCTACTACTACAAGTGGAAGTCAATCAATTGGTATTTATTATCTTGATACATCATTATCTACTAATGGAACATTCACTGAACAAAGATCACTTATTCTTGATGAACTTAAAGTTTCTGGATATATATTCTTTGGTACTGATTATTTCTCAGTTAGTGTATATAAAGATAAAACTCATTCAAGTTTAATTTGTTCTGCTACTGGTTCTTATAATTCATTTGAAGATTTTGCGTCATTAAAACAATATTTATTAAAAGATGTTGATAAGACAACTTATATTAATACTCAAATGTCTCAAATTATGACTAATTTCTATACTTTCTGTGATACTGCTTATTTAGATGGAAGAATGCAAACAACATTAATTCAAATTGGTATGTTAGCAGGTATCAATGCTGGTATTACAATTATTATGTCACTTGTATTATTCTTAATGAGTAGAGGAAAACAAAATCCAAATAGCTTATTAAAATTCCAACAAGTTATGGGTATTGCATTCTTTGCATGTTTAACTCCAGCATTACTTTCTATGATCATAGGATTCTTAATGGGTGGAAGTTTCCAAACTGTATGTATGTTATATATCATGACATTTGGATTCAGATGTATGTGGTTATCAATGAAATATTTAAGACCACAATATCAACAATAAAAAAATTAAGACTTACATTTATTGTAAGTCTTTTATTTTATTAAGGATATAAAAAGCTTCACATTATAAGTGAAGCTTTAATTTTAAAATAAATTTAATAAGTTACCTACTAATCTAATTGCAGTTGTTGTAGATTCGCTATCTTCAGTAGAACCTGAAGTTTGTAACGCATTACATAATAAAGCAAAGAATAAGAATAAGATACCAAATCCTAAAGTGAGATAAGAAACAATTAATTCACTTCCTCTTTCTTTAGTTTTAACGAAGACGTTTAATCCTCCACCAGTAATAGCACCACTAGCACCTTCACTCTTACCACCTTGTAATAAACCTAAAATAACTATAATAACTGCAATAACCCAGAAAACATAATCATACCATTGCATAATAAAATCCTCCACAATTTGTGTATAAAATATTTTAATAGAAATATAAAATAAAATCTATAATTATTTTAATAAGTCTTGCAGTTCCATCATTCTATCACGATATTCAATAGCTTTTTCAAAATCAAATTCTTTAGCAGATTTTTCCATAGCTCTTTTTAATTCTGCAATTCTCTTTTTAATTTCTTTTTCATTTAAAGTAACTTCTTCATTACTTTCTTCTACATCTAAAACCTTATCAATAGCATGTAAAGGTGAAATAATTTCTTTTCTAATTGTCATAGGAATTATTCCATTTTCTTCATTATATGCATTTTGAATATCTCTTCTTCTTTTAGTTTCATCAATACATTTTTGCATACTATAAGTAATAGAATCTGCATACATTATAGCCATACCATTTTCATTTCTAGCAGCTCTTCCTACTGTTTGAATTAAGCTTCTTTCACTTCTTAAAAATCCCTCTTTATCTGCATCTAAAATTGCTACAAGTGAAACTTCAGGTATATCTAATCCTTCTCTTAAAAGATTGATACCTACTAAAACATCATATTTGCCTTTTCTTAATTGATAAATAATTTCACTTCTTTCTAAAGTTTTACATTCAGAATGTAAATAAACTGTTTTAATCTCTTTTTCTTTAAGATATTTTGTTAAATCTTCAGCCATTTTGATAGTTAAAGTTACTACCATTACTCTTTCATGCTTTTCAATTCTTTTTTTAATTTCAAAAATTAAATCATCAATTTGTCCTAAAGAAGGTCTTACTTCAATTATAGGATCAAGCAATCCAGTAGGTCTTATTATTTGTTCAGCATAAACATTATCAACTAAATTTAATTCATATTCTCCTGGTGTAGCACTATCAAATATAACTTGATTAATTTCATTTTCAAATTCAGAAAAATTTAAGGGCCTATTATCTAATGCACTAGGTAATCTAAAACCATATTCAACTAATGTAGATTTTCTAGAAAAATCACCATTAAACATTCCTCTAATTTGAGGAACACTAACATGAGATTCATCAATAATTAATAAATAATCTCTTGGAAAATAATCAAATAAACAGAAAGGTTTTTCTCCTTTTTTTCTTCCATCAATGTGTCTTGAATAATTTTCAATACCAGGACACATTCCAAATTCTTTTAATTTATTAACATCTTGTCTAGTACGCATCTCAATTCTTTCTGCTTCTAATAATTTGCCTTCACTTTTAAAATATTCAATTCTTTCATCTAATTCTTTTAATATCTTCTCACAAGCAACATTAATTCTTTCTTGACTAGAAGCATGATCATAAGCTGGAAAGATTGATAAAGTTTGATAAGATTCAATCTTTTTTCCAGTTAAATAATCACATTTATAAATACCTTCTATTTCATCATCAAATAATTCAATTTTAATATAATTATCTTTATTATTTGCCTGCATTATAGAAATTGCATCGCCATTTATTCTAAATTTACCTGGACCTAAGTCAAAATCATTTCTTTGATATTGAGAATCAATTAATTTAGAAGAAATCATTTTTCTATCTAAAATCTCTCCTACTCTAACTTCAAATACAAGTTTCTTATATTCTTCAGGATCAGTTAAGCCATAAATTGAAGCAACACTAGAAACCACAATAACATCTCTATGAGATACTAATGAATTAATAGCACTTACTCTCATCATTTCTATTTCTTCATTAATCATTGCATTTTTTTCAATATAAGTATCAGTAGAAGCAATATAAGCTTCAGGTTGATAAAAATCAAAATTTGAAATAAAGTATTCTACTCTATTATTTGGAAATAATTCTTTCATTTCTTGATAAAGTTGAGCTGCTAAAGTTTTGTTATGTACTAAAATTAAAGTTGGCTTATTACATTTTGCAATTACATTAGCCATAGTAAAAGTTTTACCAGTACCTGTAGCACCTAATAAAACTTGGTATTTTTTACCTTCTTTTACACCTTGAGATAAAGTCTCAATAGCAGATGGTTGGTCTCCTGTTGGTTTAAAGTTAGAAACAAGTTCAAATTCTTTATCAATCATTATCTTTGATTCCTTTTTCTAAATAAGAATAAATGAAGCCATCTAAATCTCCATCCATAACTTCGTTTACTTGAGTATTTTCATAATTTGTTCTATTATCCTTAACTAATGTATAAGGACAAAAAACATATGATCTAATTTGAGATCCCCATTCTATATTTTTTTGTTCTCCAACAATACCTTTAAGTTTATCTTTTTTCTTCTTTTCTTCAAGTTCAAAGAGTTTAGATTTTAACATGTTCATTGCAATTTCTTTATTTTTTAATTGGTTTCTTTCAATTTGGCAAGCAACAACTATTCCAGTAGGAATGTGAGTAATTCTAACAGCAGTTTCAACTTTATTAACGTTTTGACCACCAGCTCCTCCACTTCTATAGGTATCAATTTTTAAATCACTAGGATTTATTTCAACTTTTATTGAATCATCAAATTGAGGGACGACATTTACACTTGCAAAAGAAGTATGTCTTCTTTTATTTGCGTCAAAAGGAGAAATTCTAACTAAACGATGAACTCCTTTTTCTCCTTTTAATAATCCATAAGAATGTTTACCACTTATTAAAAGATTACAAGATTTTAATCCTGCTTCTTCTCCTGGTAAATAATCTATGACTTGAAATTTTAAATTATGTTTTTCTGCAAATCTTTCATACATTCTTAAAAGCATTTCAGCCCAATCACAAGCTTCAGTGCCTCCTGCTCCAGGATGAATTTCTAAAAAACAATTTAATGAATCATATTCATCACTAAAAAGAATCTCTCTTCTTAAAGAAGAAAGATCTTTTTCAAATTTAGTAAATTCAGCATTTATTACAGAAATTGAATCTTCGCCTAATTCATTAGAAATTAAAATTAAATCTTGTAAGTCTTGATATTCTCTTTTTAACGTTTGAATTGAATCTTTATGTTCTACTAAAAGATTTTTTTCATTAATTAATTTTTGAGCTACTCTTAAATCATTATAAAAATTATCTTTAGAACTTAATTCTTCAATCTCTTGTATTCTATTTTCTACTTTTTCATTGTCAAAGTGAGTCACCGAGAGATTTTAAAATTTCATTATAATCATTTAATAAATTTTTAATTTCAAATAATTCCATTTATAAAACCTCTATAAATTAATTAGTATGAGCAGAATCAAAATCGTGATCTTCAGCAGCAACTGCGTCTTTATCAACATCAGTAATGTTTAAATTTGCTTCTTTTTCTGAAACACTCATTTCTTTTGATTCTTCGCTTTTTTCAATAGCTTCTTCTCTTACTTCACTTTGAATATTATTATCAACATTAGGAACAAAGTTTGTTTCTGGAGTTACTTCTGGTTTTTTAACTTGAACATTCATTAAGTTTAAAACAACTTCTAAAGCAATAACTTCTAACATTTCTCTAAACATTCCCCAACCTTCGTTAACATAATCTTGTAATGGGTTTGTTTGAGCATAACTTCTTAATGAGACTGATTCTCTAAAACGAGTCATATTATCGATTTGTTGTGTCCAGTTTCTATCGATAACTTTTAAAGTAATTGATCTTTCGATTTCATTAGTCATTTCAGGATCATTCCATTCTTTTTTTCTTGCAATATAAGCATCAAGTAAAATATCTGTTAAATCTTCACCTGTTTCTTCAACACTAGCTTCATCAAACATACTAGCTGTTATTGTTCCATTAGGTAAAAAACGTGGAGAAACAATTGATAATAATTGTTCACCATTAACTAAATTATCTTTAGAATTTTCTAAAACACCTCTTTTAGCTAATCCAATACCACAATCTTTAAATGTTTCATAAATTAAATCACTAATATCTTCTCCAAATAAAATTTGGTCTCTTTTTGCATACATAATGTGTCTTTGTTTACTTAAAACATCATCATAATCTAATAAGTTTTTACGAACATCAAAGTTTTGACCTTCAATACGTTTTTGAGCACCAGTAATTGCAGTAGTTAACATTCTTGATTCAATAGCTTCATCTCCATAAGAAGAGAAGATATTTCTTAATTTATCACTAGCAAATCTAACCATTAATTCATCATCAAGTGAAACATAGAATCTTGAATGTCCTGGATCACCTTGACGTCCACTTCTACCACGTAATTGGTTATCAATACGTCTTGATTCATGTCTTTCAAATCCAAAAACATATAAGCCACCTAATGCTTTTGTTTCAGGAGTTAATTTAATATCAGTACCTCTACCAGCCATATTTGTAGCTAAAGTAATATGTCCTTTTTGACCAGCATAAGTAATAATTTCAGCTTCTTTTGAGTGATTTTTAGCATTTAACATATCATATTTTAATCCAGCAGCATCTAAAGCTTTAGCCATTTCTTCACTAGCTTCAACTGAAGGAGTACCAATAAGGATAGGTTGTCCTGATTTATGAACTTCTGCAATATCTTTAACCATAGCTTTAATTTTTGCAGCTTTTGTAGCAAAAACTAAGTCATTATCATCAATTCTTTGAACAGGTCTATTTGTAGGAATACAAACAACTTTCATGTTATAGATTTTATTAAATTCTTCTTCTTCAGTTTTAGCAGTACCAGTCATACCACCGCATTTTTTAAATAATCTGAAGAAGTTTTGATATGTAATAGTAGCTAAAGTAACTGTTTCTTCTTTAATTTCAACACCTTCTTTAGCTTGGATAGCTTGTTGTAATCCATCGCTATATTCTCTTCCTTTTAAAACACGTCCTGTAAATTGATCGATTAATTGAATTTCATTATTTTCATCAACTAAATATTCAACATCACGACCCATAATATAATTAGCTTTTAAAGCTTGATGAATTCTATGAACTAATTCTTGATATTGAGGAGCGTAAAGATTTTCAAGACCAAACATTTTTTCAGCTTTATCAACACCTTTATCTGTTAAATTAACACTCTTTGTTTTTACATCAATTTCAAAATCTCCATCAGGAACATAATCTGGATGTTTCTTTTTATATTCTTCATCAACTTGAGTAGATGCTCTTAACATTTTACAGAATCTATCAGCAACTTGATATTGACTTGCACTAGCTTTAGCGCCACCTGAAATAATTAAAGGTGTTCTAGATTCATCAATTAAAACAGAGTCAGCTTCATCAACAATACAGAAATTTAATTTTCTTAAAACTCTTTGTTCTTTATTAGGAGCCATGTTATCTCTTAAATAATCGAAACCTAATTCTGAGTTAATTGTATATGTAACATCACATGCGTGAGCTTTTTTCTTTTCATCTTTTGTTAAAGAATGGAGGTTAACACCTGTAGTTAAACCTAACCATCTATAAATTTGACCCATTTCTTGAGCGTCTCTTTGAGCTAAATATTCATTAACAGTAACAATATGAACACCTTTTCCTTCTAAAGCGTTTAAATATGTTGCCATTGTTTCAGTTAAAGTTTTACCTTCACCAGTTTTCATTTCAGCAATTTCGCCATCATTTAAAACAAGTGAACCAATAATTTGAACTTCAAAAGGGAACATTCCAAGAACTCTTTTTCCAGCTTCTCTACAAACAGCAAAAGCTTCAATTTTAATATCTTCTAATGTTTCTCCGTTTTTTAATCTTTCTCTAAATTCAACAGTTTTATGTTTTAATTCATCATCGCTTAAAGCAGCCATTTTGCTTTCTAAAGCCATGACTTTCTTAGCTTGTTTTTTATATTTATTTAAGATTCTTTGATCAACTCTGAATAATTTTGAAATTACATTTGACATACAATACCTTCTTTATTTTAAAAAATCATTATATTTTAACATAATATATTATTTCTATCAAACTTTAACTTTTATGATAATGCCTATTTTAAAACAATATCTTTATTTTTTAGGTGCTTAATCTCTTCTTTTGAAAATTCTCTTTTAGAAATAACTAAAATTTTAATATCTTGAGGCTTATTTTCTTTTATAATTCTAACCATTTCTTTTAAAGTAGATCCAGTAGTACATACATCATCTACAAGTAGAATTTTCTTATTTTTAATTAATTCAGGATTTAATAATTTAAATTCACCTTTATTATTTTTTCTATCATTAAAATTTTTACTTGATTGTTTATCATTTTTAAGTTTTATAGCTTTAGAATTTTCTTTCATTTTTAAAAGAGAAAACATTTCTCTACAATGATCAAATCCTCTTTCTTCTATTTTTTCTTTACTTGAAGGAACATATATTATTTCATAATCTTTAAACAAAAAATTTAAATAAACTGCATAATTTGAAATAAATACGTCTTTTAATTCATAATCTTTATTACCTTTGTATAAATAAATTAGTTTTTTTAATTCTTCATTATATTCATATAAAGTTAAACCTTTAACATCATCAATATAGAAATTTTTTAAAACTGGATTCATATTTTTAATACATTTATTACAAATTAAAGGTTTTCTAATAATAGAATGAAAGTTATCAAATTTAATGTCTTTAAAACATATTTTACAAATAGGTGTTGTACATTTTAATTTCATCAATTGATGCTCGCATTGATTTTGTAATTTTCTTGCTAACATAAATAACATCTCCTTTTGGAAATTCTTTTTTTCTTCCTACTCTTCCTGAAATTTGAATTAATGCAGCTTTATCATATTCTTCATGATCTGCATTTATAATAATTACTTGAAGGTTTTTTAAAGTAACTCCTCTTTCTAAAACTGCAGTAGTTACTAAATAAAAATATTTATCATTTCTAAAATCATTAATTATTTGATTACGATATTTACTTTTTGAATTTACTACATTTCCATTTTTTACAAAATGTTTAAGCATATTAAAAAATCCAATCGACATATCAATCGTAGGTAAAAATATTAATACTTTTTTATTTTCTTTTTTATATTTAGACAGGATATCGATAACATAAAATATACGTAAAAATCCTGGAACTATTTTAATAACTGGAACTGGTAAGGGATGACGATGAAATCTAGTAAACAAAGTTAAAATTTCATCATTATTCTTTTTAAAATTATTAACAACTCTATCTGAAGGTGTCGCAGACATCATTACATAATTGCCTTTAACACTTCTTTTAAAAATATTTTCAAGGACTTCATTATCCTTAAAAGGGAAAGCGTCAATTTCATCTAAAATTAATAAATCAAATTCTTTATTAAATCTATAAAGTTGATGAGTTGTTAAAACTGTAATATCTCCATATAAATCATCATTATGCCCTCCATAAAGACTAATAACTTTATTTTTTGAGAAAGTCGTTTTAAGTCTTAAAGCAAGTTCAATTACAACATCTTTTCTAGGTATTGCAAATCCAACTTTAAGATTATTTTTTAAAGCATATTCAATAATGCCAAATACAAGTTCTGTCTTTCCACTTCCACATACTGCGTATATAAGAGAATTTTTCTTATTTTTAAAATTTTCTATTAATTTTTTCGATATTTCTTTTTGATCTTTACTTAATTCATAAGTTAAGTATGCTTTAGAATTTTTAACATTATTATTTTCATCTTGATTATAATATTCACCACAAAATTCAATGCATTTTCTACAATAAGGTTTATTATTTAAATATCCGATATATCTAGGATCTTTATTACCACATAAATCACAAATGAATATATTTTTATCACCTCCTATAATACAAGAAGTTATTAAAATAAAAAATTATCCAAATTAATGGATAATTTTACTTACTATAAATTTTAATTTTATCACTACAAGCTTTTTCATCTTGAAGTGTTAATGAAGATAATTTTATTCCAAATTCAATACATTCTTTTAATGATTTTCCTTCTATTAATTTATCGATTATACCTGAAAATAAAGCGTCTCCACATCCAGTAGTATTAATAAAATTCTCTACTTTATTTACTAATACTTCTCCTTTTATTCCATTTTCGATATATAAAATAGATTTAGAACCTCTTGATATTACAATATTTTTAATTCCTTTATTTAAAAATTTATTTAATAATTCTTCACCATCTATTTCTTCATTAATTAACTCTTGTGCTTCATAAATATTGCATTTAATTAAATAAGTTTTATTTAATAAATTTTTAAATTTTCTAGCCTTTTGTTTGCTGATAGCGTCAAAACATATTTTTTTATTAGGAAATAAATTATAAATATCATTAATAAATTTTTCATTTAAATTACTATCTAAGAAAATATATTCTGATTCATTAAATATATTTAAATGTTCTTTAATAAACTCAATATTTAATTCATCAATAACTCTATTATCACAAATTGCTTCTTTAATATCATGATTATAATCATTAATAACTACATATTTACTAGTAGGTAAGTAAGTTTTAGGAGAATATACTTCTACTTTTAAAGAATCTAATTCTTCTTTAATAGATTTACCAAATATATCATTTCCTAAACATGTAAAAAATATACATTTATTATTTAAAAGTGCTAAATTTTGACAAACATTTCTCATTACTCCTCCATGAGAAATAGAAATATTTCCTATATTTGATGTTTTTTCTATTAAAGGAAATTCACTTGTAGCAATAAAATCTACATTACTTCCACCTAGTAAAATAATCTTATTCATAATTAATTATTATTATTTTCGTAATCTATAATAGTATTTACTCTTCTTTCGTGTCTATCTCCTAAAAAAGTAGCATTTAAAAATATATCTACTCTTCTTTCAATATCTTCATAAGACATAAAATTAGCACCAAAAGAAATCATATTACAATTATTATGTTCTTTAATTAAATGTGCAACTTCATCATTATATCCAATTCCACATCTAACTCCTTTTACTTTATTAGCAGCAATAGAAACTCCTTCTCCACTATTACAAATTAAAATACCAACATCTGCTTCTTTTTTTGCAACAATTTTAGCAGCCATTAACGCAAATGTAGCGTAGTTACAACTTAATTCACTAGTAGTACCTACATCAATAACTTCATATCCTTTAGATTCTAAATATCTAACTAATTTAGCTTTAGTTAAAAATCCACCATGATCACTTCCTAATACAATTTTCATTATTTAATAGCCTCCATTATATCTTTAAATTTTATATTTCCTTCTCTTAATAAAGTAACTTTATTTCCGTCTATTTTTATAACAGTAGATGGTACATTACTAATTGAATTACCTTTAACAATTACTTTTATTTTATCTTTAAAATAATCATAAGCTTCTTTATCATTAATAGCAGGTTTATAATCACTTGGATTACAACTTGGTACAAATAAAGGAATATTTACTTTATCAATTAATTTTAAAATAAAATTATCATTAGGCATTCTAATTCCTATAAATCCAGTATTTAATGAATAATAAGGTTTTATATTATCTTTAGATTTTAAAATAATTGTTAATTCTCCTGGAAAAAATTTATTAATGATTTTCTTTGCTACTTCATTAATTTCTACAATATTCTCTACTTGTTTAAAATTAGATATCATTAAAGTAAAAGGTTTATCAGGTCTTCTATTTTTAACTTTTACTAATTTATTAAAACATTCTTCATCATTAGAAATTACTCCAAGTCCAAATACAGTTTCAGTAGGAAACGCAATTACTTCTTTATTTAATAAATATTCACTTGCTTTAATAATTCCTTGTTCATCTTTTTCTAAAAATTCCATATATCATATCCTCTAGTTATAAATAAAAATCTAGTTAAATTATAACTATCTTTTTTAAATAAATAATTAATATTTTTATCAAAATATTTATTTATTAATTTAGTTAATTTCTCTTCTTGATCATAATTTATTTCAAAACTCATTAAAAATTTATCATTTAAAATTTTATTATAATTTTTAAAAATATATTCATAAAAATAAGTTCCATCTTCACTATAAATAGCGTTTATTGGCTCATTTTTAATAACTATTTCTTCAATATCATCTTTATTTTCTACATAAGGAGGATTAGATATTAAAATATCTACTTTAATATTATTTTCTATTAATGGATCTATAATATTTCCTTCTAAATAATTAACATTTAATAATAAATTATTAGAATTTAATCTAGATATTTCTAATGCTTTAGAAGATATATCAATTCCTATTACATTAGAATTATTAAATTCTTTTTTAAAATATAATGAGATACAACCTGAACCACTACATACATCTACAATATTAGAATGATTTAAATTATATTTATTAATAAAATCTTTAGTAATTAAACATAATTCTTCAGTTTCACTTCTAGGAATTAATGTATCATTACTTATTTTTAATTTCATATCCAAAAAAAAGGCATAACCTAATGCATATTGATAAGGTATACCTTTTTCTATTTTATCTATTAATTCTTTAAATAAATTATAATTTTTAATATTATTATCAAAATTAATAATTAATTCTGTAAAATCTTTAAAATTATTACTAAAAATTAGTAATTCATAAATTATCTTATCATTAAAATATTCTTTATTTTTATATTTAAAAAATAATTCACGATTAGAGATTTCCATCTTGAGAACCTTTAATTAATTGTTCTTGTTCATAATTTGCTAAAGCTTCTACAATAGAATCAATTTCACCATTCATAACTCTATCAAGTTGCATACTTGTATATCCAATACGATGATCAGTTACTCTATTTTGAGGATAATTATAAGTTCTAATTTTTTCATTTCTATCCCCACTTCCTATTTTACTTCTAAAAGAAGCTTCTTTTTCTTCTTTCTTTTCTTCTTCAAGTTGAGCAAGTTTACTTGCTAACATTTGCATACATATTTCATGGTTTTGAATTTGACTCTTTTCAGTTTGACAAGATACAACAATTCCAGTAGGAAGGTGAGTAATTCTAACTGCAGATTCAGTTTTATTAACGTTTTGACCTCCAGCACCTTGTGATCTATATCTATCTACTCTTAAATCTTCTGTTCTAATTTCAACATCATTTACTTCAACTTGAGGCATAACTACTACTGTAGCAGTAGATGTATGAATTCTACCATTAGCTTCAGTCTTAGGAACTCTTTGAACTCTATGAACTCCACTTTCATATTTTAAATGTGAATAAGCATCATCTCCTGTTACTACAAATGAAACATAAGAATATCCGCCTACTCCACAAGGAGATTCATCGATAATTTTAACTTTATATCCTTCTTTATCACAATATCTAATATACATTCTAAAAAGATCACCAGCGAAGATATTAGCTTCATCTCCACCAACAGCACCTTTAATTTCAAAAATAATATCTTTACCATCATTAGGATCCTTAGGAATTAATAAAATTTTTAATTCTTCAGTAATCTTTTCCATAGCTTCTTCACTATTTTTAATTTCTTCTTTACCCATTTCTGATATTTCAGGATCTGAATCATTAGTCATAATTAATGCATCTTTATGATTAGATTCTGCCATTTGATATTCATGAAATTTTTCTACAATAGGTTCTAAAATACTTCTTTCTTTATTTAAAGATTTAAATAATTTCATATCTCTACTTGTAGATTCTTCAAGTAATAATTGATCAATTTCTTTAAGTCTAATTTCACTAGTTGTAAGTCTATCTAACATGTTTTTATCCATAATAAAAACTCCTCTAAATCTTTTTTATTATAATATATTTATAAGTTATTTTGTAGAATAAAAATATTAAGTTTAAAGTTAATAAAAGAATAAATATAATGTATAATATTTAATATGAGTTATTTAGCACTTTATAGAAAATATCGTTCTAAAAGTTTTAGTGAAGTTTATGGGCAAGACGCTATTGTTAAAACATTAAAAAATGCTTTAATTAATAATAAAATTGCACATGCTTATTTATTTTCAGGACCTAGAGGAACAGGAAAAACTAGTATAGCAAGATTATTTGCTAAAGCTTTAAATTGCGAAGAAGGTTTAGGTAATGAATGTAACTCATGTGATAATTGTATTGAAATAGCAAAAGGAACTCATCCAGATGTTATTGAAATAGATGCTGCTAGTAATAGTGGAGTTGATGAAGTAAGAAATTTAATTGATAAAATAAAATATGCTCCTATAAAAGGAAGATATAAAGTTTATATTATTGATGAAGTTCATATGATGAGTAATAGTGCATTTAATGCATTATTAAAAACTTTAGAAGAACCACCATCTTATGTAGTATTTATTTTATGTACTACTGAAATTAATAAAGTCTTGCCTACTATTGTATCAAGATGTCAAAGATATGAATTTAAAAAATTAAGTGATGATGCTTTAAGAAATTTATTAACTAATGTAATGGAAAAAGAAAATGTTTCTTTTTCAAATGGAGTAATAGATTTACTTATTGAACTTGCAAATGGAGGAGCTCGTGATGCTTTATCTATATTAGATCAAGTAATTTCTTATTCAGGTAACGCTATTACTGTAGAAGATATTGAACAATTATTTGGATTAGCAAGTCAAAAAGATAAAATTTCAATTCTAGAATGTATTAAAAATAAAGATTCTATTGGTTTAATAAAATTATTTGAAGATTTAGAATATCGTAATGTAGATTTAATTAGACTTGTTAACGAAGAAATAAATCTTTTAAAAGATGCATTAATCTTTAAATCTACATCTAATAGTGAAAATTTATATACTAAGATAGTAGCAGATTATTTTACTAATGAAAAATTATTATCTTTAATTCAAATTTTAATAGATCTTCAAAAAGAATATAAATTTACTTCTAATCCTTCTTTAGTTACTGAATTATATTTCTTAAAAATGATTAATAATGAAGATAGTTCTAATCAAAAAGTAATTATAAAGGAAGTTATTAAAGAAAAAATTATTAAAGAAGATAAAAAACCTTCTAATAACGAAGAAAAAAAAGAAATTATTAAAGAAGAAAATAATGATTTATTAAATGATTTTAAAGTTGAAGAACCAGTTAAAAAAGAAAATAAACCATTAGAAAATAAGCCTTTAAAAGGTATATTTGATACTCCATTTGGTAAAGTTTCACCAAGCAGTGGATTATCATCAGGAAGTAATCAATATACTTTATCTATAGATGATTTAATAAATTTATCTGTAATTTCAGATACACACGCTAAAAAAGAATTATCATCTAGATGGAATTTATTAACTAATAAAATTACTGATGAAAAATCATCTAATTTTATACCACTTCTATTAAGTGGAAAAATTTACTTATTAACGGATTCAATTCTCGTTTTAAGATTTGATAAAATAACTGATGTTAAAATTATAAATACTGTTGATTATCAAGATTATATATCAGATTTAATATCTTCAATTGCAGGAGTAAAACTTCAAATTTACGCAGTTGATCCTATTATGTCAGCAGATGTAGTTTCAAAATATCAAAATTTATCACAAATTGGTAAATTACCAAAACCAAAAGATGTTAGTATAGTTAAATTAAAAAAGGAGGAATAATTTATGAATATGCAACAAATGGTACAAGCTGTACAAAAAATGCAAAGACAATATGAAAAAGAACACAAAATTTTAGAAGAAAAGGATTTTGAATATACTGCTAATGGATTAGTTAAATGTACAATGAAAGGAAATTTAACTATGACTAAAGTAGAAATATTAGACAAAGATGCTTTAACAAGTGATAATAAAGAAATGTTAGAAGAAATGTTTGCTTTAGCATACAACGGTTGTAAAGATTTAATTATGGCTGAAGAAGATAAATTAGCAGAAAAATATAAAGCTGCTGGAAATGGAGGATTTCCATTTTAATTCATGAATGAATTAAAATCTATATCAAAACTAAAAGAAGCTTTAAGTTCTTTTCCTTCTATTGGAGAAAAAACTGCTGAAAGAATGGCGTATTCTCTTTTAGATATGGATGATGATAAAGTCAATTTTATAATTGAATCTATTAAAGAAGCTAAAGAAAAAGTCCACTTTTGTAATAAATGTGGAATTTTAATTGATACTGAAAAATGTCCTATATGTGAAGATTCTAGTCGTGATCATTCAATTTGTTTAGTGGTTTCTTATCCAAAAGATGTTATTCCATTTGAAAAAACTAATTCATTTAAAGGAACATATCATTCTTTAAATGGGGAAATATCTTCAATTAAAGGTATAGGAATTAAAGATTTAAATATATTAAATTTAGAAAAAAGAATTAAAGAAGAAAATATAAAAGAATTAATTTTAGCTACAAATCCTACATTAGAAGGAGAAACTACTGCTTTATATTTATCTAAATTTTTAGAAAAATATAATATCAAAATTACTAAACTTGCTAGAGGAATTCCAATTGGAGGTTCATTAGAATATAGTGATGAATTAACTTTAATTAAAGCATTAGAAGGAAGAGGAGAAATTTAATTATGTTTATTACATTTGAAGGTCCAGATGGTAGCGGAAAAAGTACTGTCTCTAAACTCGTAAAAGAAAAATTAGAAAAAGATGGAATATCTTTAATTTTAACTCGTGAACCAGGAGGAAGTCCTATCGCTGAACAAATTAGAAATGTTATATTAGATAAAAATAATACTTCTTTAGATCCTCGTGCAGAAGCTTTATTATATGCTGCAAGTAGAAGACAACATTTAACAGAAAAAATAATTCCTGCTTTAAAAGAAGGAAAATTAGTATTATGTGATAGATTTATTGATTCTTCTTTAGCATATCAAGGTGGCGCTAGAAACTTAGGTGTAGATGAAATTTTAAATTTAAATTTATTTGCTACTGAAGGATTATTACCAGATTATACTTTATTTTTTAATATTTCACCTGAAGAAGGAATTAAAAGATTATCAAGTGATAAACAAAGGGTTGCAGATAGATTAGACCTTGAAAGTGAAAATTTTCACGATAAAGTCTACGATACTTTTATTGAATTATCTAAAAGATTTAAAGATCGTTATATTATGATAGATGCAAATCTTCCTCTTGATGAAGTTGTAGATATTACTTATAAAATAATTAAAGAAAAACTTAATGAAAACTAGTGAATTTTTAAAAGAACAACAACCTATTCCATATCAAATATTTTTTAATGCATTAAAAAATGATAAATTTTCTCATGCTTATATTTTAAGTGGAAAAAAAGGTTCTTCTTTAGATAAAATTGCTTTATTTCTTGCTAAGTCGTTAACTTGTAAAAATGATGTTTTTGCGTGTGAAAAATGTGATACTTGTCAAAGAATAGAAAATAATAATTATCCATCTTTATTTGTTTTAGACGCTAAAAAAGGAATTAAATTAGATGAATTAAAATCTAAAATAGAAACTTTTTATAGTTCTTCTATTGAGAAAGACGCTAAAAATATTTATATAATTTTAAATATTGAATATCTAAAATTAGATTTAATTAATATGATTTTAAAATTTTTAGAAGAGCCTCCTAGTAATACATATGCGATATTTACTACTGAAAATGAACTAGGTGTTTTACCTACTATTCTTTCAAGATGTGAAATTATTAAATTTAATATAATTAAACATGAGTATTTTATAGAACGCGCTAAAGAAGAAAATTTATCTTTAAAAGATATTTCGTTTTTATCAATGCTATACAATGATTATGATGAAATTAAATTAAATTTAAATAATCCTTCATTTATTATTTCTAAAGATTTTATTAAAATATTTATAGAAAATATAAAAGATGTTGATAAATTTATATTTTTAATAGAAAAAGATTTTATTAAAAATATAAATCAAGAATCTTTATATTTTATTTTTGATTTATTAATTATTTTATTTAAAGAAGCATTAAAATTATCTTATCATCAAAAATCAATTCTATTAGAAATGGATGATGATTTAAATAAAATTAAAGATAACATTAAACATTTAGATAAAAAGATTGAATTTTTAATGGAAGAAGAAAATTTAATTAATAAAAATTTAAATTTAAATTTATTACTCATTTATTCAATGAGAAAATTATTTGAGGAAAATATATGAAATATTATATAAGCGTACGTTTTAATAACACTAACAAAGGATATTATTTTGCTACTGATGATCCTAATATTAAATTAGGAGACTTTGTGGTTATTGATACAAGTGTTGGAAGAGAAATTGGAGAAGTTATTTCTAATTTAGAATTAATGGAAAATCTTAAATTTAATCAAGAAGTTAAACCTATTTTAAGAATTGCTACTAAAGAAGATTTTAAAATTAGAGAAGAGAATTTTAAATTAGCAAATTATGCTAGTGAAGTTTTTAATAATGCAATTAGAGATTTAAATTTAAATATGAATCTTTTAAATACTCAATATACTTTAGATAAAACTAAAATTTTATTTACATACGCTAGTGACGAAAGAATTGATTTTAGAGATTTATTAAAAACTTTAGCAAATAAATTACATTGTAGAATTGAATTAAAACAAGTTAATTCAAGAGAAAGAGCTCAATTAATTGGAGGTATAGGTAGTTGTGGATTACCACTTTGTTGTACTACTTTCTTAAAAACTTTTGATAGTATTTCTCTTAATAGAGCAAAAAATCAAATGTTAACAATTAATATTCCTAAATTAAGTGGACAATGTGGAAAATTAATGTGTTGTTTAAAATATGAAGATGATTTATATACTGAAGAAAAGAAAAAATTTCCACCTTTAGGTACAAAATTAAAAATTGATAACACTGAATATAAAATTACTTCTATGAATATTCTTACTAAGATTATTAAATTAGATAGTAAAGAAAATGTTTTATTTTTAAGTTTAGAAGAAGTAAATAAATATCTTAAAAAAGGAAATTTCAAGAAAAATGAAAGGTAAATTATATTTAATTCCTTCTCCAATAGGGAATTTAGAAGATGTTTCTCCAAGAATTAAAAATACAATTAATGAATGTGATTTAATTGCATGCGAAGATACTAGAAATACTTCTAAATTATTAAATCTTTTAGGGTTTTCTAAACCTACTTTTTCTTGTCACGAACATAACGAAAAAGAATCTTCATTAAAATTAATTGATATGATAAATGAAGGAAAAATTATTGGTTATTTAAGTGATGCAGGTTATCCTGGAATTTCAGATCCAGGTGAAATTTTAGTAAAAGAATGTATTAAAAATAATATAATCGTTACTCCTTTAAGTGGACCTAGTGCTTTTATTAATGCTCTTGTAGCGTCTAATTTACCTACAGAACATTTTATGTTTTATGGTTTTTTAGATTCAAAATCTTCTCAAAGAATTAAAGAATTAGAAACTATAAAAGATTTTAAAAATACAATCATATTTTATGAAGCTCCTCATAGAATTAATGATACTTTAATTGATATTTATAAAGTATTCGGTAATAGAAAAATAACAATAGCAAGAGAAATATCTAAAATCCATGAAGAATTTATTCATTCAGATTTAGAATCTTTAACTACTACTCCTATTGAATATAAAGGTGAATTAGTTTTAGTAATTGAAGGAAATACTTCAAAAGAAGAGATAAATGATCAAGAAATAATTAATTTATTTAATAAATTAATTGATTCAGGATTAAATAAAAAGGACGCTATTAACGCCCTTTCAATACTTAAAAATATTAATAAAAATTATTTAAAGAAATTATTTTTTTAAATTTTTCTTCATAAATTCTTTAAACTCATTTGGCATTGGAGCACTAAATGAGTATTTTTTATTATCATGAGGAGAAACAAAAGTTAAATTATAAGAATGTAATGCAAGTCTAGATAATGGATTTTCAGGTTCTCCATATTTATCATCACCTAAAACATAATGATTTAAACTTCCTAAAGTAACTCTTATTTGATTTTTTCTTCCTGTTTCAAGATTAATATCTAATAAAGAATATTTTTTATTTTCTTCGATAACTTTATAATTAGTGATACATTTGTAGCTTCCTTTATCATTTTTACCACAAATATACATTAAATTTAATTTATTCATTTTAAGATAATTGATAATTCTATCTTCTTTTTTATCAAAAATACCTTCACAAATTGCGTAATATCCTCTTTTAGAAACAATTTGATTCCAAGAATCTTGTAATGAATCTCTTAATTCTTCATTTTTAACGAATAATAAAACACCACTTGTTTCTTTATCTAAACGATGTACTACATAAAGTCTAGCGTGTTTATCATTTTCTCTAACATAATCCATGCACATTCTAAATGCTGTAGCACTTTTTTCTTTATCACTAGCTACTGATAAAAGACCGAAAGGTTTATTGATTGCTAAAAAATTATTATCTTCATAAATAATTGGAAGCTTATCTCTTTCTTTTCTTTTGATAGGTTTTTTAGCGATAATTAATTTATCACCTATACTTAATTCAAAATCAAATTGAGAAACAGGCGCTCCATCAATTGCTATTAAATGATGTGATAGTAAAGCTTTAGCGTTATTTCTTGAAAATCCTAAATCTTCAATTAAATAATTTAATAAAGTATTCTTTCTTTTTACAGTGTATTCTTTAATATCTAGTTTTTTATTAGGATTTTCTTTAATATTTCTATTTTTTAAATTTTCTTTATAATTTTTATTCATAATTATTTATTTTTAATACTTGCTTCTACTAAACCTAAAAATAAAGGATGTGGATTTAAAGGTCTAGATAAGAATTCTGGATGATATTGACATGCAATAAAATAAGGATGATCTTTTAATTCAATAAGTTCTACTAAATTAGTTTGAGGATTAGTACCTGCAAATACTACTCCTGCTTTTTCTAATATATCTTTGTATTCATTATTAAATTCATATCTATGTCTATGTCTTTCTTTTATTAAATCAGTTTTATATAAATTATAAGATTTAGTGCCTTCTTTTAACTTACAATCATATTCACCAAGTCTCATTGTTCCACCTAATTTAATACCTTCATATTGATCAGGTAGATAATCTATAATTTTATGTTTTGCAGATGGATTAAATTCAGAGCTTGATGCATCTTCTAATTTACATACATCACGAGCAATTTCAATTAAAGATAATTGCATTCCTAAGCATAATCCAAGTAAAGGAATTTTATTAATTCTAGCGTATTTAATAGCACTTATTTTTCCATCTATTCCTCTATTTCCAAATCCTCCAGGAATTACTATACCATTAGCGTCTTTTAAAATTTCTTTAACATTATCATCATTAACATTTTCACTATTAACCCAAATGATATTAACTTTAGAATCTAATGCGTATCCTGCATATTTTAAAGATTCTGCTACTGAAATATAAGCGTCATGTAATTCAACATATTTACCTACTAATGCAATATTTACAATATTTTCTAAATGTTGAATCTTATAAACTAAATTTTCCCAATCACTTAAGTCAGCTTCTTTACAACCTTTAAATCCAAGATGAGATAAGATTAAATCATCTAAATGTTTCTCTTTTAAATTTAATGCAACTTGATAAATAACAGGAACATCTACTACTGGAATAACTGCATAAGAAGGTAAATTACAGAATAATGCTACTTTATCAATAGAATTTTTATCAATATCAACTTCACATCTTAAAAGTAATGCATCAGGTTGTATACCTAATCCTAATAATTCTTTAACTGAATGTTGAGTAGGTTTAGTTTTAACTTCTCCAGTTGTTTTTAAATAAGGTACTAAAGTATTATGTACATAAAAAGTATTATTATATCCTAAATCTCTTCTTAATTGTCTAATTGCTTCTAAGAAAGGTTGTGATTCAATATCTCCAACTGTTCCTCCAATTTCTACTATACAAATATCAGTATCTTCTTTAGCGTAAAAAGCTGCTTTTAATCTAGATATAATTTCATTTGTAATGTGAGGAATAATTTGAATAGTTGCTCCTAAATATTCACCTTTTCTTTCTTTTTCAATAACAGTTGAATAAACTTTTCCACTAGTAATACTACTTTCTTTAGTTAAAGAACTATTAATAATTCTTTCATAATGACCTAAATCTAAGTCAGTTTCTGCACCATCTTTGGTAACAAAAACTTCACCATGTTGATAAGGTGACATAGTTCCAGGATCAACGTTTAAATATGGATCTAATTTAACAGAAAATATATTTAAACCCCTTCTTTTTAAAATTCTACCTATGCTTGCAGCACTGATACCTTTACCAAGTGAAGATACAACTCCACCTGTTACAAAAATAAATTTCATCTCTTTTTTCATAATAAATAAAAAACACCTTATTACATATTGTTTTAGGTGCCCTTTATATTATATTAAATTTTTAAACATTATTCAAAGAATACTAAACTATTCCAAAAATAAAGTAGCTGCTCCAATAATACCTGCATCATTTTTAAGTTTAGCTACTTTTACAATAGATTTTGGAGCACTTAAATATCCATAATTTTGTTTTTCTAAATAATCTTGTAATTTATCAGTTAAATATTTATCTTGATTAGAAATACCTCCTCCAATAACAAATACTTGAGGTCTAAAAATATTACAGAAATCTAATAATCCTTCTCCTAAATACATTATATAATTATCTATTACTTCATTAGCAACTTTATCACCTTTTTTAGCACATTCAAATGAAGTTAAACCAGAAACATTATTAATATCATTATTACAATATTCCCACATTAAAGAATCTTTATGATTTTCCATTGCTTTTTTAGTTTGCTTTAATAATGCTGTAGCACTTGCATAACATTCTAAGCAACCTTTTCTTCCACAACCACATTTTTCTCCATTAATTTGGATACAAATATGTCCAAGTTCTGCGCCTTTTCCTTCGAATCCTTCTACAAGTTTATTATTAGAAACGATTCCTCCTCCAACTCCAGTTCCAAGAGTAATCATTATAACATCACTATAATCTTTAGCAGCTCCAAATTTTTGTTCTGCTAAACATGCAACATTAGCGTCATTAGAAATTCTAATAGGTAAACTTAAATCTTCTAAATAATTTCTTAATTCAATATTTTCTCCATTGATATTAGCCATTTTACAAATTAAACCTTTCTTATTATCAATTAATCCAGGAATACCAAAACCAATACCCATAGGTTTAACATTTAATTTTTTACAATTTTCTAAAATATTTAATAATAAAGTTTTAGTATTATTTAAAAATTTATTAACATCTTCTCCATTAGTAACAATACTTTCTTTATATAAAATTGTTCCATTATCAACAATTCCAGCTTTTATAGACATTCCACCGACATCTACTCCAATATATACTTCTTTCATATTTATAAAACCTCTTTTAAATATTTTATAAAATATTAATTTTATAATAAAGAAAAAAGACAATAATTGCTTATTGTCTTTTAATTCAAATAATTATTATTTAGGTTGTCTTCCAATATATGCAAGGATTCCACCATCAACATATAAGACTTGACCATTAACAGCATTACTTGCATCACTTGCTAAGAATACTGCTGGAGCTCCTAATTCAGAAGGTTTTAACCATCTTCCTGCTGGAGTTCTTGCTTTAATAAATTGATCAAATGGATGATCACTTCCATCAGGTTGTTTTTCTCTTAATGGAGCAGTTTGTGGAGTTTCAATATAACCAGGACCAATTGCGTTACATTGAATATTGTATTCAGCGTATTCAGCACAAATGTTCTTAGTTAACATTTTTAAACCACCTTTAGCAGCTGCATAAGCAGAAACAGTTTCTCTTCCTAATTCGCTCATCATTGAACAAATGTTGATAATTTTACCATGACCTTTTTCAATCATTCCAGGAATAACAGCTTTTGAACAAATAAATGGTCCAGTTAAATCGATATCAATAACTTGTCTCCATTCTTCAGCTTTCATTTCTGTCATAGGAATTCTTTTAATAATACCAGCATTATTAACTAAAATGTCAACTCCACCTAATTCTTTTTTGATATCAGAAACCATTTTAACAACAGCTTCTTCATCAGTAACATCACAAATATAACCATGTGCTACGATTCCAGCTTCTTTATAATTAGCGTAACCTTTTTGTAATGTTTCTTCGTTTCTATCATTGAAACAAATTGTAGCACCTGCTGCACTCATTGCTTTTGCAATTTCAAATCCGATACCATAACTAGCACCAGTAATTAATGCAACTTTACCTTTTAAACTAAAACAATCCATATTTATTCTCCTATTTTAAATCTGTTGATTTAATTACATCCATATCATCGTATGTTTTATTTTCTCCACACATTCCCCAAATAAATGCGTAACTCTTTGTAGCAAAACCTGAGTGAATTGACCATGATGGAGAAATAACTGCTTGTTCATTTTTCATAACAATAGTTCTAATTTCTTGTGGTTGTCCCATTAAATGGAATACTACATCATCTTCACCTAATTCAAAATAGAAATAGACTTCCATTCTTCTTTCATGAGTATGTGCAGGCATTGTATTCCAAGCATTTCCTGGATGTAAAACTGTTAAACCCATTGATAATTGAGCAGTATCTAAAACATCTCCATGAATAAATTGATTAATTGTTCTTTCATTTAAATGTTCTTGATCACCAACATTTCTCTTAACAGCATTTTCCATTTTTAATAATTTTGTAGGATATGCTTTTTGAGCAGGGCATGAACACATATAGAATTTAGCAGGATTTTTAGGATCTAAAGAAGAGAAAATAACTTCTTTAACTCCCATTCCAATATAAATACAATCAGTTTTATCTAATTCATATGCAACACCATCTAAAGTAACAATACCTTTTCCAGCAATGTTGAATACACCCATTTCTCTTCTTTCTAAGAAATAATTAGCTCTTAATGCATCACCAGCTTCTAATTTTAAAGCTTTTGTTACAGGATATACACCACCTGCAATCATTCTATCTTGATATGAATATGTTAAAGAAATTTCATCCTTAACAAATACATTTTCAATTAAATAATTTTTTCTTAATTCTTCAGTTGTATAGTGTTTTGAATCATTTGGATGACTTACATATCTAATATCTAATTCTTTCATCACTATAACCTATCTTTGAACTCTACCTGAAGCATCTCCACCCATAAGTGCTAAGACTTCGCTTTCACTTACACAGTTGAAATCACCAGGAATTGTATGTTTTAATGCACTAGCAGCAACAGCAAATTCTAATGCTTTACCTTGATCACCTTCAAATTTAATTAAACCATGGATTAAACCACCAGCAAATGAATCGCCTCCACCAACTCTATCAATAATAGGGTTAATGTCATAATGTTTTGATTCATAGAAATCTTTTCCATTATAAATTAAAGCTTTCCATCCATTGTGTGTAGCACTATATGATTCTCTTAATGTTGAAACAACATATTTAAATCCAAATTCTTTTGCCATTTGTTCAAAAATTGCATGATATCCAGCAGCATCTGTTTTACCACCTGTAACATCAGCATCTGGTTTAAATCCTAAACATAATTGAGCGTCTTCTTCATTACCAATACAAACATCAACATATTGCATTAATGGTTTCATGATAGAAATAGCTTTTTCACTTGACCATAATTTCTTTCTGAAATTTAAGTCACATGAAACTGTAACATTGTGTTTTTTAGCAGCAATTAAAGCAGCTTTTAAGATTTCAGCACTCTTGTCTGAAATAGCTGGAGTAATTCCACTCCAATGGAACCAAGTAGCACCTTCAAAAATTTTATCAAAATCAAAATCAGAAACACTTGCTTCTGCAATTGATGAATTTTTTCTATCATAAATAACTTTTGAAGCTCTCATTGAAGCACCTGTTTCAAGATAGTAAATACCTAATCTTTCTCCACCTCTTGCAACAAAGTCTGTGTGAACACCAAATTTTCTTAATGCGTTAACTGCACAATCTCCGATTTCATGACTTGGAACTTTTGAAACGAAATATGCTTCATGTCCATAATTTGCTAAAGAAACAGCAACATTTGCTTCTCCTCCGCCATAATTTACGTCAAATACTTGTGATTGAACAAATCTTGAATTTAATGGTGAAGATAATCTTAACATTATTTCACCCATAGTAACTACTTTAGCCATTTTTTCTTGTCTCCTTAATAATACTTCTTGCTTCTAAGCAAACTTTTTTAATATCTTCTGCACTGCCTTTAACTAACCAGCTTCCGCCACATGCAACAATTTTCTTATTTTTAACGAATTCTGATAAATTGCTGTTACTGACTCCACCTGTAGGCATAAATTTAACTGTAGTAAATGCACTTCCTAAAGCATCGATTGCTTTTAATCCACCAAATACTCCTGCTGGGAAGAATTTAACAGTTGTAATTCCTAATGAAATTGCTTTCATAATTTCAGTTGGAGTAACAACACCTGGAAGATAAGGAACATTGTGTGCTTTACAAACTAATGCTACTTCTTCAGATAAACCTGGAGAAACGATGAATTTAGCACCACAATGGATTGCTTCTTCACATTGATTTGCGTTGATAACAGTTCCTGCACCAACTAAAACATCTTTACATTTTTCACTTGCAACTTTAATACATTCAGCAGCACATGGAGTTCTGAAACAAATTTCTGCAACAGGAACATCTCCATCTCTTAATGCATTTAAAGTAGGAACAGTGTCTTCTACATTATTTAATACGACAACTGGTACTAAGCCAATTTCATGAACTTGATCTAATAAATTCATTTATATAAACCTCCGATTATTAATCTATTATATTATATAAAATTTAATAATTGTTGTATACAATAACAACTTAAAATAATATTTTTTTGTGTTAAAAAAATAAATACCACACTAGAATTAGTGCGGTATTTATTAAATTAACTATTTATTTAATTCGTCTTTTAAAGCTTTACTAGCTTTGAAAGCAACATTTTTCTTAGCAGCAATGTGAATTTTTTGTTTTGTAAGTGGGTTGATACCATCTCTTTCACTTGATACTTTTACTTTGAAAGTTCCAAATCCTGGAACAGAAACTTCTTCACCTTTTAATAAGCATTCACTAACAACAGCAAATACTGATTCTAAACATTCTTCAGCTTCTTTTTTTGATGCGCCTTTGTTTTCTGCAATTTTTGCAACTAATTCTGATTTTGTCATATTATGACCCCCTAATGTTTTAATTATATCATAAATAAAAATAAATCAATAAACTTTTTAAAATAGTTTATAATATTTAATATGAAGGTTGTTCACGTTGGTAAAAATTCAGAATATAAAACAATTAATGAATGTTTAGAAAATATTTCTAATCCTACTTATATCATTTTAGATGATGATTTATATTTTGAAAAAGTAATAATTAATAAAGAAAATATAATAATTGATGGTAATAATAAAGCAGTAATTGAATATAATGATTACGCTAATAAAATTCACGAAGACGGAAGAGAATACGTTACTTTTAGAACTTATACTTGTTTAGTAAAATCTAAAAATGTTATTTTAAAAAATTTAACTATTAAAAACTCTATTGGAGAAGGTAAAGAAATTGGACAAGCTGTTGCATTACATTTATATAATGATAATATTACTTTAATAAATTGTACATTAGATGCATATCAAGATACTTTATTTTGTGGACCATTTTCTCCAGATTTAATAGAAAGATATATTGATTTATTACCAAGTGATGAAAGAATACATAATGGTGAATTTCATCAATATTTTTATAATTGTACTATAAAAGGAACTGTAGATTTTATCTTTGGAGGAGCAAGTGCAGATTTTATTAATTGTAATATTGTTACTAAAAAAACTGAAAGAATAACTTATATAGCAGCTCCAGATCACGATAAAGAAAATGAACATGGTTTTAATTTTATTAATTGTAATATTTATAGTGAAGATAATAACGTTAGTGAAAATACTTTCTTAGCAAGACCTTGGAGAGAGTATGGATTAGTAAGATTTATTGATTGTAATTTAAATAAACATATTAAAAAAGAAGGCTTTTCAATATGGGAAGGTACAGATAGGCATTTAAATGCTAGATTTTATGAAATAAATTCAAAAGGAGAAGGTTCAATAAATAATGAAATTAATAGGCCTTCTTGGACTCATATTATTAATGATAAGTAAATTAAAAATCGCTTCACTACGAAGCGATTTTTATTATAATAATTCTTTTAATGATTCTATATTAGCAATTTCTTTTACTAATAATTCACAAATTAATCTAGCACCTTTTTCTCTTAAATGGGTATTATCTTCTTTTCCTTCTGGATAATTTGGATATATACCAGCATCAAAATTCATAAAATAATTTCTAGATTCTTTTTCACCGATTTCTTCTAAAGCTTTTTTAGAAATAGAAGTCATATCAATATAAATAATATTTTTCTTTTTTGCTAAATCTTCCATTGCTTTAGGGTAATCATAATGACATACAGGATCTAAAGTATTTTCATTAATAAATTTTCTACGATAAATTGAAGATACTAATATAGGTATAGCGCCTTTATTTAAAGCATAATCAATATAATATGAAAGTTGTTTTTGATATGTAGTAAAAGGATCAGTGTGTCTTTCTACATCTTCTTTTTCATCATTATGACCAAATTGAATAAAAAGATAATCTCCTTTTTCAATTGTGTCTTCACAATATTTAAATAAACCTTCATCATAGAAACTTTTTGAAGATCTTCCATTTTTTGCTAAATCAATGACTTTATATTTAGGGTTAATATATTCATTAAATAATTGACCCCATCCCATTTGAGGATAAGTATCATCAAAATTTCTTTGACAAGTAGAATCCCCAATTAAATATATTTTATTCATTATCTTGATGAATCGAAATATGCTTTAGCGTTATTAAAGCAAATATCTTCTACTACTTTTCCTAAGAATTCAATATCGTTAGGATATTCACCATTTTCTACTAAATGTCCTAATTTATTACATAAAATTCTTCTGAAATATTCATGTCTTGTATAAGATAAGAAACTTCTTGAATCAGTTAACATACCAACAAATCTAGATAATAAACCTAAATTTGATAAAGCTGTTAATTGTTTTTCCATACCATCTTTTTGATCTAAGAACCACCAAGCTGATCCAAGTTGCATTTTTCCAGGTACACCTTCTTGAGTAAAGCAGAATGCTAAAGTTGCTAATACTTCATTATCTCCAGGATTTAATGAATATAAAATAGTTTTTGGTAATTCATCAGTAGAATCTAATTTATTTAAAATTTTAGATAAAGCTGGTGCAAAATTACCATCATTAATAGAATCAAATCCAGTATCAGGACCTACTTTTTCCATCATTCTACCTGAATTATTTCTTAAAGCTTTAATATGATATTGTTGAACCCATCCATGATGAGAATATTCTCTTCCTAAGAAGCAAATAATATATCCTCTATATTGAGCAGCTTCACTACTTGTTAAAGTTTCACCTTTTAATGCTTTTTTAATAATAGAATCAACTTTTTCAGGTGTTGTTTCTTCATAAACTACAACATCTAATGCATGATCAGAAACTCTACAATCATGATTATGGAAATATTCAATTCTTTCTTTTAATGCTTTTTCTAAAGTTTCTAATCCATTAATTTCATAACCTACAACTTTACTTAAATCTTTAATATAAGGAACAAATGAATTCCAATCAATATTAATAACTTTATCAGGTCTAAAAGCAGGATAAACATGTGTTTTAAATGATTTATCTTCTTTTAATAATGCATGATAATGTAAATCATCAATAGGATCATCTGTAGTACATAATGTATCAACATTACTCATTGAAATAATTGATCTAGCAGACATATTTTTTAATTTTTCATTCATTGTATCATAAATTTTATCTGCTGTTTTAGGTGAGAAAGTATCTTTAATACCAAAATAATTATTTAATTCTAAATGAGTCCAGTGATATAAAGGATTTCCTACTGTATAAGGAATTGTTTCAGCCCATTTTAAGAATTTTTCTTTTTTAGATGCGTCTCCAGTAATGTATTTTTCACTTACACCATTATTACGCATTGCTCTCCATTTATAATGATCTCCAAAATGTCCTTCTACTAACCAAATATCTGTAGCACTTTCAAATTTACGATCTTCATAAATTTCTTTAATTGGTAAATGACAATGATAATCATAAATAGGCATATGTTCTGCATAATTATGATATAAAGTCTTAGCAGTTTCAGTTTCTAATAAAAAATCTTTTCCTAAAAATTCTTTCATTTTATTTTCCTTCCTTTAAAAATTCTGAATAAAGCATGATAAATGGAGCACAACCTTTTACTTCATTTTCGCTTATTTTTTCACTATAGTAATATTCTCTAGAACCATTTCTCTTTTCATTATCAAGTCCTGCAACTTGGCAAATGCCTCCTAATGAATAATGATTTGGTGAATCTTCTTTAAGATATTTTCTAGCAATATTATTAAACATAGTGTTCCCTAATATTTTATAACCATCATCAACTAAATGTAATCTATTTGCTTTAATTAATGAATAAGCCATCATTGAACTTCCACTAGTTTCTAAATAATTACCTTCATCTTCTGGATGATCAATAACTTGATAAAGCATAGTGTATTCCTTATCTAAATAAGGAATTAATCCATCTACCATTTCTTTATACATCTTTGCTAATTCGATACTAGCTTTATGATCTTTTCCTAAAATTTCAATAATATCTACAAGTGCCATTAAGCACCATCCACAAGCTCTACTCCAAGAATTTTCACTTTTTCCATCTACTTTATTAGCCCATTGCATGATTTTTTGTTCATCATAAGCATGTACATATAAATGACGTTTCTCATCATAAAGATATTTTCTTACATTATTAAATTGAGATAATGTATCTTCAATAACTTTATCATTTCCTCTTTTTAAACCTTCAATAATATAGAAAGGTTGAGCCATATATAATCCATCCATCCAAACTTGATAAGGATATCTAGCTTTATGGAAGAAATTTCCACATTTACAACGTGGTTGTTCTTCTAATTGAGAATAAAATATATCAATTGCTTTTTTAAATTTTTCTTTATGAGTTAAATCATATGCCCATGGAAGTACAAATGCTGCTTGACAATCATCAGTAGAATAATCACTCTTAGGATATCCAAGAGCATTTCCATCATCATCAATAAATTTATCTAAATAATTTAAAATAAAATCTTTATAATAATCATCATTTGTAGCTTTAAACATATCTAAAGATGCTTTAAGTAAAATACCATCTTCATAACACCATCTTTTTGCTTTATAAGGTACAAATTCCTTAAAATATTGTTTTACAAATTCTTCTACCATAATTTCTCCTTTTTTATTTAAAATAGTTTGGATATTTATTTTTAACATTATCCATACCTTCAAAACCTAAATCTAAATGTTCTTCAAATAAAGAAATAGCTTTATTTACATCATTATTTATTAATGAATTTAATATGTTTAAATGATAATTATAAATTTCATCTAAGTCTTTATCATCTCTTAAATTAGACATAATTCTAAATCTATTTAATGGAATTAATAATTTATTAGCGTAATCCCATACTTCTTCTTGATTTGCTATTTTAAACAAAGTTCGATGAAATAAATTATCTATTTCATATAATTTTCTAGATTTTTCAATTGGTTTATCTAAATTAAATATTTCTTTTTGATTTTCTAATATTTTATTTAATAAATCTATATCTTCTTTATTTAGTTTACCACTAATTTTATAATAAACTTTTTCTTCAATAGCAATTCTTATACTTAAAGCATTTGAAATATCTTTTAAATCTATTTTAGTAACAAATGTTCCCTTTTTAGGTTTAACTTCTACTAGTCCATCTTTAGATAATTGTGTAATTGCACTTCTAACTGGAGTTCTAGATAAAGAAAACCTATTAACCAACTCTTCTTCAGTTATTTTACTACCAGGTATAATTTTACAATTTATTATTTCATCTAATAATGTTTCATAAATCATAATCTTCTCCTAGTTTATTTTTTTCATATAAATAAATTAAGAATCTAGTTAATAAAATATTTTGACCATTTTTTAAGTTTATTCCACTTAATTCAGAAAATCTTGTAATTCTATAATTAATTGTATTTCGATGAGTGAATAAATATTGACTTGTGTAATGTACAGATTCTTCTAAATCTATATATGTTTTAGCAGTTTCAAATATATAATCATCTACATCTTTAAAAACATCTTTAATAAATTTTAAATTAACTCCATTTCCTTTATATTGATCTAATAAAATTTCATAAAGTGATAAATGACCAGATTTATTTGATTTTAAAACTAAATCTAATGAATCTTTATAAAATGGAGTGTCTATAATTGCTAATTGTTTTAATTCTAAATCAGTTTTAATAGTGTTAATTGATAAGCATAATTTTATAAAACTTTCTTTTTCTAATTCACCAAGTTTAATAATACCTTTTTTAGATAAAGTCATACTAAAATCCTTTTTAATAATTAAAAAGATATATTTTTTTAACAATTCTAAATTGTCAAAATCGTTATCTATTATTAAATAAGATTTTACTAAATTACTCATCTTTAACCTTCTTAACTTCGTGAGCTTCTACTCTTTCTCCATTTATTCCTTTTAAAGTAACATTTTTTAAATTTAAAGTATCTAAATTATATGCAACAAATCCTTTTTTAGAACATGATTCTGCAAAAGACATCATTGCAGGAGTACCTTCACCTGCGTTATCTTTAAATTCAAAAATTGAATCAATAACATTAACTTCTTTAATAAATTTTTCAGGTAATCCATAAAAATATCCAGCAGCATATTCACAATTTGTAGCTTTAATATTAGAGAATGTAAATTTACCTAAATAAGGAGTTCTACTATCAACTGGTAATTTTTCTTTTGTATAAACATATTCAGTTTTTCCATCAGGATCACAGAAATAGAACATATTCATAGTAATTGGAGTTAAAACTCCATCCATTCTAATATTATCAAATTCTACATTATCAATTTGACAAATATCTCCTCTACCTCTTCTGACTTTAATTCTTAAACCTCTATCAGTATGATCAAAGAAGCATCTATCACATTTCATATTTGATAATCCACATGAAATTTCACTACCTAATACAACAGCACCATGTCCATATTGCATCCAACAATTTCTAATAACAATATTTTCACTTTTTTTATTATATTTTCTACCTAAATCAATTTTTCCAGATTTAATTGCAACACAATCATCACCTACAGAAAAATGAACACCTATAATTTCACAGTTTTTAACAAATTGAGGGTCGATACCATCAGTATTTGGACTATCTTTAGGATTTTCAATATAAATATCATAAACACCTAAATTATTTACAAAATATGGATGAATTGTCCATGAAGGTGAATTTTTAACATTAATACCTTGTAAATTAATATTTTCACTATTATTAATAAATATTAAATGTGGTCTAACATATGGTAAATTTTTAACATTAATCCACCATGGACCTAAATGTGCTCTTCCATCAATTGTACCTTCTCCTACAATTGAAGTATTTTTACAATCAATTAAATTAATAATTGATAACATCATTGGAGAAGATGCACCTTCCCAAATTCCTCTTTCTTTAAATTCTCCATTAACAAATTCGTTAGCAGGAATATATTCATAATCTTTAGGATTAGTGTTACCAATGATAGTAGCGCCTTTTTTTAAATAAATTGTTAAATCACTTTTAAATTTTAAACTTGTAATAAAATAAGTTCCTTCTTCAAAAACAAGTAAAGAATCTTTTTTACAAGAATCAATTAAATCTTGTAATTCTTTAGTGACATTAACTTCTCCATTATTACAAATACCCTTTGTAGTTTTAATCTCACTGACGCTTTTAGTTTTAAATGTATAACTTTTTTCATTAACATTAATTTGATATTCAGTATCTGGAGACAAATTAAAAACGGAAAAACAATTAGTTTTGTTATCACTAATTATTTCTTTTCCGTTTATATAAACATTAAAAGGTTTTGGTGCATAATAAACATCATTATTTTCTAATTCAAATGTAGCACTAACTGGAGAAACATATAAAATTTTCATAATTAACCTCTTTTCTTTTCTTTTATCTTAAAAACAATAAGTTTGATAATATATTTTATTAATAAAATAAATTCATCTACTATCAAAGCAACAAGTGCCATTGATAATGGTTCTTGGAACCACCAATTTGTAGCATAACCTTCTTGAGTTGGAAATAATGAAACAAACCAAATACATAAATAAGCAGTTCCAAAAAATACAGCAAGTTCAAATAAAATATTAAATATTACTGAATAAATCTTTTTAGATTTATAAATAATAAAATTATCATGTTGATCAGGTTCAGTTTCCATTAAAAGTAATAAATTACCATACATGAAATCAAATACTAAACCACCAACTAAACCTCCTGCAACTGCAAGATTTTCGCCCTTTAAGCTTAAACCCATTGCGACAAAGAAAAATAACGCTCCATAAAACCAATATTTTAAAAATATTGCCTTAACCCAATATGGTATTTTTTGGAAAAAGCTAGTCTTTTGATAACTAGCTATTTCTTTTTCTTTTTCTATTTGTTCATTAGTTTTCTTTTGCTTCATCATTCTTTTCTTCGATTGGTTTAAATGTAATTTTCTTTAAAGCTTTTTGTACAAGTGGAGCAGTTGCAACCATAACACCAGTAATAATAGATAAAATAATATGTACTAATAATAATGTTTTTGATTGTTCTGCATAACTTAAGTAATTTTTAATAATTTCACTTGTTGGATCTTTAGCTAATGCTAAACTTTCATCAACTAAGTTAATTGAATTTGATTCGTAAATAAATAAAAGTAATAAGATATTAATTGCCCATAATACAAAGAAAATTATTAACATATGTAATGGTCTTTTTTTACCAAATTTTTTCATTGCGTATTGTAAATAAGCAACACAATATAAAATTGTAAATAATGTAATTAAGAATAAGAAAATACAATTATATGGCCATAAAGCTCCAAATAAGCTTTTCATACCATCACTCATTCCAAGAACAATACTATTTTCAGGATTTACACTTGAGAAGTTAACATCTAATCTAGAAAAAGCAGGTGATAAAACAAATAAAGAGCATAAGAATTGTAAGCAGCTAATAAAAACAAACATTAATGGAATAACATAATAGTTTCTTTTTAATGAAATAGCAACTTTTCTTAATTTAAGTTTAAATTTACTCATATTATTTCCTCCTCCTATCTAATTCTATTTGTAGTTTCTTCATCAAAGAAACAAATTAAATCTTGATTGAATCCAACTTTTAAAGTTTCACCAGGTTTAATATCTAACCATCCAGGAAGTTTTAATTTTAAATTTTGATCTCCACTATGGCAAATAAATAATGTTGTACTGCCTAAATGTTCAACTAAATCAATATCAAATGATAATTCATCACTTTGAATTGAGTGTTCAGGTCTAATACCTAAGCATACTTTTTTACCAAGATAGCCGTTTCTTCCTAATAAATCATATCTAGCTTCATCTAATTTAAATTTGATGTCTCCTTTTACAAAATAACCATCTTCTGTAACTTCACCATGAATAAAGTTCATAGGAGGATTTCCAATAAAGGAAGCAACGAAAATATTATTAGGATCAGAATATACTTCAATTGGAGTACCAATTTGTTGTACTTTACCCATACTCATAACAACAATTCTATCTGCTAAAGTTAAAGCTTCAATTTGATCGTGAGTAACGTAAATCATTGTAGCACCTAATTTTTGGTGTAATAATTTAATTTCTCTTCTCATTGAGACTCTTAATTTAGCATCTAAGTTACTTAAAGGTTCATCAAATAAGAATACTTTAGGATTTCTAACAATAGCTCTACCTAAAGCAACTCTTTGTCTTTGACCACCAGATAATTGTTTAGGTTTTTTATTTAATTGTTCATTTAATCCTAAGATTTCACTTGCGTGCATAACTTTTTCATGAATTTCTTCTTTTGGAGTTTTTCTTAAAGTTAATGAAAAAGCCATATTTTGATAAATAGTCATGTGAGCATATAAAGCATAGTTTTGGAAAACCATAGCCATATCTCTATCTTTACTAGCTAAGTTAGTGACATCTTTTCCATCAACGAAAGCTCTACCAGCAGTAATGTCTTCAAGACCTGCAATCATTCTTAATGTTGTAGATTTACCACATCCAGAAGGACCAACAATAACAATAAATTCACCATCTTTGATATCAATATCAAAGTCTTCAACAGCTAAAACGCCGCCATTTGTATCATAAACTTTTCTTAAGTGTTCTAATTTTAATTCTGCCATAATTATTTACCACCTTCTTCTAAAGTTTTAAGATGCTCAGTTAATCTTTTACTCTTTTGTAAGCAAATAATTCCAGCACCAATTAATGCTAATGCAGCTCCAATTAATAAAGCAGCACACCAAATAAATTTATCAGTACTTAATCCAATAACTGTATCAGTATTCATACTTCCTAAATATTGATTGAAATATCTTAAAGGATTCCAGAAAATTCTTAAAGCTTCAATAACACCAAGTCCAATTGCAAAATAACCACCCTTAACATTATAAGTTTTAGTTTTTTCTGCAATTAAGAAAGCAGCAAGTAATACTAAAATATTAATTAATAAATCGATACCTAATTGAACATCAGGTGTACAATTTTTATCTTTATAAATAATTAAGAACATTGCTACATTTAAGCAAATTGCTAAAATACATAACCAGAAAGAAGCTTTATTATTTTTATAACGCATAATATCACTATGTGTTTCGTGTAATTTTCCTTCTAAATCAAGTTCATAGAATTTAGCTTTTAATTTTAAATTTTCAATTTTTGTTAAAGCTTTATTATATTTTTCGCTTGCTTTACCAGCTCTTTTAGTAACAACTTTGAATTCATTTTGGAAAGATGCATATTGTTTTTTAAAATTAGGATCATCTTTATTTTCTTCTTTTTGAATTTCTGCACTGTATTCTAAAGCTTTTTCTTTATAATTAGCAAGCTCAGTTTGAGTTTCTTCAAATTTAGTTTTTAAATCAGGTAATTCTTTTTCAATAAATTCAATTTTTCTATTTGCACTTTTTAAATTATTTTTTACAAATACTCTTTTAACACTATTCATCGATTTGTACCTCACTTAAATCCATACAAGGATTTTTCTTTTGATAAATGAATCTAGAAACTCCATAAACTATTCCACAAATAGAAATAATTGCGATAATAGCAAATACAACAATTCCTAAAACAAATACCCAACTAAATGTATTATAAGAGAAAAATTCTTTCATTTCTGTAGGAGCAATACCATTTTGATAATTATAATATGCATTAATAACATTATAAGCAACATTATTTTTACAATAATTACTCCATGAAAGAAGTTCTACTAATCCATATCCTGCAACTCCAAGTCCAAATAAACTTGCTGCACCTAATGTAATATAGTTTGAAGCATAATAAACTTCTCTTTTTTGTGAATGGAAAAGAAAACCAATTGCAGTTACAACAATTCCAATTAATCCAAAATTAAATAAAAAGTGATTATAAACTTGAAGTCCACCACCAACTCCAGTAGTTAAATTTTGTTTAACAAAATTAACAAAGTAAGCTAAGTTATAACCAACTAACTTACCACTTCTATATTGATAAGCACCTTCTGCATAACCTGTACTCCATACTCCATAATTAGTAGCATTACTAATACTAAAAGTAGAATCAGTAATGTAGAAATCATAGAAAGGTGTCATAAAAATTAAACTATAGACAAATAAAAGTATCATAGAAAAAAAGAGCGCAAAAATAATAGGCTTTTGTAATTTAAATATGAGATTTTTATTTGTATTTGGATTTTCTTTCATATATTCTTCTCCATAACCGTTAGGGCCCGAAGGCCCTAACTTAAAATATTTTTTTATTATAATTTCATTAATTCGTAAGCATCATTATAAATTTTAACTTCTTTCTTTAAGCTTAATTCATCATTAACCCAAGTTAAGTAAGCTTCTTTTGACTTTAATGCTTCGCCTGTAGATGTTGTTCCACCAAATCCATACATAACATATTTATTCCAAATATTGAAATTAGATGTAGATGAATTTGTATGAATATTATTTAATCCAGCACTTTCTAATGCAGCAATTTGTGTAGATTCACCAGCTGCTAAATTGAATGAGCTTGGTGTAATTGTATAGAATGGTTCATCTGTGAATTCTAATTCTGTATGTTTGAATGTTCCAACCTTTAATGCATGAGCAACAATGTTACATCCTGCAACTGCTTTAGCGTTTGTACATTGTACTTCAACACCATAATTTTTAACAGAACCGATATTTAAACCAGCACCAACATATTTTCTGAAATAGTTAGTATAGTTATCTTTACCAATTGATGTATCGTGGAATTGTGCTAATGTAGCTTCTGATAATTGAGGTACACCATCAACAATTTCTGTATAGTAACCTTCATCTTTTGGACCAGCTGTGTATAATGCTTGACCTTCATCACTATAGAAGAAATCAAATAATTTTAATGCTTTTGCTAATTTAGCTTCGTCTTTAACAATAGCTGAATTAATACACCAACCTTCAGTTTTAACACTTCTCCAGCTTTCTGTGAATTGCATCCATGTTGATCCACTTTCTTTATCGTCCCATTGAGCAAATGCATTAACGATAGGTCTGAAATCGTATCCTTCTAATGCTTTTGAACCTGCTTTATCATTCCAAGCACCTTGTGATTGTGAATAATCATATTCCATGAATCCACACCATTTACCATTTTCATTTGATGTACCATTACCATTGAATAATCCAGCAGCAAATTTACCATCAGTAATACCATATTGTGCTTTTGTTTCGAGGTTTTGGAGAATTAATCCTTCATTGTATAAAGCATTTAAGTTTGAAATTAATTCAACTGTATCGCTTTCGCCTCTAGCGTCATGGATTTGGCCATCAGCACCAACATATAAGTAACCTTTTCTTGATTCTAATCCTCTGACACCCCATAAGCTTGCGCCCCATCTATAAAGGTCAGAAAGTCTTGAGTTATTATATTCTCTTGGAACAAATGCGATCATTTCTGTACTTGCATCACCTGTTAATGCTTTTGGAGAAGCTTTAACAATTCTCATCAAAGCAATCATTTCATCAGCATCATAAGAAGCATCAACTCCTAAGAATAAATCTGATTTTGTTGCATATTGTGATCCATATTTATCACTAATATATTGTCTGAATTGAGCAACTAATGTTTTAGCATCTGCTTTACCAGCTTCAATTAATTTATTTTGTTGAGTAATAATATTTTCAACACCTGATTTTTTAGAAATAGTTTTTGTTTCTAAACTTTCCATTGATGCAGGAACTGAAGCTTCAAAACTTGTATCTCCTTCTAAACCTTTATAAGAAGCATTTGTTAAAAGACCTGTATTTGTATCCCATTCAACATTTTCTTCATCTAAGATTTTTCTAACGAAATCTGCTCTTACTAATGTATATTTTTCAACATCATCGAAACCATCGAAATATGGAGCATAATAGATTGCACTCTTACTTGAATCTTTATATGAAGTTGTTTCAATAGAAACTTTAACAATTGGATTTGCTTCTAAGAAAGCTTTGAAGTTTGGAAGATAATCCATATATTCATTTAAATCTAAGATTGTACCTGTTTCTGTACCATAAGAAGAAATATCAGTAACGTTACCTACTGTAATATCAGCATATTGATTTGTTTTCCAGTTATTTTTGAAATAATCAGTTGCTTTTCCACTTGAATCAGTAACATCATCGATTGTGAAATCTAATTGTTTTGATACTGAAGCCCAAACTGGTTTTAAATCACCTTTTTTAATTTTTGTACCATTTGGAGTACTATAGTCTGTATCTTCATTATATGATAAACCTGTTGTTTTATCATAGTTAACAGACATACTTAATGTACAATGTTCATCTGGTAAATCAGGAACATCTGGTGTATCTGGTTCAACTGGATCTGGATCTGGAGTTGGAGTTGGATCAACTGTAGAACCTCCACCACATGCAGTAAGAACTAAACCTAATAATCCTGCACTTAAAACACTTAAAAATCTTTTATTTTTCATTTTTTTAAAATCTCCTTTAATTTTAAGTTTTTTATTTATTATAAGTATTAACTACTTTATAAACTATTCTTTAACGCCACCTAAATTAACACCAGCAGCAAAATATTTTTGAATGAATGGATAAATAATAATAATTGGGATAATTGCAGCAACGATCATACAATAGAATAATGATGTCATTGAGAAATTACCGAAATCTGGACGAGAATCTAATGAATTCATTTGATCTAAGAAGCTCTTAATATAAACTTGAAGAGGTTGTTGTAATTCATCAGAGACAACTTGAGCAGCCCAGAAATAACCATTCCATCTAGAAATACCATAGAATAAACCAACTGTAGCAATTGTTGCTTTACTCATAGGAATATAAACTTTATTACAAATTTGAGTTTCAGTAGCTCCATCAACAATAGCAGCTTCTTCAACTTCCTTAGGAACACCTGCAAAGCCATTTCTTAAAAGAATAACATTGTAAGCATTTAAACCCATTGCAACGACAACTAACCATTTATCATCGATAATTCCAATAGCATGGAAAATATCTTTAGTGTTATCGTAATTTAATTTAGTAGCAAATAAACCTGCTGAGAACCACATTGTAAATACAAGTAAGAAGTTTAATACTCTATTAAATGGCATTCTCTTTTTACTTAATGCATAACCACCATAAATTGATACTACCATTGCGAAGATTGTACCTAATGCAGTTAAGAATAATGTATTTGAATATGAAATCCAGAATGTTTTTTGTTGGAATGTATAAATAAATGCATCAAATTGGAATTCAGAAGGGAATAAAATTAATGATCCTGCTTCCATTTGAGTTTTACCTGCAATAGCAGCACAAATTGAATAAACAAATGGGTATAAACAGAATATAGCAAATACTGTTAAGAATGTATAAGCTAAAATCTTAAATATAATTTCGGATGCGTCTAAACGTTTCATAATTTATTATTTCCTCCATTAATATAAAGATGTATCGCTTATCTTACGAGCGATCATGTTACTACCAATAACAAGTAACATAGCAATAATTGCATTGAATAAATCAGCACTTGCAGCAATAGCTTTAGATAATAAACTTAATGTTCCATCACTTGTAGCCATACCTGCATTTCTCATAACGTAAGTTGAAACGATATCTGCTGTTTCATAAATACTATTATTGTATAAAAGGTAAACTTTTTCATAACCAACTGTAAATAATTTACCAATTTCAAGAATTAACATAATAGTTAATGTTGAACCAATTCCAGGGAATGTAACATATCTAATTTGTGATAATTTACTTGCACCATCCATTCTAGCAGCTTCATAACTTGTAGGTGAAATTGATAAAATAGCAGCGAAATAAACAATAGATCCATAACCTGCAGCTTCCCAAATACCTGAAACTTGATAAACTGCTCTAAAGTATTGAGGATCTTTTAATAAATCAGCACCTTGTGGAAGTAAATGAATTGCAGTTAAGAATTGTGTAATAACACCACCTCCATATGAAGATGTTTGAGGTGCAACAAGAAGTTGAACAAGTGTAGTAACAACAACTAATGAGACAAATTTAGGAAGGTATGAGAAAATTTGAATAACACTTCTATAAACTTGATTTTTAACTTCACTAAATAATAATGCAAGAATAATAGGGAATGGGAAACCAAATAATAATCCATAGAAAGCAAGCATAAATGTATTTCTAAATGCTCTCCAGAATAATGGGTCAGTCATAATAGCTTTAAAACCAGCTAAACCGACAAAGTTACTACCCATAATACCTAATCCAGTATTAAAATCTTTAAATGCAATAGTTAAACCATACATTGGTAAATATCTCCAGAAGATAAATACTAAGACAAGTGGTAAAAGCATTACATATAAACGCCAATCTTTTAAGATACGTTTTCCAACAAATTTCCAATAATGTTTTTCATAGTAAAGTTGGACACGTTTTCTTTCAAATTCAGTTTTACTTTTTTCTTCCATAACCTTATTCCTTTTTATTATTCTCATCATTTAAATGAGATTTATATAAGTCATCTAATTCTTTTAACTCTTTAGCAGTTAATTCGCCACCATCAAGTAAATTAGAATTATCAATCTGTCCAAATTCAGTGAAGGGTTTGTCACTATTGAAGTTTGGAGCTTCTTGATATTCTTTTAAATGACCTAATTTATTTCTTTCTTGAACATATTTAATATATTCTTTACTTTCAACAATAAGTTGAGATTTTTTACGATTAGCAATTAATAATATAATTATAGATATTACTATGCTCATACTTTCTAATACACATTCTACTTTTAAATTATCAATGAATACTGTATTAAATGATGAATAATTAAATAAACCAAGAATGAAACATCTTGTAAGAATTACAAAACCATAACTAATAATTAGATATGGTACAAAAACATAATTCTTTTTTAGTTTTTTTCTACCTATTAAATATTGAAATATCAATACTGGAATAATTAATGATATTGCTCCACCTATATAGGCAACATATTGAGAAAGTTCAGAAGACTTTCCTGCAATACAAGCTGCAAGTGATCCACTTATTGCAACAATAATACCCATAATTCCATCTCTGTAAATGCAAATTAAGGATAAAATTACCGAATAAGATAAAAATATAAGTCTATACTCACCTAAAACGGTTGTAGTAGCAAAGAAATTCAATAACTCAAATATAATTGCTAAGATGGAAAAAACACATAAATCTAAAAATTTATATTTTCCTAAACTCATTTGAAACCCCTTACATTGTTAATATTTTA
This sequence comes from bacterium, assembly GCA_963605025.1. Lineage (GTDB taxonomy): Bacteria > Bacillota_I > Bacilli_A > RFN20 > CAG-826 > Onthovivens. The sequence goes on along the minus strand of CAVCSZ010000002.1, from coordinate 25,376 downwards.
AAATAAATAAACTTCAATGTAAAGAGTTTGTTGTATACATAAAAAATTAATTTTTTTAAATATTAAAAAATGCCCGATTTAAACGGACATTTATTTAATTTTTGTATTTTTCTTCCATTAATTTAATTAAAGAATCATCATCAAAATAATTTATTTTCATATTTTCTTTAACTTCTTTTAATGTTGAACCTGCAACTTTTTTAGCGTATTCACTACCTTCTTTTAAAGTTTCAAAAACATATGGAATATTATTTTCTAATTCATGACGTCTATTTCTAATAGGTTCTAAAATATCATTTAAAACATTTTCTAAGAAGCGTTTACATTTAACATCTCCTAGTCCACCTTTTCTATAATGAGCTTTTAATTCTTCTAAAGATTTATATTCAGGCCAATATTTAGTAAACATTTCATCTGTACAAAATGCATCTAAATAAGTAAAAACAGCATTATTTTCAGTAGATCCTGGATCTTCAATTCTTAAATGATTTGGATCTGTAAACATAGACATAACTTTTTTATGAAGTTCTTCTTTTGTATCACTTAAATATATACAATTTCCTAATGATTTAGACATCTTTGCTTTTCCATCAGTTCCTGGAAGTCTTCTACATGTTTCATTATCAGGAATTAATGCTTTAGGTTCAATTAAATTTCCATTATATATAGAATTAAATTTTCTAACTATTTCACGAGTTTGTTCTATCATTGGAAGTTGATCTTCTCCTACTGGAACAATATTTGCTTTAAATGCTGTAATATCAGCAGCTTGAGAAATAGGATAAGTTAAAAATCCAGTAGGAATTGAATCTCCAAATGCTCTCATTTTTAATTCAGATTTAACTGTAGGATTTCTTTCTAAAGTAGATAAAGTTACTAAATTTAAATAATAAAATGTTAATTCAGTTAATTCTGATACTTCAGATTGAATAAATATATGACATTTTTTAGGATCAAGACCACATGAAAGATAATCTAAAGCTACTTCTAATATATTTTCTCTAATTTTAGAAGGATTATCATAATTATCTGTTAAAGCTTGAGCGTCTGCGATCATAATAAACATATCATCATAATCACCTTTATTTTGAATTTCTACTCTTCTTTTTAAACTTCCTATATAATGACCTATATGTAATTTTCCAGTAGGTCTATCTCCTGTTAAAATAATTTTCTTTTCCATATTAATATAATTTCCTTATTAATTCTTAATTATTTTATCATAAATAATTTTAAAAGTTATTCAAAATAATAAAAAAGTAAGCATTAAGCTTACTTTTCATTTATTATTTTTTTAATTAATTCTAATGAAGTAGGAATATCACTACCTGTAACTCCTTCAAAAGTTAATGTAGCGTCTTTACAATATTTCTTACAAGCATCTATTATAAAATTAAAATCTATAATACCTTTTCCTAATCCACATTGTTTTAAAGAATCATTTTCTACATAGAAATCTTTTAAATGAATAACTTTTATATCATCTTTAAATGTAGATAAAGCTTTAATAAATATTTCTTTATAATTTTTATAATTTCCTATATATAAAAGATTATAAATATCAATTGTAATTTTTAAATTAGGTGAATTAATTTCATCATAACATCTTTTTAATGTATCAACATCATACATTATATGTCCATATGCTGGTTCCATTAAAACAGTTTTATTACATTTTTCAGCGTAAACTACTAAATCTTTAAATATTTCAATACTTTCTCTATAACCAGTTTCAGTTTGATTTTTAGGATTATATGTCCATTTATCATCGTTATATGAACCAGTTTCACTTCCTACATAGTCACAATCTAATATATCAGCATATTTTAAATGTTCTTTAAAATATTTAATATTATTTTTAACTAATTCTTTATTAGAATGAACAGGATTAAAATATGCTCCAAGCATTGATACTTTTAAACCTGATTCTTTTAAGAAAGGTGCTACTTTTAAAGCATTTTCTTTAGAAAATAACATCATTTCATTATTATCATCTAATAATGCTTTTTTAAATACAAGTTGAATATAATCAAATCCTGCATCTTTACATTTTTTAAATATAGTTTTATATGATTCTTTAGTTAAATCATGTAATCTAATACCAATTTTCATTTTTATAAAGTAACTCCATCTTTAAATATTGAAATTTCTTCAAATTTATTAATTTCATTTTTAGCTTTATTTTCTCCATTAATAATAGAAATAATTAAATCTTTAAAATCATCAAATACTTTATTTTTATCTACACCATCTACAATTTGACCAGCATTGAAATCAATCCAATCATGTTTTTTATTTGCTAAAGGTGTATTAGTAGCAATTTTTAAAGTAGGAATAAATGTTCCAAATGGAGTACCTCTTCCTGTAGTAAATAAAATTAAATGACATCCAATACATGCTAAATTAGTACATGCCATTAAATCATTACCTGGACCATTTAATAAATTTAAACCAGTTTCTTTTAATTCATCACCTAAATATAAGCAATCATTAACTTGACTTGTACCCGCTTTTTGAACACAACCTAAAGATTTATCTTCTAAAGTTGTAATTCCTCCTGCTCTATTTCCAGGAGATGGATTTTCATAACAAACTTGATTATGAGAAGCATAATATGCTTTAAATCCATTAATTAAATTAACAATTTTATTAAATGTTTCTTCATCTTTACTTCTTGCCATTAATATTTGTTCTGCTCCAAACATTTCAGGAACTTCACTTAAAACAGTAGTGCCACCTTGATGAACTAAAAAATCACTCATCATACCTACTAATGGATTAGCGCTAATTCCACTAAATCCATCAGATCCACCACATTTTAATCCAATATTAATAACACTTAAAGGTGCTTCAATTCTAACATCTTTTAACATATTAGAATATAATTCTTTTAATAATTTAACACCTTCATCAATTTCATTTTCAACATCTTGAGCTTTTAAGAATCTAACTCTAGATTCATCATATTCTCCAAGATTATTAATAAAATCATCAAGTTGATTGTTTTCACAACCTAAAGCAAATACTAATACTCCACCATTATTAGGATGTTTAACAATAGCTTTTAAAGTTTCTACAGTATTTTTAAAATCATCTCCAAGTTGAGAACATCCAAAAGGATGTTTAGTTACAATAACTTCATCGATTTTAGATGTATCAACTTCTTTAATAAATTTTTCTTTAATTAAATCTCCAATTGAATTTACGCATCCTACCATTGGAACAATTAATAAATTATTTCTAATACCATATTTATTAAATTTTCTTTTAAATACTTTAACTTTAATATTACAGTTATGTTCAAAATTATCTTTAAAGTCACCATTAAATTTATATTCTAATTCACCACTTAAATTAGTAACTACATTATGTTCATGAACATGTTCACCTTTTTTAATATCTTGGGATGCTCTTCCAATTGGATAACCATATTTAATGATATTTTCATCTTTAGAGAAATCTTTTAACGCAAATTTATGTCCTTGAGTAATATCTTCAAGTAATGTAACACCATTATATACTTCTCCTTTTTTAAGATTAGTTAATGCTACTGCTACATTATCAATATCATTAATAATAAGAGTTTTATTCATATTATTAAATTATTCTCCAAATTTCTTTAAAGCTTCTTTCATTCCTTTTTTAGAAATTAAATCATAATTTTCTAAAACTTTAGCTTCTAATCCATTAATTAAAGTTAAATCTTCTCCCCAGAATGAACTATTTGATAATACTTTATGTACTAATTCATTTGAAGGTAAATCTTGAGAATATAAATCTTTAAAGGATGCTAAATATTCTGGATTATCATTTAATTTAATATCTTCTTCTCCTCTTTTACCACCATAGAATTTAATTAAAGCAGCAAGTGAGAATAAAGCGTGTTCTGGTAATTCACCTTTAATTTCAATATATTTTTTAACTGTTCTTAAAACTCTTTCTTTATATTTAGAAATAGAATTTAAAGCAATTGACATTAATTCATGTCTAACAAATGGATTTAAATATCTATCAAAGACACTGTCTGCAAAAGCTACCATATCATCATGTGGTAAATCAATTGTAGGAATTACTTCATTATAAACGAAATCTTTAGCAAATTTACCTACTACTGGATGATCAATAGATTCTTTAACAGTATCAATACCTGCTAAATAGCTAACTGGAACAATACAAGTATGGCAACCATTTAAAATAGAAACTTTTCTTTGTTTATATGGTTTAATATCATCAACATAACGAGCATCTACTCCACTACTTTCACCACATTTATTAACTGGGAAACGTTCTTCAATCCAAGTTTCTTTCTTTAAACACCATAAATTGAAAATTTCACCAACTACTAAGTTATTATCAACATAACCTAATTCTCTTGTAATTTTTGCAAAATCATCACGTGGGAATCCAGGAACAATTCTATCAACTAATGTTGAAGTAAAGTGACATGCTTCATTAATCCAAGCAATGAAATCTTCACTTAATGATGCAGCTTTACAAAGTTCTAAAACACATCTCTTTAATTCATCACCATTATTATCAATTAATTCACATGCAACAAATCCTAAACCCTTTGATCTATCACCATTAAAATGTTCATATCTATGTTTTAATAATGCAACAACTTTTCCAGGGAATGTATTTGGAGTAACATCAAAATTAATATCACTAGTATCTAATGTAATACCTGCTTCAGTAGTATTAGAAACAACAATTTCTAAATCTTCACTTTCAGCATATTTTAAATATTTTTCCCAATCTCTATATGGATTAATAAAGTCATCTAAAACATCAATAACTTGGTGTTCTCTAACTTTCTTACCATCTTTAATACCTTGTAAATATAAAGTATATAATCCATCTTGTTTAGCTAAATCATCTACTCTACCAAAATTAAGTGGTTGAACAACTACAACGTGTCCATCATAATTTCCACTATCATTCATTTTTTGAATCATCCAATCAGTGAATGCTCTTAAGAAGTTACCTTCACCAAATTGCATAATTTTTACTTTACTTTCTTTTTTATCATGTATTTTTTTACTTAAACCACCAAAAACAATTTCTTCTGTTTTAGCGTCAAATAAAATTGTATTTTTATAATCTACCACAAACTTTAATTCCTTATTAACTTCAAATTTTTCAAATGGACTACATTTGATAACCATATTTTTACTACCAAAGTATCCATAAATATTCATAGTGTCACCGAGTAATTCATTAACTTCAACTACCATTGAAGATTCAAATGAATTATCACGTTTATCAACACCTAATTCACAATGTTCAGGTCTAAAACCTAAAACAACTTTTTCTAATTTTCTAGCATTTTCAAGTTTAGATTCATCAAAACCTTCTAATGAAACTTTAATACCTTCATCGCTAATAAAATCATTACCTTCAACTTTTCCATAAATAAAATTCATTTGAGGATCTCCAATAAATCCAGCAACGAACATATTTCTTGGTTCAAAATATAATTCTTTTGGTGTACCAATTTGTTGAATATAACCATCTTTCATAACAACAATTCTATCTGCCATAGTCATAGCTTCAATTTGATCATGAGTAACATAAATTGTTGTAGAACCAACTTCATTATGAATTCTTCTAATTTCACTACGCATATTAACTCTTTGAATTGCGTCTAAGTTACTTAAAGGTTCATCCATTAAGAAGACTTTAGAATTTTGAATTAATGCTCTACCTAAAGCAACTCTTTGTTGTTGACCACCTGATAAAGCTTTTGGTTGTCTTGCTAAATATGTTTCAATTCCTAACATTTTAGCAGTATCATTAACTCTTCTTTCAATTTCATCTTCATCAAATCCAGCAATTCTTAATGCAAATGCTAAATTATCATAAACTGACATTGTAGGATATAATGCGTAACTTTGGAAACACATTGAAACACCTCTTTGACGAGGAGTTAACTTATTACAAACTTCATCATTAATAATTAATTTACCACCACTGATATCTTCAAGACCAGCAATCATTCTTAAAGTTGTAGATTTACCACATCCAGAAGGACCAACAAGAATAATAAATTCTTTATCTTTAATGTTTAAATTAAAATCATGAACAGCATGGAAACCATTATCATAAATCTTATTTAAATTTTCAATATTAATTGTTGACATAATTTTCTCCTATTTATTCTTTTATATTATATTTATTTAAAAATAAATATTCATTAAGTTTAGTAAATTTTTATTGTTAGTTGTGTTGTAAGCATAATTTAAAATTTAAAAACTATTTAACAATTTAAAATGTATTATTTATAATACATTAAGTATGAATTCAAGCACAATTACAAAAGAAGAAAAAATTAGAAGACAAGTTTTACAAGGAAATATTTGGAAAATAGTAATTTATATTACTTTACCTTTATTTTTATATCAATTTATGAACTCTTTCTTCAATTTACTTGATCAAATAATGGTTGCTCAAATTGGAGATAGTAGTGTTTCTGCAGTTGCTACAATATCACAAATTAAAACTTTAATATCTTCATTAGGTTTAGGTATTGCAGGAGGTGGCGCAATACTTGTATCTAGAAAATATGGAGCAGGTGATATTAAAGAAGCAAGAAAATACGCAAATAATATGTTTACAATGTCTTTAATTGTAAACGCTATATTTATTGTATTAATTCCTTTTTCAACTTTAATATTAAAAATATGTCAAGTACCTGATGATTTATTATCAATAAGTGATGGTTATTTTAAATTACAAATGTTAGAACAAATACTTATTGTTTTTAATAATATCGCTATTGCGTTAGAAAAATCTAAAGGTAACACTAAAATTATCTTAGTAATGAATATTGTAAATATGTCAGTTAAATTATTATTAAATACATTATTTATTTATGGATTTAAAGTAGATAGTTTAATTTATATAGAACTTGCAAGTATTATAGCACAACTTTCTATGTCTATAATGGCAGGAATATTAATGTTTAGAAAATCTAATATATTTAGAATTACTTTTAAAGAATTAACTTTAAAATGGTCTTATTCTAAAGAAGTTATTAAGATTTCATTCCCTTTATTTTTAGGTAAATGTATTATTTCATTAGGTAAAGTTTCTGTTAATGCAATGTGTGGAGTTTATGGTTCTTTTACAGTAGGAGCTTTAGGTATTTCTAATAATATATGTGGACTTGTAACTAATCCAGGTGGTGCATTTGAAGATTCTCAATCTTCAATTGTTTCTCAAAATCTTGGTAATCACAATATGAAAAGAACTTTTAAAGTTTTTATTAGAAGTGCAATTATTTTAGGTATTTGGGCTTTATTAGGATTTTTAGTAACTAGAGTTTTCTTTGAAGATCAAATTATTTCTCTATTCTCTACTGAAAATGTAGATCCTGAATTTTTAAATCAAATTAAAAATATTTATAAATATGATTGTTTATCTATTCCTGCTTTAGCAATTAATTCAGTAATACTCGGATTATTATATGGATATGGACAAACATTTTTAGCTACTATTAATAATCTTTTAAGAATTGCTATTAGAGTATTAGTATTATTTATTTTACAAACATTCTTCCCTGAAATAGGTGCAGAAGCTGCAGGTATTTCAATGGGAATATCAAATATTGCAATTGGATTAATGGCAATTATATTCTTAATAATCTTCTTTATAAAAGTAAGAAAAAAAGGTTATAAAGGAATGAAATTAACTGATCCTGAACCACTTATGTTTGAAAAAGATGGAATCTTAATTAGTCAAGATTACACTAAACTTAATCCTCCTAGTAATATTAATAAAATCTTATTAAAAGATTTAAATCCTTCTTTAGAAGGAGAATTAATTATTTCTTCTAATTATGATAATAATGTTCCTATTATTGTTATTTATCCAGGAGGAGGTTATAGTCATTTATCTATTAGAGAAAGTTATCCAATAATGCATAAATTTAATTCTTTAGGTTATAATACTGCATTATTTAATTATAGTGTATATCCAAACCATTATCCTTTAATGGAAAAAGAAAGTGAAGAAGTAATTAAATATTTATCTAAAACATATAAAAATATTTATTTAATAGGCTTCAGTGCTGGAGGACATTTAGTAGGCTTAACATCTACTAATAAAAATATTAATAATTTAATTAAAGGTTCAATTTATTCTTATCCTGTTATTACATTTAAAGAATATGCTCATGAAGGAAGTAGAAATAATTATTTAAATAATGAAATTAATGATATTAATTTAAATAATTATTCAATAGAAAATAGAATAGATAATACTACTCCTCCTTCATTTATTTGGACTACTATTAATGATCAAACAGTTCCTTGGATGAATACTTTACTTTATAAATATAATATGGATTTATCTTCTAGATATTGTGAAATGAAAATATATAGAGATGGAGTTCATGGAAGTGCTCTTGCAGATCTTTCAAGTATTACTAAAGATAATTTAAATTATTATAATGAAGATTTACAATCTTGGGTTAAATACGCAGATGAATTTATAAAAAAGATAGAAAAGAACTAAAAGAATTTAAAAAGCATTTACTAGTTAAGTAAATGCTTTTCTTATTATTTTGTTATTTCTCGTAATTTTGGTATGTATTTACGAGAATAATTATTTTAGTAGCACATAATATGTATTCTTTCCTTGATCATATTTTTTAACTTTTCCGTTTTTTATCAAAACTGCAATTGCTTTTTCAACCGCACTTACAGATATTGTAGAGCAAAGTTCCGCAATGTCTGACTTTGTAAGTTTACCAATTTTCATTTTAAATGCACTTTCAACAAGTTCAATTGATGTTTGCTTTTTGCTAACAAGATTTAATCTTTCTTCAAAATCTTTATATGCAGACAATATTGTCATAAGAAAATATTTAATAAAAGGAGTTGGATCATCTTTCATTTCGTGCCAACCAATTTGACTGTCATATAAAGCATCATAATACAAATCCTTATATTTCACGATTTTATTTTCAAGTGATATATATTTCCCAACAAAATAACCTGAACGATATAAAAGCAAAGTTGTTAAAAGTCTACTCATTCTACCATTACCATCACGGAAAGGATGAATACAAAGAAAATCATGAATGAAAATCGGAATCAAAAGGAGAGCATTCACTATTCCATCTTCAATTGCTTCATTAAAAGTTTTGCAAAGATTTTCTATCGCTGTTGGTGTTTCAAATGGTGCAAGTGGTATAAATAAGACTGTTTTATTTCCATTTTCATCTACAGCAGAAATTTCATTTTGTGAATTTTTGAAACAACCACCAAAATTTACTTCCACATTATGTGAATAAAGAATTTTGTGAAGTTGCAAAATATAATTCGAAGTTATTGGAATATATTCAAAACTCTCATGAATTGTAGCAAGTGCATCACGATATCCTGCAATTTCTTTTTCATTTCGATTTCTTGGTGTCGTCTTTTGCATAATCAATTGCTTTAATCTTGCTTCAGTTGTTCCAATACCCTCAATCGCATTGCTAGCTTCTGTACTTTGAATTTTTGCAATTTCAACAAGTCTATCAAGGTCCAACTCCTTTTGTGATAAATATAATTCTTGTCTACCTTTCATCTCGTGAATTTTAATAAGGTACTCTAAAATTTCATTATCCCATTTATAATTTGCAATTTTCTTATAATCAAATTCTCTCATATCTAACTTCTTTCTCGTAAATTATATCACTTTTTACGAGAATAAAATTAAAAAACTAATAATATTCTTATATAAAAAATTAACCTTCTATCTTTTTCTTTTTAAATTTAGAAAAATCAATTTGAGAAATAATAACACTAATAAATACTAAAATTCCTCCTATTATTTGAGGAATACTCATAAATTGATTAACATCACTATATTTATAAAAAGTATAAATAATAACTGAAAATAATGATCCAAATACACTTTCTAAAGACATAATTAAACTTGCTTTAGTAGGATCATAATTTCTTTGTCCAATAAGTTGAAAAGTATACGCTATTCCACTAGACATAATTCCTATAAATAATATAGAAATTATTGATTCTAAATTATAAGTATTTAAACTTAACCAATTACTACCTTTAAATGAAAAACCGAATATCATTGATACTAATGCTTGAATAAATAATTGTTCACAAGATAATAATAAACAATTAACTTTCTTAGAAAATATTCCACAACTAATTATTTGAAATGCAAATAATATTGCTCCTAAAAATATAATTAAATCACTAATATTAAATGAATTATCTTCATTAAAATTAAAAGATAATAAAAATAAACCTATAAACGCTATTACAACTGAAATTAATATATTTAAATGAAATTTCTTATATATAAAGAAAGAAAAAATAGGCACTAAAACAATATAAACTGAAGTAATAAAACTAGTTTTACTAGCGCTAGTGTTTTCTAATCCCATCTGTTGTAATAAACTAGAAAATACTAAGAATAATCCACATAATAATCCACCTAGTAAAATATCTTTTAATTTATAAGTTATTCCATTTTTCTTATCTTTAATAACACTATAAATAGTAATAGGTAATAAAACAACAATTCCTATAATACTTCTAAAAAATAAGACACTATAAGCATCCATATATTTCGCACTTATCGCTTGAGGTACAAAAGTAATTCCCCAAATTAAAGCTGCTAAAAATAAAAATAATACATTTTTAAAACTATTTTTCTTCATAATTATTTCTTAGATACTTTTTTTAACTTATTTAAAAACTTAAAAAAGTTTTTATATACATTTTTATTATTAAATATTTCTATAATTAAATCTAAATCAGAATCAGTAATTCCAGGTACAAATAATTTAAATTGTCTTAAAGGAGAACTAAATAAATAAGCTTCTACTTCTTTATTATTTTTAATTTGAGGCACTAACATTAATAATTTTTTAATCTTTAAAGCACCTTTACTATTTTTATAAAATGCAAAATTAAAACTAGAAGAATAATCATAATTAATCTCATTTATATCATTTATAATTAAAGAATTATCTATTTCTTTAAATTCTTCATTAGATATATTTAATATATCTTTATTAAAATATTTATTACATTTTAAAGAATTATCTTCATTTAAATAAGGTGAAACAATATCTTCTCCTTCAATATAAATATCAAATTCTTTTAAATCATTTAAAGAATCTTTACTAACATATATTTTATAATTACCTTTCTCTACTTTAAATTTATTATCTTTAATATCATAATATTCAAAATCTTTATAATCTAATTTTAAAGTTAAATGATAATTATTATGTGCTTTTATTTCTACTTTATCAAAATTCTTTAATTCTTTATCACTATTAAATATTAAATCATTAGGTTTTTTAATATATATTTGAATAACTTCTTTAGAATCTAAATTAGAATCATTAATTAAATCTAAATAAACATATAAAGATTCATCTTTCTTTAAATAATCTCTATCAATATTAATATTTTCATATCTTATAGAAGAATAACTTAATCCATATCCAAATGGAAATAATATTTTATCTTTAAATGATGAAAAATATCTATATCCAATAAAAATAGATTCAGAATGTAAATTATCTACATAATTATTATTTAAATAATTATAAATAGGATGATCTTTTAATTCTTTAAAGAATGTTTCACTTAATCTTCCACTAGGATTATTATATCCAAATAAAGTATTAATTAATGCTTTTTGAATACCTTCTCCTCCTAAATAAGTTAAAATTAATCCATTTATTTTATCAATAAATGGTAATTCTTTAACATTACCAGTTTCTAAAATTACTATTAAATTCTTATTAACTTCATATAATTTATTAATTAATTCTATTTGATTAATATTTAATTTAGAATCACTTAAATCAAATCCTTCACTGTCTTCTTTACTAGAAGTACCTAAAAATATTATTACTTTATCTTTATCTTTTGCTAAATTAATTGATTCATTAATTAATTTATGATTAATTTTAGAAGCATTCTCATATCCTTTAAAATAAGTAACATGGGTATTAATTTTATTAAATTCATATATAAAATCATCTACTTTATATGGATTAATTTCACTACTTCCTTTACCTTGAAAATGAGGATATTTTGCTAATTCTCCTAAAACTAAACAAGTATCATTTTTCTTTAAAGGTAAAATATTATCATCATTTTTAAGTAACACTAAAGATTCTTCACTAGCTTTAATTGCAAATTCATGATTTGATTCATAATTTACTTTATCATTAAAAGATAAATCTTGATATTTATAAATAAATTTTAAAATATTTCTTAATGGTTTATTAATATCTTCTTCAGTAATTATTTTATTATTATATGCTTCTAATAATTTAAAATAATTATAATTACCTGAATTAGGCATTTCTAAATCTAATCCATTAAATAAAGATTTAATAGAATCATTAACACCCATCCAATCAGACATTATTAATCCTTTAAAATTATATTCATCTCTTAAAACATCTTTTAATAAATATTTATTCTCACAAGAATATTCTCCATTTACTTTATTATAAGACGCCATTACACTTGCAACATCTACATTAGTAATAATATTTTTAAAAGCACTTAAATATATTTCATGAAGTGCACGTTTATCTACTACTTCATTAATTCTTGCTCTTTCATTTTCAGTAGAATTACACGCAAAATGTTTTAAACAAACACCTACTTTTTCATTTTCTACTCCAATACAATAATTTTTAGCAAGTTCTCCTGTTAAATATGGATCTTCACTAAAATATTCAAAATTTCTTCCACATAATGGATTTCTTTTTATATTAATACCAGGACCTAAAACTACATTAATACCTTTACTTTTAGCGTCTAATGCAACTCTAGTACCTACTTCTTTTAATAAATTTCTTGAAAAAGAACAAGCAAGTAAAGAACTAGTAGGATAACAACAAGAAACTTCTGCTTTAGAATCTAACCCTACTTCTAAACCTACTTTTCTAATTCCATTTGTAGTATCACTCATTCTAATTCCATTTAAATTAAAACGATCATCTTTTTTAGTTTCCCAAAAATTAATTCCTCTTAAGAATTCTATTTTTTCATTTATTGATAATTTACTAATTACTTCTTCTATTCTATCCATATTAAATTAATTTAAATGTTATTTTTGTAGGTTCATGATCACTATAACTAAAATTAGTATCAATAGATTTAATTTCTTCTACTAAAACATTATTAGATACAATAAAACCATCAACAGTTGCTACAAAACTAACTCCCTCCCTATAAACTTCATTTGCATTTCTACATGTAGGATTATTCTCTGCACCATAAACTTTAAAATTTTCATTAAGTTTACATTTCCCATCACTATCAAACATGCTACTAACCCAATCAGGTCTTTTTTCTTTAAAAGTATCACTAAAAGGTAAATTATCTAAAGTATATTCTTTCTTACTATTAGGATTATAAGTTAATAAATCATGATTAAAATCTCCACCTACTACTACATAATTACCTTTATTAAATTCAGTTTCAATAAATGAATTTAATTCTTTTAATTGAGTATTTCTAATATATCCACTTTCATCATATGCTGACATATGATTATTAATTAAAACAAATTCTTTATCACTATTATTAATAGATATTCTATTTACAATAAAACATCTATCTAAATCAAAATATTTATCAAATGAAGTAGAAACTGTATAACTCTTTCTAAGAGAATTATTAATTTTATATTTACTTAATGTATTTAATCCACTTAAAGATTTACCAATAGGATCTAAAATAGGATAAAGTAAATAACTACTATCATAATTAATTCCAAATACATTATCGTAATCTTTAAAAGAATTATTAATTAATTCTTTTTGATTAACTTTATAATTTCTATCACTAGTAATATCTACTTCTTGAAATAAATAAAAATCACTATCCAATTTTAAAGATTCATTAATTACTCCATTAGTATTTTTAATTACTTCTTCTTTATTTCTAGCTTTCCCTGAAGAACCTGTAACTTCTTTATTAAATTCATCATATCCACTATCCATAAAGAAAGTAAAATCATTAGAATACGCTCCAAAACCAACATTATAACTAGTAATAGATAATGATTCATTTAAATTAATATTATTCTTTTTAGAATTATGATTAATTTCTAATACTTTATTATCTTCTATTCTTGAATAACTTCCTATTACATAACCTAAATAACTTCCTACAGTTAAAATAGGAACTAAAATTACTCCTAATGTTACAAAAACTGCAATCTTTACACCCTTTTTCATATCTTTAATTTTAACAAATATATTTAAAAAATTATAGTTAAAGCATTAACTTCTTACTGAATTTATCATCTACAAATTCATTAATAGAATAAATAGGTAATTTTTTAAATAATATATAACTAATAGAAATACTAATAATTAAAGGAGGTAATAAAACTAAAGGATTTCCAAATGAAAATATTAAAGAAGCTCCTACATATAATTCTTTAAAAGTAAAAGAATAAAATAAACATCCTGATATAATAGAAATCGCTAATAACTCATCATTAGATAAAGGAAGAAAATAATAATCTATAAAAGACGCAATAAATCTTCCAATTAAAAATCCTAAAGTAACACTAGGAATAACAATTCCACCTTTAAATTTAGAAGTAAATGATAAAATTAAAAAGATAAATCTTATTAATAAATAAATTAATAAAGAAGAAAGAGAAGTAATTGTTAAAATATTATCAATAATACTAGATCCACTTCCTTTTAAAGAAGGATAATATATTTTTAATAATATAGAAATAATTACTATTACTAAAGGATAAATAATATAACTTACTATTTTATTTTTATTAATTAATTTATTAATTCTTTTACAACTTCTTTTAAAAATAAAAGATAAAATAAATATAATAAAAGGTAAAATTAAAAATATTAACGCTACAGAAGTATTAATTTTAAAATCTATATCAAAATATAAAAAATAATGAAAATCACCTTTTAATAATGATAATAATCCATAAGAAAGTACTAAAGAATAAATAACTCTTAAATATTCTCTAATAGATTTAGAATTATTTTCATTATATTTATGATATTTTAAAAGACCTGCTACTGGATTTAAAAATGCTAATGAAAATCCAATCGCTCCTCCTAAAGAAGTTAATTTAACTTCTTCTTCATCTTTACACGCAATTCTACCTACTATTAATCCAATAATAGAACCAATTAAAACACTAGGACCTTCTTCTCCTAATGCTAATCCTATAAAAAAAGATATTAAACAAGTAATAAAAATAATTAATATTTTAAATAATAAAAATTTCTTCTTAGTTTTTTTATTTCTTAAACTTAAAGAAGATAAATTATCTTCTTTCTTTTCATAAAAAAACACTATCACTAATTCAATTATACTTAATACTAATACTAAAATAGAATATAAAGAAATATACAAAACATTATCTACTTTAAATAAATTATTTAAATTATTTACTAAATGAGATAAGCTTTGAAATGAATATATTATTAAAGTAATTATTACAAGAACTACTGTATCTTTTAAAATTTGTATTAAATCTTTTTTAAAACTCATATAATTATTTTCTTTCTTTTAATTTAATATTATTAATAGTCTTTTTAAGTTCTCTTTCTGTATTTTTATGTTCTAAAGTAGAAAGATTATTTAATAATTTTTCTTCTAAATATTTCTTATTCTTTTTAGATCTTTCTAAATCTATATTATTTGAAGAATTAATAGAACCTACGATTAATTTAACTTCGTTTAAAGCTGCAATTACATGGATTGCTCCACCTCCAATTGCGTATTCTTCAACTTTATTATCTAAATTAATTATTTTAATAATAGAAATTTCTAAATTACCTAAATATTCACTATGAAAAGGGAGAATTTCTATTTCTCCTTCTTCACTTTGACAAGTAATAGAACTAATTTCTTTTTCTAAATAAATTCCACTTGGTGTTAAAATAACTAATTTTAAATTATTCATATATTTTATTTTTTATTCTTTTCTTCTAATTCTTTAGCTTTATTTAAAGCATCATCAAAATTACCTACATATAAGAATGCAGCTTCAGGAAGATTATCTCCTTCTCCATTTAATATTCTTTCAAATGAATCAATAGTTTCATTTAATGGAACATATCTACCTTTAATACCTATAAAAGTTTCACCTACGAAGAAAGGTTGTGATAAGAAATTTCTAATTCTTCTAGCACGTGCTACAGTTAATTTATCTTCATCACTTAATTCATCAATACCTAAAATCGCAATAATATCTTGTAAATCTTGATATTTTTGTAATATTTCTTGAGTTCTACGAGCTACACTATAATGTTTTTTACCTACTATATTTGCATCTAATATATTAGATGAACTTGCTAAAGGATCAACAGCAGGATAAATACCTAATGCAGCTTGTTTTCTATCTAAAACAGTTTTTGCATCTAAGTGTGCAAAAGTAGTAGCAGGAGCAGGATCTGTTAAATCATCTGCAGGAACATAAACTGCTTGAATTGAAGTAATTGATCCATCTCTAGTAGATGCAATTCTTTCTTGAAGTTCACCCATTTCAGTAGCTAAAGTAGGTTGATATCCAACAGCACTTGGCATTCTTCCAAGTAAAGCACTAACTTCACTTCCAGCTTGAGTAAATCTGAATATATTATCTATAAATAATAAAACATCTTGATGAGCATAATCTCTAAACCATTCTGCCATTGATAAAGCACTTAAAGGTGCACGCATTCTAATACCAGGAGATTCATTCATTTGACCAAAAACTAAAGCAGTATTTTTTAAAACTCCACTTTCTTTCATTTCATTATATAAATCATTACCTTCTCTACTTCTTTCTCCTACACCTGCAAATATTGAAGTACCTTGTTTTTGAGTAGCAATATTATGAATTAATTCTTGAATTAATGTAGTTTTTCCAACACCTGCTCCTCCAAAAAGTCCAACTTTACCACCTTTAACATAAGGACATAATAAATCTAAAACTTTAATACCAGTTTCAAAAATTTCTACTGAATTAGGTTGCATCTCAAAAGATGGAGGTTCTTGATAAATAGAACGATATTCTTTTCCTTCAAACTCTCCATTTCTATCAATAGGTTTACCTAAAACTGAAAACATTCTTCCAAGAGTTTCATATCCTACTGGTACTTTAATTGTTTCATGAGTATTAATAACTTTTAAATTTTTACAAATACCTTCTGTAGGTCCCATTGCAATACATCTAACTACATCATGTCCCATATCTTGAGCAACTTCTAAAGTTAATTCACTTTCTTTACCCATATGAGTAACATTACATTTTAAACATGTTCTAATTGAAGGAATAGTTCCATTTAAAAATCTAACATCTACAACTGGTCCAATTGCTTGAATAACATAACCATATTCAGATTCTTTATGATTATTTTCATTTGTATATTCTTTTATCATATTCTTTCCTCCTTTAATTAGATTCTGATCCACTAATAACTTCAGTGATTTCTTGAGTAATCTTAGATTGTCTTAATTTATTATAACGAAGTTTTAAATCACTAATTAAATCTTCAGCGCTACTAGTAGCATTTTCCATAGAATTCTTTCTAGAAGTATGCTCTGATAAACAAGCTTCTACTAAACTATGATATATATAAGCATCTAAATAATGTGGAACAATTAAATCTGCAACCCTAGTAGGTTCACTTCCAAATATAGGTTCTACATTATCTTTTAATTCTTTTCCTGTGTGAACTTTAGGTTCTAAAGGAAATAATTTTTCTTTTTTTGCAACTACATTAAAACTATTCTCGTATTTAGTAGAAATTAAAATAACTTCACTATATTTATTCTTACGATATAATTCATCTAAATAATGTCTAAATGAATTAACATTCTCATAACTTAAATTATCTAATAAATGAATGTAATCAGTATAAGCATTATTACAACTATTTTTAAAATGATTATATCCTTTTTCTCCAATAAATACACAATCACTATCTTTAGTAATTTCTTTTCTTGCTAATTTTTCAAGATTATAAACATATGCTCCACATAAACCTAAAGTACAAGTAACAAAAATATATAATTTTTTATTACCTTGATTTTTTCTCATACAAGTAGGTTTTCTATTATTACCATAATCAGCATATAATAAGCATATTTCCATAGATTTCTCTAAAGAAGTTAAGTAAGATAAATTTCCATCATAAAGATTTCTAAAGTAAGTATATCTACTGGAAGCGATTAACTTCATTACTTTAGTAATCTTTCTAATTGATTCAACACTTTGAATACGTTTTTTAACTCCTAAAAGAGATTCTGCCATATATTAATTTTCTTCTTCTAAATAATGTATTTTAACTGTTTCTAAAATACTTTTAATTTCTTCTTTCATTTCATCATCAAAAATACCTTCATTTTCAATTTTATTTTTTAAATCAGGCATTTCTGATTGTAATGCATTATCTAAAACCTTTAAACATTCATGAATATCATCAATATTTAAATCATCAAGTAAACCTTCTTGAGCAACATAAATATCAATAACTTCTTGAGTTAAACTTAAAGGCATATATTGTTTTTGTTTTAAAACATTAAGTAAAACTGCTCCATGTCTTAAAATATATTTAGTAGTTTCATCTAAATCACTTCCAAATCTTGAGAAATCTAACATTTCATTATAATTTGCAAGTGCCATTCTTAAATTAGATGATACTTTTTTCATAATTTTTGTTTGTGCGCTACTTCCAACTCTACTAACTGATAAACTTGAGTCAATAGCAGGTCTTTGACCACTATTAAATAATTCACTATTTAAAAATAATTGACCATCAGTAATAGAAATAATATTAGTAGGAATATAATCACTAATATCTCCTGCTTGAGTTTCAACAATAGGTAAAGAAGTAATACTTCCTCCTCCTAATTCTTTTGATAATTTACAACTTCTTTCAAGTAATCTTGAGTGTAAATAGAAAATATCACCAGGATAAGCTTCTCTTCCAGGACTTCTTCTTAAAAGTAATGATAAAGTACGATATGCTACAGCGTGTTTTGATAAATCATCATAAACTACTAAAACATCTTTTCCTTTATACATCCAATATTCTGCTAAACTAGTAGCAGCATATGGAGCAAGATATAACATAGGGGATGGTTCACTAGCACTAGCACTTACAATACAAGTATATTTTAAAGCGTCATGAATTTTAAGTTTATTAACAATTTGAGCAATTGTAGAATTTTTTTGACCAATTCCACAATAAACACAAATAACATCTTTTCCTTTTTGATTTAAAATTGTATCAATTGCAATTGCAGTTTTACCTGTTTGACGATCTCCAATAATTAATTCTCTTTGACCTTTTCCAATAGGAATCATAGAATCAATAGCTTTAATACCAGTTTCTAAAGGAGTATTAACGCTTTCTCTATCCATAATTTCAGGAGCATTCATTTCAATAGGTCTAGTTTCTTTAGTTAATATTTCACCTTTTCCATCAATAGGTTTACCTAAAGTATTTACAACTCTTCCAAGCATTTCATCTCCTACTGGAATAGAAACAACTTTAGAAGTTCTTTTTGCTAAATCACCTTCTTTAATAGGTGAAGAAGATGAAAATAATGCACAATCAATTGAATCTTCATTGATATTCATTACCATACCAAAATTATCATGAGGAAATTCAATCATTTCTCCATACATTGCTTCATCTAAACCATAAACACTAGCAATACAATCACCTACTGAAATAACTTGACCTACATTAGTAGCATTTACGTTATTACTAGTTTTACTAATTTCATCTTTAATAATTTGAGATAAAGAATTTAAGTTTTTAACATCTGCCATAAATCTTTCTCCTTTTATTTAATATTATTAATAAGTTTATTTTTAACATCTGATAATCTTGAATCAATTGAATAATCATAAACTTTATCTTTAATAAATACTTTAATTCCACATATTAATTCTTTATCTATTTTAAGATTAAGAATAATTTTTTTATCTAACATATTAGAAAATAATTCTTCCATTTTAGAAATTCTTTCATCATCTATTTCAAATGGAGAATAAATTGTACCTTCAATTATATTTTTAGATTCGTTAGCGAGTCTATCATAATTCTTTTTAATTTCTTCAATATGTTCAATAAAATTTCTTTCAAGTAACATTTTAATAAAATGCAATACTTCATTAGATAAAACATCTTTAAATAAATTATCTAATGTTTCACATTTATCTTTATAATCATTAAATGTACTTTTAAGGTAATCAAAAAGTTCTGGATTTTTATTTAAATTCCACATAAAAAACTTTAATTCTGCTTGAATAGAATCTACTTTATTAATTTCTAAAGCTCCATCATATAATCCTTCAGCAATTTTTAAAATTAAAGTATTATTATTCATCTTTCTTCTTAGCCTCTTTTGTTAATTCATCAATAAAATCATCTACGAAATGATTATTATCATCAATATTAACGTCTCTTTTTAACATTTCTTTACTTGTTAAAATAGCAGCTTCTATAATATCTGCTTTAGCGTCTTTTAAAGTCTTATTTCTTTCTGCTTCAATATCTTTATGAGCTTGAGTTTTTTGTTTTTCAATAGAAGCTTGAAGTTCTTTTTGAGATTCTAAAGAATATTCTTCTGCACTCTTTTGAGCAGCTTGAACAATTTTTGAAGCATTTTTCTTACTTTCATCAATATAAGCAGCACTCTTTTTTAGGTTTTCTTCTGCTTCTTTTTTACATTCTTCACTATCTTTAATATTTTTTTCTATATAATTACTTCTTTCCTCTAATTTTTTCTTTAAAGGTTTATATGCTATAAAGAAAATAATTAAAGCAGTAACAATAAATAATCCAAGTTGAAGTAATGTGTACCATAAATTAGGTAACATGTTATTAACTGTAGTAGAAATTCTTTCTCCAATTTCTTCAGTATCACAACTTGTTAATAAAACTAAACTTATTAAAGATGATGAAGTTATTAATAACTTCTTTTTCATATTTATTAAGCTTTAACAACGAATGCCATTAAAATAGCGACAACTAAAATATAAATAGCGACTGATTCAATTAAACCTAAACCAATGATCATTGTAGTTCTAACATCTTTTGAACAAGATGGATTTCTTCCAATTGCTTCCATTGCTTTAGAAACTGATAATCCTTCTCCAATTGCAGCAAGTCCCATACCAATACATGCAATACCTAAACCTATAAAATTCATATAAATTCTCCTTTTTTATTAATATATATTCAAATTAAGATTAACTTAATTTTTTATTCTTTTTTAAATGTCTTTTCATTTTCTTTTCTTTTTTCTCTTCTATCATAGTTTGATAAGCTTCAATAGATACATATTCATTTGATACATTAATCATAGTAAGAATAGTAAATACTGCAAGTTGAATTAATCCATCAAAGACATCGAAATATAAATGTGCAACAGGTGCAAGAATAGGAACAATCGCAAATCCTCCTAAAGTAGAAGGAATAATCGTACCAATACCAACATAAATTAAAGTAATAATACAATAACCTGCTAAAGCATTACCAAATAAACGTAAAGTTAAAGATAAAACACTACTCCACATTGTTACTAAATTAATTGGTAAGAAAAATGGAAATGGTTCTAAATATCTTTCAAAATAAAATCTCTTCTTATATTTAATCGCTGTGAAGTGAGTTAATACAAATGTAATAATTGCAAGTGATAAAGGCATTGCAAGATTTGTAAATGGATTTGGAAGAGGCTTTAAGAATTCTTCAGATCCAGGTTGGAATATATTTGGAATTCCTATCATTCCTATAATAAATCCAATAATAATATATAATCCTACTCCTAAGATATATCCTCCAAAATTAGGAAATGCATCTCCCATAATTTGAGAAGTTTGTTTTTCTGCAAATTCTAAAACAATTTCACAAATATGTAAGAAACCCTTAGGTTTCTTTAAAGGATCATATTTTTTTAATTTAATTTTTATTACAACTGCAATAATAATAACAATTATCATTGTAAGCCAAGAAGATAGAAATTCTGGAGGAATTTCATTCCATGAATAAAATTTTAACATACTAGAAAAATCCATATTAATTACCTCAAGATATTTCCTAAAACATAACCTACAAGTAATAAAGTAGGTGAAATAAATATATAATAAATATTTGGTTTAGACATATTATTTGTTAAATACATAAAAAGAACAGTTAAACCTAACGCTAATAAAATAGAAATAAATCTTATTAAAGTAGATATAATCATACCTTTTTTATAAGTTTCACTATTTTCAAAAGCATCATATACAAATACTAATGCAAAATAAATAAAGAAAGAAAATAAAAAATTAATTCCAAATATAGAAATAGGAATATAAGTATTTAAAGTAAAATATAATGTTAAGCCTACTATTAATAAAATAATTAATAAAATTGAATAAGCTATTAATCCTTTTTTATAATGACCTAATTTAAAATTAAATTGCATACCATTTATTTTACTATTTTAATTTTACTTATCAATAAGAAAGCACTTACAATTTAAAAAATCTTTAAAAAATTTAATTTTTAAATATAATATTTTTATGAATATACTTGTTACAGCATTTGAACCTTTTGGAAATAGATCTATTAATAATTCTTTATTAATATTAAATAATTTAAATTTAGAAGATAATAATCTTAAAAAAATAAAATTACCAGTAGTATTTTTAGAATCTTTTAATCCTTTAAAAGAAGAATTAGATAAAGCTAATTATGATTATATCTTTTTACTTGGAGAAGCTCCTTATGAAATAGATTTTACTTTAGAATTAGAAGCTCATAATATGATGTCTTCTAAAAGTAAAGATAATAAAGGAAATATAAAGGATAATGAACCTATTTATTTAAATAATGAATATACTTTAAATACATTATTTTCATTAGATAAATTAGAAAATATTAAAAATAAATATAATTTAAATTTATCTTGTAATGCTGGAAGTTATATTTGTAATTCTACTTATTATCAAACATTAAATTATTTAAAAAATAAAACTACTAAATGTATCTTTATTCATATTTCTAATAAAGATATTGATATTAATGAAAAGAGTATTAAATTAAGCAATATTATTAAAGATTTAACTAATAATTAATACTTAATGGATCAAGTAAAAATTCTTTAATTCCTATAAATAAAATTCCATTTTCATTTTTTCTTTTTATTATAGAATCATTTACAATTACAATTTTCTTAAAAGAGTCTTTAATCATAGATAAAGATTTAATTTCTTGATTTAATTTATCAATATTATCAATATTAAAAACACTTTGGATATAAATTTTATTGCTTCCTTTATTACACACAAAATCCACTTCTAATTGTTTTCTTTCTAATTTTTCTTCAGAATTTAATTCTCTAGTATTTATTATTCCTACATCAACATTATAATTTCTATATCTTAATTCATTATATATTATATTTTCCATTAAATGAGTTTTTTCTATCTATCTAAAATTTAAAATAGAATTCCTTATTCCAATATCTTCAAAATATATCTTATATGGAGTATTAATATATTTTCTACCTTTAACATCATATTTTTTAACTTTCTTTAAAATAAAAGCTTCTTGCATATTATTAATATAATTACTAATTATTTCAGGATTAATATTAATATTTTTTAAACTTTTAAATGTATTTGATATTTTACTAGGATTTATTAAAGATGATATAGATGAAGATAAAACTTCAATTAAATCATTTATTACTTCTAAATTTTTAATATCATATCTTTCAATTAAATCTTTTAAATAAACGTTTTTTACTTGAGTATTTAAATAATTTACTTTTTGTTCTTCTATTTTTAAATTATATATTTGAGGTAATCCTCCATATAAAAGGTATTCTTAATATAATAAATCTATATTTTTATCTTTAAAAGAATTATAAATCTCATTAAATGATAAAGGTAAAACATGTATTTCATCACCTCTTCCTCTAAATTCAGTAATTATATCACTTGAAAGATATTTAGAATTACTTCCTGTAACATAAACATCTAAATTATCTTTATTTAAAAACCATTTAAAACTAATTCAAAAGAATTTAAATTTTGTACTTCATCTAAAAATAAGTAATATTTTTCATTCTTATTAATTTTAGAATTAATATAATTTATAAATATACGAGCATCTATTTTTTTAAATTTATAAAAATTATTAATATCAACATTTAATAAGCTTATATCTTCAGGATTTTCAAATGAAAATTTTATAATACTTGAATCTTTTACTCCATTTTCAATTAAATAATTATAAAATATTTCATTCAATAAAAATGATTTACCAGATCTTCTAATTCCAGTAATAACTTTTATCATTTTATTATCAATTCTGTTAATAAGTTTTTCTAAATATAAATCTCTTTTAATAATCATATAATCTTAATTAATAAAATTTTTGGCTTTTTAGCCACAAAATTTATTTTATTATATTTTAATATTTAATCTATTAAATCTATAAAAACTACTTTAAATAAATAATTTTCTTCTTCCTCATCATATTCAAGATTTACAAAATTAATCGCATATCTATTATCTAAAAGAAGCCATGATTTTGATCTTTCATCATCTTTATCTTTTTTTAACCACATTAAACGATTAGAAACATTAATAATATTATTTTTTAAATAATTATAAACTCCTTCACTTTCTTCATTTAATTCATCAAAATCATAATCTTCTAAATCTAAATTTAAATATTCTTCTTTTGCTAATTCTTTAATAATTGAATTACTTACTAAAGAATTTTTATAAATTTTATAATTATATCTATAATCTCTTAAATTATAAGCTTTAAATAATAAATCTTTTTTATCTTCTTCTAAATCTTTAAAAGAATATATTTTTTTATATTCTACTTCTTCTTCAAAATCTTCATTTATTATTTCATCTGGAATATTATTTATTTTATCTTTAAGAATACTAATAACATCTTTAGAATATTTATTTAAAATATTATTTTTATTAAAATCACTAACTTTTAAATCATTTAAAGTTTCTTCTAATTTCTTAATTTTATTAGCGTTTAATAATAAACATTCAAAAAATCTTTCTAATTCATCATAATAATTAGAAAACTCTTCATTATCTTTAAATTCTATAGGATCTAAAGATATATTTCTTTCTTTTAAAATATCAAGAACATTACGTTTATAATGTGTTATTTTAGATTTTTTATTAGAAGGAAGAGGTGTGTTAGGAAATCTATATTGATAGCATTGAAAACAATATGTTTTTCCATCTACTATTGATGGTTTTCCGTTTTTAACTTCACCACAATCATAACAAGTAAAAGTTTCATTTTCATTTTTCATACACAAAAATAATATAAAACTTTTTATAATTCATAAATAAAA
>CAVCSZ010000001.1:15846-83547 GCA_963605025.1 bacterium | reverse complement strand
ATTTAATATTTTTATTTAAGTTAATATTTTCTAAAGATAATAAAATAATTTTTAAATCTTTATCTAATGAATCTAAATAAGTTATATCAAGTAAAGAAGAATTGTTAATATTTTGAATAATATCTTCTATAAAAAAATATGTATTATTAATTGAATTATAATTAATATAATTTAATTTAAATGAATATTTTTTAAAATAATCTTTAGATGACTTATGATTAAATAAAAAAGTTAATATTAATAAATAAGTTTTTTCATCTAAAGGAATAGAGATTCTTTCTTTATCAATGTAATATTTTTTAAAATCTTCTAGATCATTATTATTTAAATTATTTAAAAATTCATTGATAAAATAAAATTTATTATAAAAAGATTTATCTTTAGAAAATATATAATTATTAAATAAATTAATTTTATTAGAATTATTTTCTAAATTATTTTCATTAGAATATAATGTTCTAACTATTTTTATTAATTTAGCGATATATTTTTTAGTGTCTTTTAAATTATATTTATCAATTAATAATAAATTATTTTTAATTTCAATTTTAACAAGTAAAGGATGAGTTTCAGAGAATATTTTATGTACATAATATTTATCTATTTTAACATTTGAATATAAATCATTTTTATTAATTTCAATATTCTCTATATTTATATCTAAATCTACATCAAATAATTTAGATTCTATGATATCTTTAATTTCTAAATCTTTTATTTTTTCATTAATATTTAATTTATCTAATTCATTTTTATTTAAATTTATTCTATTCCCATTAAAAAGAATGATTTCATAATTATTTGAATCATCTTTAATCATTCCATAATCTAAATCTTTAATAAATACTAATTGATACTTTAAATAATCCATTTTTATATTTTAACATTTATTAATTTATTAAAAAAATATTTTGATAAAAATTTATATTTTTCTTTTTTTATTCTCCTTTAAAAAGGGGGTAAATATTATGAGTTTTTTATATAAGTTTTATGAATAATTTTGTATAATATTTAATATGGATTTTTTAAGTGAATTAAATGAAAAACAATATTTAGCAGTTACTTCTAGAAGTAAATATTTAAGAATAATTGCGGGTGCTGGAACTGGTAAAACTAGAGTTTTAACATATCGTATTGCATATTTATTAAGTGAATTATCATATCGTCCTTATGAAGTTTTAGCGATTACTTTTACTAATAAAGTAGCAAATGAAATGAAAGAAAGAACTAAATATTTATTAGAAGATTTAGATTTAAAAGATCTTAAAATTTCTACATTCCATTCTTTTTGTAATTATTTTTTAAGAAGAGAAATTAATCATTTAGGATTTCCTGCATCATTTACTATTTTAGATGAGAGTGATAAAAAGAATTTATTAAAAGAAATTGTTAAAGAAATGGATACTTTAAATAATGATTTATTAGAATTATCTAAAAAATATATTGAGAATAATAAATGTTTAGGTAAATTACCAGGTGATATTGAATTTGTTAAAGATAATAATGAAAAAGAATATTTAGAAGTTTTTAAAGAATATGAGAAAAGAAAAAACGCTCAATTTTCTTTAGATTTTGATGATTTATTGATATATACATGTAAAATATTAAAATCTTTTCCTGAAGTAAAAGAAAAATATAATCGTAGATTTAAAGAAATATTAATTGATGAATTTCAAGACACTAATGAATTACAATTTACTTTATTAAAATTACTTGTAGGTGAAAATACTACTATTTTTGTAGTAGGAGATCCAGATCAAACTATTTATACTTGGAGAGGCGCTAATCAAAGAATTATTTTAGATTTTGAAAATTATTTTTCTCCTTTAGATACTATTATTTTAAATGAAAATTATAGATCTACTCAAAAAATATTAGATCATGCGAATTCTTTAATTTCTTTTAATAAAGAAAGAATTAAAAAAGATTTATATTCTAAAGGTGAAAAAGGAAGTGAAGTAGGAATTATAAAAGCTTATACAAGTGATTATGAAGCTCATTTTGTTATTAATAAAATTAAAGAAATTGCTTTAAAAGAAAATATTGATTATAGTCATTTTGCAATCCTTTATAGATCAAGTTATTTATCTAGAAGTTTTGAAAAAGAATTAATGTTAAATAATATTCCATATGTTATTTATGGAGGAATAAAATTTTATGAAAGAAAGGAAATTAAAGATGCTTTAGCGTATTTTAATTTAATGATTAATCCTCTTGATAATGTTTCTTTTTTAAGAATTATTAATGTACCTAAAAGAAAAATTGGAGATAAAACTATTTCTATAATTAAAGAAGAAGCAGAAAATAATAATTTATCTTATTATAATTATATTAAAGAAGTTAATAGACATGTTTCTAAATTAGGACCTAATGTAATTAATAAATTAAATGAAATGGTATCTAAAATTGAAGAAACTAAAGAAAAATTAAAAGATAATTATGAAGCTTATAGTGAAGTTTTAAATGATTTTTTACGTGATGTAGGTTATTTTGATTATTTAGCAGAATTTGATGATAAAGAAGATGATCGTCTTGAAAATGTTGGATCATTAATTATAGATATAAGAGAATATTTAAAACATAATCCAGAATCAACTTTTGATGAATATTTACAAAATATAACTTTAACTACTGCTCAAGATGAAATTGATTCTACTTTAAAAAGAGTGAATTTAATGACTGTTCATACTGCGAAAGGATTAGAATTTGATTATTGTTTTGTAGTAGGTTTTCAAGAAGGAATATTTCCAAATGCTAGATCAATTGGAGAATTTGGAGACACTGCTTTAGAAGAAGAAAGAAGATTAGCTTATGTTGCATTAACTAGAGGAAAAAAAGAATTATATATAAGTTATAATACTGGATATAGTTATACTTTAGGACGTGATTCAGAGCCTAGTAGATTTATAAAAGAAGCTAATTTAGATATTAAAAATGATATTAATAATTTATTTTCTAATAAAGTTAATCAAAATATCTATTCTTTTAATAATGGAAGTTTATTTAAAAAGAATGTTTCTAATAATGAAAATAATAATAAAGAAGTTCCTATTTTTGGAGAAGAAGAGAAAAAAGCATGGAATGTTGGAGATAAATTAACTCACACAGTTTTTGGAAATGGAACTGTAAAAGAAGTAAATGGGAATATTATTGTTGTAGATTTTGATAGTTTTGGAATTAAAAAAATGGCAGGTAATCATAAAAATTTATCAAAAAAATAAGGAGATATAATGGATTTTATAGACGCTAAAAAAAGATATGAAGAATTAACAAAAGAATTAGAACATTATGCTTATGAATATTATGTTTTAGATGCTCCTAGTGTAGATGATTCAATTTATGATAAAGGAATGGATGAATTATTAAAACTTGAAAAAGAATTTCCAGAATTAATAACTAGAACTTCTTTATCTCAAAGAGTTGGAGGAGTTGTTTTAGATGGGTTTAATAAAGTTGAACATAAATTTAAAATGTATTCTTTAGCAGATGTTTTTAATAAAGATGAATTAGTAGATTGGGTTAATAAAGTTTATGAACAATTAGGTACTGATGATGTTTCTTTTTGCTTAGAAATGAAAATTGATGGACTTGCTTGTTCATTAGTATATGAAGATGGAATTTTAAAATATTGTGCTACTAGAGGAGATGGAATTACAGGAGAAGATGTTACAAGTAATGTTTTAACTATTAAAAATATTCCTACTAGAATTAATAAATTAGGTAGAGTAGAAGTAAGAGGTGAAATCTACATGTCTAAAGCTTCTTTAGAAGAATTAAATAAAGAAAGAGAAGAAAAAGGAGAACCTTTACTTGCTAATGCTAGAAATGCTGCTGCAGGAAGTATTAGATGTTTAGATAGTAGTATTGCTAAAAATAGAAAATTAGATGGATGGTGGTATTATTATACAGACGCTATTCATCAAGGATTTGAAAGACATAGTGATTCTATTGATAAATTAAAAGAATTAGGATTTAAAATTAATCCTGAAAAAAGAGTAGTTAAAGGAATTGATGAAATTTTAAAATATGTTGATGAATATACTTTAAAAAGAAGTTCATTACCATATGATATTGATGGAATTGTTTTAAAAGTAGATGAATTTAAATATTATGATAAATTAGGATATACTTTAAAAACACCTAAATGGGCAGTAGCATATAAATTTCCTCCTGAAGAAGTACCTACAAAATTAAAAGATATTATTTATACAGTAGGAAGAACAGGAAAAATTACTCCTAATGCTTGTTTAGAACCTGTTAGAGTATCAGGAAGTATTGTATCAAGAGCCACTTTACATAATGAAGATTATGTTATTGATAAAGATTTAATGATTGGAGATTATGTAATTTTAAGAAAAGCAGGAGATATTATTCCTGAAGTTGTTAAACCTTTAAAAGAAAAAAGAACTGGAAAAGAAATTGCTTTCAAAATGATTGAAAATTGTCCTATATGTGGTTCTAAATTAGTTAAAGTAGATGCAATGCATTTTTGTTTAAATGAAGATTGTTCATCTAGAAAAGTAAATTCTTTAATACATTTTGCGAGTAAAAACGCAATGAATATTGAAGGAATGGGTGATAAAATTTGTGAGCAATTATATAACCAAGGTTATTTAAATGATATTTTCTCAATTTATAATTTATATAAATATGAAGATGAAATTATTGAATTAGATGGATGGAGTAATAAATCATTTAATAATTTAATTGATAATATTAATTTAAGTAAAACAAGAAGCTTAGAAAGATTACTTTTTGGACTTGGAATTAAAGAAATTGGAGAAAAAACTGCGAAAACTTTAGCGATTAAATTTAAATCATTATCTAATTTAATGGATAAGAAAATTGAAGATTTTAAACTTATTGAAGATATTGGAGAAAAATCAAGTGAATCATTAGTTAAATATTTTAATGATGAGAAAAATATTGAATTAATTAATAATTTAAAATCAATTAATGTTAATATGTTATATTTAGGTAATGATAACATTAATGAAGAAAATTTCTTCTATAATAAAAAATGTGTAATTACTGGAACTTTTGAAGATTTTGATAGAAAAGAATTAACGGATTTATTAGAAAGTAAAGGTGCGAAATGTTCTTCTAGTGTATCAAAAAATACAAATTATTTGATTATGGGAGAAAATGCTGGATCAAAATATGAGAAAGCAAAAGAATTAAATGTTAAAATAATTACTGAAAGTGAATTAAAAGAAATTTTAAAGGAGGATTAAAATGAAAAAAGTAGATAAAGAAGTCTTAAAAGATTGTGCAAATAGATTACTTTTTGATATGAAAGATGAAGAATATGATGTTTTACTTAATGAATTTGAAGTTATTACATCTCAATTAAAATTAATGGATGATATTGAAGGAATTGATAATATAACTCCAATGTCTTTTCCTTATGTTGATGAAAATTTTTCACTTTTAAGAGAAGATAATGAAGGTGAAGAAATTTTAAGTAAAGAAGATATGCTTAAAAACGCTAAAGAAGTTAAGGAAGGACAAATTAAACTTCCTAAGGTTGTAGGTTAATTATGAATATTTTAGATAAAACAATTGTAGAAATTCATGAAGCTCTTTTAAATAAAGAAATTAAAGTTTCAGATTTAGTTAAAGAATCTTTAAATAGAATTAAAAATGATAAATTTAATGCTTTTGAATTTATTAATGAAGAAGAAGCATTAAAAGAAGCATATGAATTAGATAATGAAGTTGTTCCAGAAGACAATTATTTCTTTGGCATACCTTATGTTGCTAAAGATAATTTATCTACAAAAGGAATTGAAACTACTGGTGGAAGTAATATTTTAAAAGGATATGTACCTTTATTTGATGCTGAAGTAATTAGAATATTAAAATCTAAAAAAGCTATTATGGTTGCTAAAACTACTTTAGATGAACTTGCAATGGGTGGAAGTGGTACAAGCGGACATTTAGGAACTCAATATAATCCTTTTGATAATGAAAAGAAACATTTAGTAGGTGGATCATCATCAGGAAGTGCTATTGCAATTTCTTCAGCTTACGTTCCTTTTGCATTAGGAAGCGATACAGGTGATAGTGTTAGAAAACCTGCAAGTAATGTTGGTGCAGTTGGTTTTAAACCTACATATGGAACTATATCAAGATTTGGTTTATTTCCATTTAGTGTATCTTTAGATCATGTTGCATATTTTACTCGTAGCGTTTTAGATGCTGCTATTTCATATGATTTATTAAATAAATATGATGAAAAAGACTATACTTCTTCTTTAAAAGAAAGAAAATCATGTTTACCTTTAGAAAAGAAAACTCATAAAATCGCAATTGTTAAAGAAATTATTGATTCTATTAAAGATAAAAAAATTGTTGAAGAATTTAATAAACTTGTTGAAAAATTAAAAAGTGAAGGAAATCAAATTGATGTAATTTCAGTAGATGAAAAAATATTAAAAGCAATTTATCCTTCTTATATTATTATTTCAAGTGCAGAAGCTACTAGTAATAATGCAAATTTAGATGGAATTAAATTCGGAAATAGAAAAGAAGGCAAAACTTATCAAGAAGTTATGTTTAATACACGTAATGAAGGCTTTGGAGAACTTATCAAAAGAAGATTTGTCTTAGGAAGTTTTGCGTTAATGAGAGAAAATCAAGAAGATACATATTTAAGAGCTAAAAAAGTAAGACATATAATTGTTAATAAATTCAATGAAATATTTAAAGATTATGATTCCTTTATTGCTCCTGCATCTCCTTCAACTGCTCCTTTAATAAATTCAACTGGAGATAAATTAAATAACGAATATTTAATTGCAGATAACTATTTAGGAATTGGAAATTTTGGAGGATATCCATCAATTACAATTCCATTAGGAATGAAAGAAGAATTACCATTTGGTTTAAATATTACTTCTAATATTTTTGAAGATAAAAAATGTTTAGAAATTGCATTAGATTGTGAAAATATTATTGGTATGAAAAACTTTTCAATTAATAATAAAGGAGGAAATAACTAATGAACTTTGAAGCTGTTATTGGTTTAGAAATTCACGTTGAAATGAAAACTAAAACTAAAATGTTTTCATATGCTCCTATAAAATTTGGAAGTGAACCAAATACAAATACAACATATCTTGATTTAGCATATCCAGGAAGTTTACCTAGATTAAATAAACAAGGTGTTATTAACGCTATTAGAGTATGTAATGCTTTACATATGAGAATAGATCACAATTTACAATTTGATAGAAAAAATTATTTCTATAGTGATTTACCAAAAGGTTATCAAATTACTCAACAAGAATTTCCTATTGGAAGTGATGGATATTTAGAAGTTGAAATTGATGATAAGAAAAGAAAAATTGAAATTGAACGTTTACATATGGAAGAAGATACTTGTATGCAACACCATTTCAGTGATTATACTTTACTTGATTATAATAGAGCAGGAATTCCTCTTATTGAAATTGTTTCAAGACCAGCTTTAAGAAGTGGGGAAGAAGCAAGAAAATATGTAGAAAAAATTAAAGAAATTGTTACTTATTTAGATGTAAGTGATGGAAAAATGGAAAATGGATCTTTAAGATGTGATGTTAATATTTCTTTACGTCCATTTGGTAGTGAAAAATTTGGTACTAAAGTTGAAGTTAAAAATTTAAATTCTACTGCAAATATTGAAGCTGCAATTGATTTTGAAATTTCAAGACAATCTTCAATGTTATTAAGTGGAAAAGAAATTGCTCAAGAAACAAGAAGATGGGATGAAGCTAAAAAAGAAACTATCTTAATGAGAGTTAAAACTGACGCTGTTGATTATAAATATTTTACAGAGGGAAATATTCCAGTAGTTCATTTAAGTGATGAATTTGTTAATCACGCAATTGAAACTTCTAATGAATTATATGACGCTAAACTTGAAAGATTTATGAATGATTATTCTTTAAATAAAGTAGATTCAAAAATTTTATTATCAAGTGTAGAATTAGCAAATTATTTTGATGAAATTACAAAATATTCTAAGAATTATCAACAACTTGCTAATTACATTATTTCTGAAGTTTTAGGTTATTTAAATAAAAATGAATTAACTATAAAAGAATTTAATGTTACTCCAAAAGATTTAGCGGATTTAGTTGAATTATTAGTAAATAAAAAAATCAATTCTAAACAAGGAAAAGATATCTTTGCTAAAATGATTGAAACTAGTAAATCTCCACTTGAACTTCAAAAAGAAATGGGTGCAACTTTAATTAATGATGAAGCTTTAATTAGAAATGATATTCAAGAAATTATTAAGCAAAATCCTACTTTACCAGATGATTTTAAAAACGGTAAAACACGTGCTCAAGGTTTCGTTATGGGATTATTAATGAAGAAAAATAAAGGTAAAGTTGATCCACTTATTGCAAATAAATTAATTCAAGAAGAATTATTAAAATAAAGAGGTTTTAAAAATGAAAAATATAAATAAAAAAGATTTTGCTTTAGATTTAGAAAATTCTAATTTTAAAGAAAATTATAATAAAGATTTAAAAAATAAATTAATTCGTCATTCTTTAAGTAAATCTTCTATATCAAGTGTTGCTTATGAAAATGAAAATGAACAAAACACTATTTTTACTTTTTCCAAAGAAGTAAAAACATTACCTGTTTGTAATCAAAAACAAAGTGGAAGATGTTGGATTTTTGCAGGATTAAATGTATTAAGAGAAATTGTTGCTAAAAAATTAAAATTAAAAGATTTTGAATTATCTCAAAATTATATTGCTTTATATGATAAATTAGAAAAATGTAATTATTGTTTATCTTCAATTGCAGATTTAATTGATAATGAGCCAGATGAAAGAGTTTTAATGCATGTTTTAACTTGGGGCGTTAGTGATGGTGGTCAATGGGATATGTTTAAAAATATTGTTAAAAAATATGGTATATTACCAAAGAACAATTTTAATGAAACATTTCAATCAAGCGCTACTAGTGAAAGTAATTTTTTAATTAATAATTTAATTCGTCAATTTGCATGCGAAATTAAAAATTTAAAAAATAAAGATTATAATGAAATTAAAAACATCAAAGATTCATATATGAATAAAATATATTCATTATTAATTAATAGTTTTGGAGTACCTCCTTCTAAATTTGATTTTGAATATTATGATGAAAATAATGTTTATCATATTGAAAAAGATTTAACACCTAAATCATTTTTTGAAGAATATATCGGAGATGAAATTGATGAATATGTATCTTTAATTAATTCACCTACAAAAGATAAGCCATATTTTAAAACATATACAATTGCATATTTAAATAATTGTTTAGATGGCGAAGATATATGTCATTTAAATGTTCCAATGGATAGAATGAAAGAATTAATAAAAAATCAATTAGATGATGATTCTATTGTTTGGTTTGGAAGTGATGTTTCTTTTTATAGAAATAGACAAAGCGGAGTATGGGATAATCAAGCATTTGATTATGTAACTCCATTTGGATTTGATATTACTTTTTCTAAAGAAGCAATGTTAGATTATCATGCTTCAGTAATGAATCACGCAATGTGTATAACAGGATATAATTTAAAAAATGATTTAATTAATCGTTGGAAAATTGAAAATTCTTGGGGAAAAGAAGTCGGTGATCAAGGATATTACGTAATGAGCAATACTTGGTTTGATTCTTTTGTATACCAAGCAGTTATTAAAAAGAAATATTTAAATGAAGTAGAATTAAATGCTTTAAAAGAAAATCCTATAATTTTAAATCCTTGGGATCCAATGGGAACTTTAGCTGATTAAAAAAATTTAAAATTTTATTTGACA
The DNA here is from genome assembly GCA_963605025.1 of bacterium. Taxonomy (GTDB): domain Bacteria; phylum Bacillota_I; class Bacilli_A; order RFN20; family CAG-826; genus Onthovivens. Next base: position 73,738 of record CAVCSZ010000001.1, on the reverse strand, counting down.
ACATCATCATTCTTCTTTATAATATTATTCTTTGAAAATGTATTAAGCCCAAAATACATATTCAAATATTATAAGGAGAACAGAATGATTAAAAAAATTAAGAAAGTTTTCTTTCGTAATCATTCTTCCAAAGACACGAATTCATACAGAAATGAAAATGGGTTTCAAACTTTTGTAGAAGATTACGCAAGATTCTTAGACATTAGAGATTTATATTTCTAAACAAAGTTGTTACGAAAGTAACAACTTTTTTATTTTTTAAAAAATATTTTTATTATTAGGTTAATTTTTATTTTTGATAACTTCTTGTTATATATAGGGATATGATAGAAGTTAAAAATTTAAGTTTAAGTTATAAAATAAATGATAAAGTTTATAAACCAATTTTAAAAGATATAAACTTAGAATTTCCAGATGTTGGAATGTTTTTTATTATTGGAAAATCAGGTAGTGGAAAATCTAGTTTATTAAGTGTGTTAGAAGGTATAAATAAGCCTAACAAAGGGAAAATTTTAATAAATGATATTAATTTATATAATAAAAACAATTTAAATGAATACTATTCAAATATTGGAATTTTATATCAAGATTTTAATTTGTTTAATAATTTAAAAGTTATAGATAATTTAAAAATTGTTTGTAATAACGAAAGATTAATTGATGAATATTTATTGAAGTATAATCTTTTAGATAAGAAAAATAGTTATATTTATAATTTATCAGGTGGAGAAAAACAAAGAATTGCTTTAATTAGATCTTTGATTAAGAATCCTCTTATTCTTTTTGCAGATGAACCTACAGGTTCTTTAGATTTAGAATCTAGTAATTTTTTAATTGATGAACTTTATAATATTAGTAAAGAAAAATTGGTAATAATTGTAACTCATAATGAAGAATTAATTAAAAAATATGATTCAAATTATATAAGATTAGAAAATGGATCAATTATTGAAAATAATATTTCTAATTTAAAAGAAGAAAAAGATATTAAATTTAAAAAATGTCATCTTAATAAAAAGATTTTATTTAAAAAGATTTTTAAAAATTCTTTGAAATTTTCTATTTTATCTTCGATTTCATTAATGATATCTTTTATAATTTTACTTTTTTCTTTTAATTTTTATAATTCTTTTAATTCTTATTCTAAAAATATTATTAACGAGTATTGTTCTAATAATATTTTCACATGTTCTAAAATTAATAAAATTAAATCTAATAATTCTTTATCTATTACAAAAAAAGAAATACCAGATGAACAAATTGAAGATTTACTTAAAGAGAAAAATATTAATTATTTATTAAAAAATAATTTAGATTATTTTACTTTAAATAACAAAGCTATTATTAAAGAGAATGAATATCAAAATATAAATTTTAAGCCTTTTTTTGATGAAAATACGATTAATAACGAAATTATTGTAAATGATTTAGCAAGCGAAAAATATAATTTATCTAAAGGAGATATTTTAAATATAGTAATAAATAAAGAAGTTAAATTATATCTAAATGACATTAATGATTATTGTAAAGAAGAAATAAAAATAAATCATTATTTTATAGTTAAAGATGTAGTGAAAGAATTTTATTTTTCAAATTCTCCAAGGATTTACTATAATTATACATATCTTTCTAATTTATTAAGTTCATTTAAATTAGATAAAATATCACAAATTAAAAATAATGACATTAATTTAATTGATTTATATACTTATTTTAATAATAATCAAGAATTAAATTCTTATTCTAAATTAATTATAAGTAACGATATTAAAAAAATTACCTCTAAAGATTTTCAAAATTATATTAAATCAAATAATTATGAAATCACTAATGAAGCTTATGTATTATCATCATCTTTTGTTTCTTTAATTAATACTTTAGAATTAGGTATTTTTATATTTACAATTTTTATTTTTATAGGCACGATATTGATTCTATTATTTATTAATATTTCAGAAATCACTTCAAGTAAAAAAGATATAGCGATTTCTTTATCTTTAGGCTTTAAAAATAAAAGTATTTTAAATTTATATTTTTTTAAAGATTTAATTTTATTAGTGATTTCTTATTTAACATCTTTTTTAATTTTTAATTATTTAAAACAATATATAAATAATTTTATCAATATTTATTTAAATTTAAATTTTAAAATGAATTTAAATATATTTTTAAATTCATCAATAATTTTGATTTTTGTTATCGCTTTAGCGTTAACTTCAAGTTTAATTTTTAAAAACATTAAAAATATTTCTATTTATAAGGAGCTTAAAGAAGAATGATTGAATTTATAAATGTTTCTAAAAAATTTGATAAATATCTTTTTAATAATTTCAATTTTACATTTCTAGATAATGGTTTTTATATAATTAAAGGTAGATCTGGAGCTGGAAAATCTACTATTTTAAATTTAATTTCAGGATTAGATACTGATTTTGAAGGAGATATTAAAATTGATAATAAATCGATTAAAAAATTAAATGAAAAAGAAAAAAGAGAGTTACGTTTAAAAGATATTGGTTTTATTTTTCAATCATTTAATTTATTTGAAGATGATACAGTAGAAAATAATATTAAATTGGTTTTAGATACTCTTTCAATTTCTAATAAAGAAAAAAATTATTTAATGATAGATGTTTTAAAAAAATTAGGAATATTGCATTTGAAAAATTCTTTAGTTAAAAATCTATCTGGAGGCGAAAAACAAAGAGTTGGAATTGCGCGTGTTTTAGTAAAATCTCCTAAAATAATACTTGCAGATGAACCTACTGGAGCTTTAGATTTTAAAAATTCTAAAAAAATATTTAAAATTTTAAAATCTATTTCAAAATATGTACTTGTTATTGTAATTACACATGATGAATATTTTACAAAGTTATATGGAAATAATATATTGTCACTTGAAAATGAAAAAATAATATATAATGAAAATGAAGACGCTCATTTTCCTAAATCTTTTACAATTTCAAATAAAAATTATTTATTTAAAGGAGAAATAAAATTTCGACATATTTTTACAAGATTTAAAAATTTATTTAAGTATAAAAGAAAATCTCAAATGTTTTTAGTTTCAATTATTTCTTTTTCTTTATTTACTTGTGGACTTACATTAACTTTAAAAGATGAAATATCAAATTTAATAATTTCATCTTTTTCTAGCTTATGTGGTGAAAATTCGATTATATTAGAAAAGAAAGAAAATAGTTATGAAATAGAAGATTATTATGGAGCTTCTAAAGAAGATATTATTAATTTATATAATAACTATAATGAAATTGAAGAAATTGGAGCGTATTATTTAAATAATTTTAATGATTTTTTTATCGAAGAAAATGATATTTATTTAGTAAATCAATTTAAATCTTTAGTGAAAATTGATAATTTAAATATGAATAATTTTATAAATTATAAATATATTAAAAATATAAATAGTATTAATACTTATCCTTTAATATCTTCAAAATTAAATAAAAACGAAATAATATTAGGATTAAATAATGAAACAATGTTAAATTTAACATCTAATTTAAGAATTGAAAATACTTTTAATAGTTTAGGAAAATATATTGAAAAATTTAATCCATATATTTTATTAAAAGTTAGAAATGATTATTGGACTTATGATGATGAACTAATTTTTAATATTAAAGGGATAACTTTAACTTCATCTAATGAAATTATTTCTTCTCATTTATTTTTTAATGAATATGTTTTAGAAGAACAAATGAGATTTCCTTCATATTTAGATTTTAATAGAAAAAATGAATATCCTTGGGATTTAAGAAAATATTATTATTTTAAAAGTAATGATAAAGAAAAATTAATTAAAAAAATTTCTTTAAACCCTTTATATAATGATTTTACTTTTGATTCTTCTTTTTCTAAAGATAAAATTGCTTTAATTTATAAGATAGATAATTATTTAAAAGAAACTGATATTGAAATTTTTAATGATTATTTTGAATATAAATCATATTATTATTCTACAAATTATGGATATATCAATTATAGTTCTCTTTTAGCAGGTTTTTCTTTTCCTACTTTTTTATCTAATGATTCATCAGCTTTAGAAAACATTATTAAAAGTGATTTAAAATTTGAAGATTACTATTATATTAATAATTCAAATTATTTTTTATCAGGAAATTATTTAATAAATAATGAAGATAAATTAAAAATATCTTCAGATTTTTCTAATTCAATTGAAGGAAGATATCCAGATAACTATAAAGAAATTGCGATTTCAAAAGATATTTCAAAAAAATTTAATTTAAAAGTTAATGATTCAATTTATTTAAGTACATTTATTGATTCTAATGATGATATTTTAAAAAATAATTATAAAATTGTTAATTTTAAAATTACTGGAATTGTAAATGAATCTAACAACATAATTTATCAAAATGGATATTTTTCTATTAATTTTTATAGAGATCGATTAAATATATCTCCTTACTATCTTTCAATTCAAAATATAACTGTTTTTTTAAATGAAAAAGTTGATGATGATATAATTATTAAATTCAATAATGAACAAAAAGAATTTAAAATTTCAGCACCATTATTAGAAATTGAAAATTCAATTGATGAATCTTTAAAAATAATTTTAATTATATTAAATATTTTTTCTATTTTTGCTATTGCAATTTGTTTGATTCTTTTAATAATTATATCTTATATTAGATTTACTGAATCTAAAAAAGAAAGTGCAATTTTAATGATACTTGGATATTCTTCACATGAAGTATTTAAAAATTGTTTTATTTTAAATTTATTAACTTCATTAATAGGACTATTTTTTGCAATAATTTTAATGATTTTTGGAAATATATCTTTATCTTTTGTTATTAAGAAAATGATTGGAGGTTTTAACTTATTTATAATAAATCCAAAACATTTAATATATTTAATAATATTAAGTTTTATAATTTCTTTTTTATCCTCAATATTTTTAGTTTTTAGAATTAAAAAAATAAATATTAAGAAAGAATTACATCATTAGACAATAAAAATATTATAATTTAATGATTTTTATATTAAAAGTTTATATAATATTTAAGATTACGAGGAGATTATAAAATGGGATTAAAAGCAGGCATTGTTGGATTACCTAATGTAGGAAAATCAACATTATTTAATGCAATTACAAATAGTAAAGTTGAAGCTGCAAACTATCCTTTTGCAACCATAAACCCAAATGTTGGGGTAGTTATGGTTCCTGATTCTAGAGTTGATTTTTTAGTTGATATTTTTAAACCAAAAAAGACTATATATACTACTTTTGAATTTTTCGATATTGCAGGTTTAGTTAAAGGCGCTAGTAAAGGCGAAGGTTTAGGAAATCAGTTTCTCGCTAATATTAGAGAATGTGACGCAATTATAGAAGTTGTTAGATGTTTTGATAATAATGAAATTATTCACGTTGAAAATTCTATTGATCCAGTAAGGGATGCTCAAATTATAAATTTAGAACTTATTTTAGCTGATTTGGATACTTGTGTTAATAGAATAAGCAAAATTGAAAATAAAGCAAGAATTCAAAAAGATAAAGAATCAATTGCAGAATTTAATTTATTAAGTAAAGTAAGAAAAGTTTTAGAAGAAGAAAAATCTGTAAGAACTTTAAGTTTAACAGAAGAAGAAAATAAATTATTAAAGAATTATTCATTTTTAACTGCTAAACCAATTATTTATGTTAGTAATGTTTGTGAAGATTCTTTAAAAAATCCTGATGAAGATAAATATGTAAAAGCTTTAAAAGAATATGCAAAATTAGAAAATGCTGATGTTATTCCAGTAAGCTGTGAAATTGAAGCTGAGTTATCTCAATATTCAAAAGAAGAAAAAATAGAATTTTTAAAAGAAATTGGCGCTGAATCTTCTGGACTTGATACATTAATTAAAGCTTCTTATAAACTTTTAAATTTATCTACATTTTTTACAGTTGGGGAAGATGAAGTTAGAGCTTGGACTTTTAAAAACGGAATGTTAGCTCCTGATTGTGCTGGAATTATTCATACCGATTTTAAGAAAGGTTTTATTAGAGCAGAAACTTATAATTTTGATGATATTAAAGAATTTAAAAGCGAACAAGCTTTAAAAGATAATGGAAAGATTAGAATCGAAGGAAAAGATTATATTGCTAAAGATGGAGATATTTTCTTCTTTAGATTTAATGTTTAATTATGAGAATTGGGTTTGCTAAAGATATTCATAAATTAGAAAATAATAGAAAATTAATTTTGGGTGGAGTAGAAATTCCTTTTGAAAAAGGACTTGTTGCTCATAGTGATGGAGATGTAGTGATACATTCCATTGTAGATTCTTTAATTGGTGCTTTAAATAAAGGAGATATTGGAAAGCTATTTCCTGATACTGATGATAAATATAAAAATATTTCTTCAATTTTCTTTTTAGATGAAATGAAAAAAATTCTTTTAAATGAAAAATATGATATAGAATATATAGATGTATTTATTTCTTGTGAAAAACCTAAATTAAAAGAATATATTGATAAAATGAAAGAGATTATTTCTTTTCATTTAGATATAGATTTAAATAAAATATCAATTAAAGCAGGTACTAATGAAGGATTAGGAGAAGTAGGAAATTGTCAAGCAATTGAAAGTTATTCAATTTGCTTGTTAAAGGAGATTAATTATGGAAAAGAAGATTAGAGTTAGATATGCACCATCACCAACTGGTTATTTACATATTGGTGGTGCAAGAAGTGCTTTATTTAATTATTTATATGCAAAAAAATTTAATGGTGATTTTGTTTTTAGAATTGAAGATACTGATATTGAAAGAAACATTGAAGGTGCTGAAAGCGAACAATTACATGATTTAATTTGGTTAGGAATAGTTCCTGATGAATCTACAGAAAATCCAAATCCTAAGTATGCTCCATATCGTCAAATGGAGAAATTAGATATTTATAAAAAATATTGTGATGAACTTGTTAAAAAAGGATATGCTTACGAATGTTTTGATACTACAGAAGAACTTGAAGCTATGAAAGAAGAACAACTTTCAAGAGGTGTAAAATCTTTTAAGTATGATAGACATTCCTTAACTTTAACTCCAGAAGAAAAAGAAAAATACATTAAAGAAGGTAGAAAACCTTCTATAAGACTAAAAATGTCTTCTAATCATGAATTAAAGTTTAACGATTTAGTAAGAGGTGAAGTTAGTTTTAATAGTGATGATATTGGTGATTTTATTATTATGAAATCTAATGGCATTCCTACCTATAATTTCGCAGTTGTTGTAGATGATCATTTAATGGAAATAACACATGTATTAAGAGGTGAAGAACACTTATCTAATACTCCAAAACAACTTCAAATTTATGAATATTTTGGATGGGAAGCACCAGAATTTGGACATATGACTATAATTGTAAATCCTAATGGAAAAAAATTATCAAAGAGAGATCATAATATTTTACAATTTATGTCTCAATATAAAGAACTTGGTTATGTACCAGAAGCAATTTTAAATTTCTTATTCTTGTTAGGCTATACAGATGAAGAAGGAAGAGAAATTATATCTTTAGAAGATGCAATTAAATCTTTTGATCCATCAAGACTTTCTAGAAGTCCTGCAATGTTTGATTCAAAACGTTTATTATGGATTAATTCACATTATATTAAAAATATGAGTGATGATGAATATTATGAATTTATTTTACCATATATAAATAAAGTTAATCTTAATTCTAATTTAAATAAAAAAGAAGTCTCATTAATGTTTAAAAATGAACTTCAATTCGGAAATGAAATTGTTGATTTAATTAATAATATTTTAGTTAAAAATGAAAATTTATCAGATGAAGAAAAAGAAATTTTAAATAAAGAAAGTTCAAATTTAGTAAAAAATCTTTTTAAAGATAAATTAATTAAAATTAATGATATTAATCAAGATTCAATTAAAAACATATTTAATGAAATAAAAAATGAAACAGGTTTAAAAGGAAAAGAAATCTTTATGCCTATAAGACTTTCATTAACTGGTTATAGTCACGGAATCGAAATGCATAATCTTATAAAAATTCTTGGAAAAGATGAATGTATTAATAGATTATAATTATAGAAATTTTATTAATATTAAAGTATAATTTTAGTGTTGAGGTAATTATGGAAAATTATAAAAATTTATCAATGGCTGATGTAGCCTATATTATTTTAGAAGAAAATGGTTCTGAAATTAGCTTTTCTGAATTATTTAATAAGACTTGCGAATTAAAAGAAATTAGTGAAGATGAAAAATCAAATTTAATTTCTGAATTATTTTCAAATTTATCATTAGATGGTCGTTTTGCTATTTTAAAAAATAATGTTATTGATTTAAGAAAAAGAAGAAAATTTGATGAAATTAATGTCGATATGCAAAGCTTTTATGATAGTGAAAAAGAAATTTCTGAAGAAGAAAGTGATGAAGAATCCGATGAAACTGACAATATTTTAAAAGGTGACGTCGATGATGAAGATGAGGAAGAACTTTCTGAAAAGGAAGAATATTAATTTCGACTAATAAAAATTTAAATATATAAGGAGGAAATTTATGTTAGTAAATGCTGCTGAAATGATTAAAAAAGCACATGATGGTCATTATGCAATTGGTGCTTTTAATATCAATAACATGGAATGGATTAAAGCTATTTTAACTGCTGCAGAAGAAATGAAATCACCTGTAATTTTAGGTGTTTCTGAAGGTGCAGGAAAATATATGTGTGGCTTTAAAACTGTTGTTGCTATGGTTAAAAATATTCACGATAACTTAAATATTACAGTTCCTGTCGCATTACATTTAGATCATGGTACTTACGATGGTGCAAAAGCTTGCTTAGAAGCTGGTTTTACTTCAATTATGTTTGATGGTTCTCATTATCCATTTGAAGAAAATTTAGAAAAATCAAAAGAATTAATTAAAGCAGCACATTCAATTGGTGCAAGTATTGAATGTGAAGTTGGTGGAATTGGCGGAACAGAAGATGGTGTTACATCTAATGGTGAATTAGCTGATCCTGAAGAATGTAAAACAATTGCTGCTTTAGGTGTTGACTTCTTAGCTGCTGGCATTGGTAATATTCATGGTATTTATCCAAGCGATTGGAAAGGATTAAATTTCGAAAGATTAAGTGAAATTCAAAATGCAACTAATGGTAAACCACTTGTTTTACACGGAGGAACTGGTATTCCTGAAGATCAAATTAAGAAAGCTATTTCTTTAGGCGTATCAAAAATTAACGTTAATACAGAATTACAACTTCAATTTGCTGCTGCTACAAGAAAATATGTCGAAGCAGGAAAAGATTTAGAAGGAAAAGGTTACGATCCAAGAAAATTATTAAAACCTGGTTATGAAGCAATGATTTCTATCGTTAAAGAAAAAATCAAAGAATTCGGTAGTGATGGAAAGGCTTTATAATGAATTTTGAAAAAGAATTTAGTTCAATGTTAGAAGCTGCTAAGGCAGCTTCTTTGAATATTATGAACTATTATAAAAAAGGATTTAATGTAGAAATTAAAGAAGATAATTCTCCTGTAACTGAAGCTGATAAAACTACCGATGCTTTGGTTAAAAATATTTTAAGTAAAAAATTTCCTAATTATTCCTTTTTAACAGAGGAATCAATCGATAATAAAGAAAGATTAAAAAATGATTATGTCTTTATTATTGACCCAATTGATGGAACAGAAGATTTTATAAATGGTTTTAATGAATTTACATGCAATATAGCATTATGTTATAAACATGAAATTGTTGTAGGAGTTGTAGCAGTACCAGCTAAAAATTTAATTTATTATGGTATTAAAGGCGAAGGTTCTTATAAAATTGATTTAAACACTAATGAAGTATCAAAAATTAAAGTTAATGATAAAACTAGCAATTTAACTGCTTTAAGATCAAGATTTCATTCTTGTGAAGAAGAAGAAAAATTATTTGAAAAATATAAAGATACAATAACTAACGTTGAAAAATGTGGTGCTACTTGTAAAGCATGTAAAATTGCAGAAGGAAGCGCTGAAATATCTTATCGATTAAAAAGAGGCACAAAAGAATGGGATACTGCAGCTTTTCAAATTATAGTTGAAGAAGCTGGTGGTTACGTTTTAGATTTAAATAAAAAACGTATGACATATAATCGTGAAGACGTTTATAATGGAACATATATTATATTAAATAATTTAAAAAATTGGTTATTATAAAAAAATCGAGAAATTAATTCTCGATTTTTTTATTTTCATCAATTTCTTTTAAAGCTTTTTGGACTGTTTCTTTTTCACTAGAAAGTCTAACTGCAACAACTCCAGGAACTTCTTCCATGAGAATTACTTCGATTCCTCCTTCTAATGTATCACTTACTAAGCCACATCCATCGCATGCTCCTTGCATAGTAACATAAACAATTCCATCTTCAAACGAATCGAATTCACAGCTTCCGCCATCTCTTTCGAGAAAAGGTTGTATCTTCTTTAAAGTTTCTTTTATTTTTTCAATAATTTCTTCGTTTTCCATACATTAATATTATAAAGCATTGTTATTGTATTTTTCCATAAAAAAAGACTAAGAATTCTTAGTCGCATATATATAATAGAACAAGTAATAAATACTTGATGTTTTAAATCTTGGTGCCCGGGACCGGAATCGAACCGGTACTGTATCGCTACAACAGGATTTTAAGTCCTGCGCGTCTACCTATTCCGCCACCTGGGCAAAAGATTGGTGACCCACTGGAGATTCGAACTCCAGACCCCTTCATTAAAAGTGAAGTGCTCTAGCCAGCTGAGCTAGTGGGTCATAATGTTTTTTGGCTGGAGTGGCTGGACTCGAACCAGCGGAATGACAGAGTCAAAGTCTGTTGCCTTACCTCTTGGCTACACTCCAATAAAGAAAGTGGTGGGAGGGGGCAGATTCGAACTGCCGAACCCGAAGGAATTGATTTACAGTCAACCGCGTTTAGCCTCTTCGCTACCCTCCCGTTAAGGATTACTACTTGGTGGATGTTAGAGGGCTCGAACCTCTGACCTCCGCCGTGTAAAGGCGATGCTCTCCCAGCTGAGCTAAACATCCTTCCGTTACACGTCTTAACGTGCTCTAATAATATATCAAATCTAAGATATATTGTCAATGGTTTAAATTAAAAATATTTAATTTCTTTTTTGACATTAAAATTATAAACTTTTTCTTAAATTAATTCTAGAATTTTTTTATAATAATAATATGGAAATTAATGATAAAAAAATAAATTTAAAAAAAAGTACTATAGTTGCTATGATAATAATGTCTTTATTATTTATAGTTTTTATTTCTTTAAGATTTGCTCCGATAATTGCTTATAAAGAAGGAGAAGTAAGAAGTCAAATAAGTTTAGGAATTGAATATAATATTGATATTTTTGTTATTGTTGGTATGTTCACATTTGAAATTCTTTTTGCTTTTTTAAGAAAAAAACTTTTTTATATATTATCATTAGTATTTTGTTTAATTTCAGCATTAGGTTGTGTTTTTTATGGATTAATAGCAAATTTTATCATATATTATTTTTTATTAATTTTAATATTATATTTGATTAATTTAATATTAATTATCGTTACGAAAGAGAATTTATAAAACCCGTTATCAAGAGATAACGGGTTTTTATTAATATCCTTTTTTTCCAAGAAGATGGAACATATTTTTCTTATAAATTTCAACACCAGGTTGGTTAAATGGATTAACACCAAGCAAATATGCACTCATTGCACATGATTTCATGAAGAAATATAATAAATGACCTAAACTTCTTGCATCTAATGTTTGTAAGTTAAGTGTAATATTTGGAACTCCACCATTTTCTGAATGTGCTTTTAATGTTCCAATATAAGCTTTTTCATTAATATATGATAATTTTTTACCTGCTAAATAATTTAATTCATCAAGATTTTCTTCATCATAAGGAACTTCAACGTCACTTGTTGGATGATCAACGAAAATTGCAGTTTCATATAAAATTTTACTTCCATCTTGAATAAATTGTCCAAGAGAATGTAAGTCAGTAGTAAATGTACAAGAAGCAGTTAAGACAGCTTTGCTTGCTTTTCCTTCACTTTCATCAAATAATTGCTTCCACCATTCATTTAACATTTTTAATCTAGGTTCATATGAAACTAACATTTCAACTTGATAACCGTTGTTATATAAAAAGTTTCTTTGTACAGCGTATTGATATGCTGCATTTTCATAAATAGATGGATTTTTATATTCTTCTTGAGCGTCTCTACAACCAGCTAATAAAGCATTAATATCTATACCAGCACAAGCAATTGGGAATAAACCAACAGGAGTTATAACTGAAAATCTTCCACCAATATTTCCAGGAAGAATATAAGTTTCATATCCTTCTTTATCTGCTAAAGTTTTTAATGCACCTTTTTCTTTATCTGTAATTGCAACAATTGCTTCTTTTGCTTTTTCTTTACCTAATTTTTTTTCAAGCATTTCTTTTAAAATTCTAAATGAAACGCTAGTTTCAGTAGTTGTACCACTTTTTGATATTACACAAATACAGAATTTTTTATTTTTAATATAATCTAATAAATCATAAGAATAATTAGGATCTAATGTATTTCCAAAAAATAAAACTTCCATTTTGGCATTACCATTAAAAGAACCACATAATGCTTCAATACATGCTCTAGCACCAAGATAGCTTCCTCCAATTCCACAAACAACTAATGTTTCATAATTTGTTTGGAATTCCATAGCTTTTTTAAGCATTCTAGTAACTTCATCTTTATCGTAATCTGTAGGCCAAGTTAACCATCCTAAATAATCGCTTCCTAAACCTGTTCCTTCATTAATCATTGAATCTATATTACGAACTCTTTCTTCATATTCTTGAAATGGTGCTAAATTCTTTTTACCAACATGTTCAAATCCAACTTTAATACTCATCTTTACTCTCCCTTTCTAGTTCATCTTTTATCATATTTGAAAGAGATTTACCTAATTTTGAAAAATCAATATCTTTTAGATATCCAGTTATTTTCTTAGAAGGTGTAATCTCTTTATAAATATTTAATTCTTCAGGTAATCTCTTTAATGAAACACCTAAGAATTTTGATTCTTTATCAACGGTTTTTACATAAACCTTAATTTTATCTCCACAATGGAAATATTTTTCAATATTATTAACGAAATTATTTGAAATTTCTGAAATATGTAATAATCCAGAATAAGCACCTTCAAATGATAAAAATACTCCATATTTTTTAATTGAAGTTATAATTCCTTCTACAATGTCTTTTTCTTGATAATTAACTTCGTTCATAATTTTCTAGTATACCTTTTAGTAAAATTAAATCATTTTTAGTAGTCACTTTAAAATTTAAAGAACTACCTTTTACTAATTTAATATTATAACCATTTTTTTTACAAATTATAGTATCATCAGATAAATTTTCTTTATTATTTAATGATAATTTGTAAATTAAATTAAAATCAAACGTTTGAGGTGTTTGAATTTTTTTAATTTTATCTCGATTTAGATAATTTTTAATTTTATGATTAGATTCTTCAATAATAGTGTCAACTTCATCAATATAAGTTGTTACACATTGACTTTTTAAAGAAGCATTTATATTTCTATTTATGATATTTTCGCTTACTAGTGGTCTTGCAGAATCATGAATTATAACTGTTTTTACATTTTTATAAGTTACTTTAATATATTTTAAAGCATTTAGTGTTGATTCATTTCTTGAATTACCACCTACTACTAATGAAATATTATCGTTATTAATATTTTCTCTTTTTAAAATATTTTGAACATTAAAATAATCTTTTTTAGGTACTACTAAAACAAATTTATTTATATTTTTAATTTTCAAAAAAGTTTGTAAAGAATATAAAAAAATTTCTTTATCGTTAACTTTTATAAATTGCTTAGGTGTATTTTTATTTAATCTTGTTCCTTTTCCTGCTAAAAGAAGTATTGCTACAATCATAATGTTTTTCTTACTTTTTCAATTTTTTTCTCTAAAGTAGATTTTATTTTGATTGTTTCAATAATTAATTTTACAATTTTTTCTATTTCACTATCTTTTGAATAATCTGCTTTACAAATAAAATTAACACGATCATCTTCAAATAAAGAATTAACTTTATCTCTTTGATGATTTGGATATACAGCGATTGAAGTGCCACCATTTTCTTTTACCATAATCATTGATGGAACATCAGTTAATCCATCTCCAATATAAATCATATTTGAAAATGGAATTCTTTTATTTTTCATTTTTTCATTAATTGCACCATCATCGTTATCTTTTATTAAACCCTTTTGAATACGATAAATAAATTGAGTTTTTAAAGTATAATTTACAATTGTCTTTGGCCAAACAGCCTCTCCATTTTTATCATAAATAAATTCACATGCGAACATTTTTTTAAAATTTTTCGCTATAGATGATTTTTCAATAATTTCTAAATTTCCACTAGAAATAATATAATGTTCGATAATAACACCATTTTCTTCTGCGAAATTATTAATTCTATCAAACCAAGTTAAAACTCCATTATAATAACTTATATTATTTCCACATTCTTGTAGATATTCACGAGTTAATTTTATATTTCTTTTCTTACATTCAACAATCATTGTATACATATAAGAAAGAATTTTATCCATATCGAATTCTTTTCTTACTTTTTCTGTTTTATTCCAAAATTCTGGAATAGATAAATCGAGCTTTGGTATGAAACTAAAATTTTGCATATCTGTTTCAGCAAGTGTTTTATCAAAATCATACATAATTGCAATAATTGGTTTATTCATATTAATTATTATATCAAAAAATAATATAAAATTATATATTTTCGCTTGAAAATTTAAAGTTTTTAATAAATAATTTTATTATGATATCAAAAGAATCTTTTATTGTTTTATTATTAATTTTAATTTTAATAATTATATATTTCATTTATCTATTATTTTCTTTTTCTTTTATTTTAGGTTTTAAAAGAAAAGTTAATATTGCAAAGCAAAAATTAAATATTTTGTTATATCAAAAATCTCAAGCTATTTATAGAGTTTTAGATTTAATTGATGAAGATTTAAATGAAGATTTATTAAATTTTAAAAATGTAAAGAAATATTTAGAATATATAGAAATACTTCCTGATGATTTTAGAAATGTTTATTTAGAATTAGAAGATATTTATAAAAAAATTACAAAGATTGATTTTAAAAATAATGATAAAATTAAGTTTGAATTATCAATTATAGAAGATTGTAATAATGAATATTTTTCAAGCACTCAAATTTATAATTCGTATGTAATAGGTTATAATTATTGGAGAAATTTATATTTAACTAAATGGATTAAAGATTTATTTAAAGTCGAATTAAAAAAGACTATTAATTAAGATAATATAATAATTGACCTATGCTATTAAATGTCATTAAACTTGAAGTAGACTAAAAAGAAAACATCTAGAAAATCCAAAATAAATTAGATGTTTGTTGGGTAGGAAATGATTTCCGCTTAATCATAAAAATAAGGAGATTTATAAAATGAAATTTGAAGAAATGAAAAAACATATTCCTAACGTTAAAACTTATAAAAATAAAATTGAAGTTTTATGTTCTGAATTAGATAGCGCTAAAAATAAAGATGAAGCTATTAAAGCTGTTAAAAAATATTTTAAATTATGTGATACATACGAAAGCGATGTTACTATCATTTCTATTAGAAATTCAATAGATACTACTGATAAAGAATATGAGAAAGCTATTGAAAAAGTTGATGAAATTGGACCAGTTATTTCTAATGAATTCAAAAAATTTGAAACTAAATTATTAAATAATAAATTTAGAAAAGATTTAGAAGATAAATTTTCTTCTTATTATTTCAAAATGATTGAAAATAGTATGAAAGTTTTTGATGAAAAAATTATTCCTGAAATAATCGAAGAAAATAAATTAACTACTGAATATCAAAAATTAATGGCAAGTGCTCAACTTGAATTTAATGGAGAAAAATTAAATTTAACTCAAATTGGAAAATATTTATCAGATAAAGATAAAGATACTAGAGAAAAAGCTGCTAAATTATATTATGGATTTTTAGAAGAAAATGATGAGAAATTTGGTGAAATTTATGATAAATTAGTACATATAAGAGATAAAAAAGCTAAAAAAATGGGTTTTAAAAATTTTATTGAATTTGGATATATTTCACTTGGAAGAACTGATTATAACGCTAATGATGTTAAAGGTTATAGAGATCAAATTTATAAAACTGTTGTTCCAGTAGTTAAAAAATTAAGAAAAAGACAAGCTGAAAGACTTGGAATTAAAAATCCAGATTTCTTAGATTTCAATTTAGAATATCTTTCAGGCAACGCAAAACCTGTTGGAAATAGTGAAGTTTTAGTTAAAGCTGCTAGTAAAATGTATCATGAAATGTCTAAAGAAAGTGGTGAATTTTTTGATTTTATGGTGGAAAATCACTTAATGGATTTAGATGCAAAAAAAGGAAAAGCAGGTGGAGGTTATATGACTTTCATTCCTAAATATAAATCTCCATTTATTTTTGCTAATGGTAATGGAACAAGTCAAGATGTTGATACTTTAACACATGAAGTTGGACATGCTTTCCAAGGATATTTAGGTAGTAAAATACAAGTTCCTTCATTAAGAATGCCTACTTTAGAAGCTTGTGAAATCGATTCTATGTCTATGGAATTTTTTGCTTGGCCTTGGATGAATGAATTTTTTGGTGATCAATGTGATAAATATAGATTCTCACATTTAGATAGTGCAATTTCTTTTTTACCATATGGAGTAGAAGTTGATGAATTTCAACATTGGGTTTATGAAAATGTAGATGCAACACATGATGAAAGATGTGCAAAATGGGCTGAACTTGAAAAGAAATATAGACCTTGGTTAAAATTTAAATCTGTTCCATTCTTAAATAAGGGAAAATATTGGATTAGACAATCTCATATTTTCCAAGTTCCTTTCTATTATATTGATTATACTTTAGCTCAAGTTTTAGCTTTACAATTCAAATGTGAAATGGATAAAAATAAAGAGAAAGCTTGGAAGAAATATATTAAATTATTAAAAATGGGTGGAAAATATCCATTTGTAGAATTAATCACTAAAGCACATTTAAGAAATCCATTTGTTGATGGAAATGTTAAAAAAGTTATTAGTCCTCAAGTTAAAGTATTAAATTCATTTGATGATAAGAAATTCTAAAATTAAAGCACCGTTAAGGTGCTTTTAAAATACAAAATAAAAAAAACACGATTTAATCGTGTTTAATATTTAATTTGGTGCGCGAAATGAGAATCGAACTCACACAGGTTGCCCTATACGCCCCTCAAACGTACGCGTCTACCAGTTCCGCCACTCGCGCAATACTTTAATAATATAACAAATTTATTTTATTTAATAAAGATTTTTATTATTTAAATTGAAATATTTTATATTTTTGTATATTTTAATTTTTTAAAATTGTATAATATTAAGGTTATAATAAATAAGGGGATTTGTATGAAATTTATTGTAGAAACAAGTGCAAGACATATTCATGTTACACAAGAAACTTTAGAAGCATTATGTGGAAAAGGTTATGAATTAAGCGTTAAAAAAGAATTATCACAACCTGGTCAATTTGCTTCAAATACTAAATTAGATATTGTTGGACCAAAATCAACAATTAAAGGTGTTTCAATTTTAGGTCCATGTAGAAGTTTAAATCAAGTAGAAGTTAGTGCTACTGATGCAAGAACTTTAGGTGTAAAAGCTCCATTAAGAGAAAGTGGCGATGTTGCTGGAAGTGGTGCTATAAAAATTGTTAATCCAGAAAATGGAAACTTTGTTGAATTAAGCGAAGGTTGTATTGTTGCAAAACGTCATATTCATATGACACCAGCAGATGCTGAAGCATTTGGTGTTAAAAATGGTGAACTTGTAAAAGTTAAAACTGGTGGAGAAGGTAGACACATTATTTTTGATGACGTAGTTATCAGAGTTTCTCCAAGCTATAAATTAGCAATGCATATCGATACAGATGAATCAAATGCAGGAAATTGCTTTGGTGAAATGTATGGAGAAATTGTAAAATAATGGAAAAAAAATACACTCATATTTGTAAAGGAACTTGTTCAAAACAAGTTGAATTAACTTATGATAATTCAACTCTTAAAATTGTAGATGTTGTAGTTACAGGTGGTTGCAATGGTAATTTAAAAGGAATTAGAGAATTACTTAAAGGTGCAGACATGAAAGATACATATTTTAGATTAAAAGATGTAACATGTGGACCTAGAAATACTTCTTGTCCTATGCAAATTGCTTTTACAATTCAAGAAGCTTTAAAAGAAGAAAACATTACTTTATAATTTACTTTTAAATTTTAATTTAATATAATATTTTTACTTATCAAGAACTGTATAAAAATTAAGTGAAAAAATACAGTAGCAACTCTCTATATGAGTAAGTGCTCCTTAATAGCAAAGTACCACACTTTGATCGATGAGTAGGAAATTTTTAAAATAAGGCCTTCCTAAATGTGGATGGCCTTTTTATTATCCTAAATATGTGGAAAGGAGAAAATATGTTAGAAAATAGAATTTTATTTACATCAGAATCCGTTAGTGAAGGACATCCTGATAAATTATGTGATCAAGTTGCAGATGCAATTTTAGATGCTTGTTTAGAAAATGATCCTAAATCACATGTTGCATGTGAATGTTTTGCAACTACAGATTGTCTTATAGTTGGTGGAGAAATTACTACTAATTCAAAAGTTGATTATGAAAAAATTGCAAGAAATGTTGTAAAAGATATCGGATATGATAAGCCTGAATTAGGATTTAATTATTCAACATTTAAGTTTATTAATTTAATAAAAACTCAATCTAATGATATAAATCAAGGTGTTGAAAAAGAAACTTTAGAAGAACAAGGTGCTGGTGATCAAGGTATTATGTTTGGATATGCCACTAATGAAAGTAAAGGATTTATGCCTTTACCTTTAGTAATAGCACACAAATTAGTTAGAGAAGCTACTAGACTTAGAAAAAATGGTGAATTTAAATATGCTCGTCCTGATATGAAATCACAAGTTACAATTGACTATACTGATTCTAAACCTAGAATAGACACTATTTTGATGTCTATTCAACATGATGAAAATTTTAATGAATCTGAATTTAAAGATTATATTTTAAATAATATAATGAAAAAAGTTGCAAAATCTTTTGATTTAAATGATGATTTCAAAGTTTTAATTAATCCTACAGGAAGATTTGTTATTGGTGGTCCTCAAGGAGATACTGGCTTAACTGGAAGAAAAATTATTGTTGATACTTATGGAGGAAGTAGTAGACATGGTGGAGGAGCTTTTAGTGGAAAAGATCCTTCAAAAGTAGATAGAAGCGCTGCTTATTATGCTAGATATATGGCTAAAAATTTAGTAGCAGCAGGAGTTGCATCAAGACTTGAAATTCAATTATCTTATGCAATTGGAGTTGCTTCACCTATTTCTATTAATTTATCAACATTTGGCACTAGTAATTATGATGATGAAACAATTTTAAATATTATAAATAAAGTATTTGATGCTAGACCTGGTATGATTATTAAAAAATTTAATTTAACAAATCCAACTTTCAAATATAGAAGTATTTCAAATTATGGACATTTTGGAAGACCTGATGTTGAATTACCTTGGGAAAAATTAGATAAAGTGGAAGAAATAAAATCATTATTAAAAAAATAAATTTTTATACTATAATATTCAAATTCTTGGTATAATATAAATACAAAGAAATGGAGGAATATCATAATATGAAATTTCAAATTATTGGTAAAAATATTACCGTTACTGAAGCAATTGCAAACAGTGTAAAAAATAAGCTATCTAAAATGGATAAATATTTTAGTAGTGAAGATGCTGATTGTAGAGTTGTAGTTAGAAGTTATAAAAATGGTGCTAAAGTTGAAGTTACTATTTTTACAAAAGATACAACATTTAGAGCAGAAGCTACTGATAATGATTTATATGCTGCTATTGATAAGTCAATTGATAAATTACAATCTCAAATGAGAAAATTAAAAACTCAAATTGCAAATAGATATAAACATAATGGTTTTGGAAAAGGCGTTTTATTTGATGAACTTGAAGAAGTTGAAGATGAAATCAAAGATGCTGAAATTGTTAAAACAAAATCATTAGAATTAAAACCTATTACTCTTGATGAAGCTATTTTCACTATGGAATCTATTGGACATGATTTCTATTTATATTTAGATACTGATGATGAAAAAGTTTCTGTTGTATATAAAAGAGAAGATGGCGGATACGGTCTTTTACAAGCAGACACTGAAGTTGTTATTAAATAATGGATAAAATAATTGTTACTGATTTAGATGGTACTTTGTTTTATCCTAAAGATAGAATCAATATTGTTTATAAAAAGAATTTATTTTTTGTTCAATCATTTATCGATAATGGTGGTAAGTTAGTTATTGCTTCAGGAAGAAGTTTACTTTTTGGAAAGAAAGTTCAAAAAGCAATAGATCGTAATATTGATATTATTGCTTATAATGGAGCATGTATTTATTCAAATAATAAAATTATTGATTATAATGTTATTGATAATGAAGTTGCAAAAAATATTATAGATGATATTTTTAGTGATTATAAAGTTTTATGCGTGGCTTTAATGTCAGATGATGGAATGTATGTTAAAACACGTAATGATTCAAAATTTTTAGGATTTGTATATAAAATTTATTATAAATACCAAAATCAATTAGCGGAAAAATCTTTTTTAAAGAAAGAAGAATACGAAAACGCATTAAAAAATAAAAAAATATTTAAAATATTGGTTGTTTTTGGAGGCACAAAAAAAGCAGATAAACGTGCTGAAGAAGCAACTGATATTTTGAATAATAGTTACGATAATATAGAAGCAGCTTGGACACATTATTCAATTGAAATAACTGCTAAAAATATTATTAAAGGTGGCGCAATAGAAAAATATTGTGAATTAAACAACATAAATAAAGAAAATATTTTTGTTGTTGGCGATAGTGGAAATGACATTACAATGTTCAAAAAATTTCATGAACATTCGTTTGTTATGAAGAAAGCACCTAAGTCTGTTAAACGTTTTGCTAAATATGTTATAAATAAATTTGAAGATTTATCTAGATATATTTATGAAAAATAGTAAAATATATGAGTTAAGGAGAAAAAATATGTTACCAATTAGTAGAGTTATAACTTCTATGGTTTATTACAATTCTTTAGTTAGAGATACTTTAGAATACACAATGAACAGAGAAGATTATCAAGTTGAATTTTACAACTATAAAAAATACGGAATTATTAATGAAGTTTTATTAAACACACCTTTAAAATCATTCTTAGATAATAATGGTGAAAAAGGAGATGAATTACGTAAAAAACTTATTGCATTTGGCGATGAAGTTTATGGTGATAAATCTACAATTTTAAAACCTACAGACAAAACTGTTAGAGTAGATCACGGTCAAGATGTTAAACTTTTTGACTTAATAGTTCCAATTCATGAAGAATTAAATGCTGTAATTAAATTACATTTTAATTTCTTAGTTGAAAAGAAAGCTGAAATTATTAGTGCTTTAGTTGCTCCTAAAGGTGAATTTGAAGGAAACAATGAAGGTGCTGAAGCATTTTATGCTCAAGATTTAGAAAAAGTTACTAAATTATTAGAAGCTGATGAAAATTTCTATCGTGCTGTTGCTTTCCAAACATTAGCTTTATCTATTTTTAATAAATTTAACGAATTTAATAAAGCAATGAGAGAATCAAATGGTCAAAAAACACCAGCTGCTTCATTTATTGAAACTGAATTACAAGCATTATTAAGAGATTTCTATATCGTTACTCAAAACGCTTCTACAAAGAGTGAATTATTTACTAAAGCAAAAGATTGCATTAATAATTCAATTGAAATGATGACAAATAAGAGAGCTTTACCAGCAGGTAAGAGTTTTAATGATGTATTTGCTGAAGCAAGAAGTGCTACTACAGAATTCATTATGTTAAGCGAAGAAGAATGGAAGAAAATCTATGGACCAGCTGTTGATGAAATGAAAGCTGACTTAGATAAAATTCAACAAGCATCAAAAGAAGAAAAATAATATTTTTAAAAATGAAAAATAGTTCAAAAAAAATTATTGGATTTACTATTAAACAATTTGTTTGGTTTATCATAGCATTATTAATTATTGCTACTGCATTATGTTTTTTAGTTTTAGGTTTAATTGAAGAATACGCAAATATTAAAAATTCAATTTTCACAGTACCTGATTCATCTATGAAATCAATATTTGGTGGAATTGGATTTGTTTGGTTTGGAGTTATTTTTACTTGTATTGGATCTATTATTCTTGCTTTTGCTTTATCTTTAGCTGCTAAAGATGAAGAAAGAGAAAATGAAAAAGAAGCTCGTAGAAAACAAAGATTAGAACAAATGAATAGTAATAAAATAAACTTAGATAATACATCATCTACAGTTATTGAAAATAATAAATAAGCATTCGAAAGAATGCTTTTTTATTACTTTGATTAAAATAAAAAACGATTAAGAAAATCTTAATCGTTAAACTTAAATATTTTTATTAATAATGTTATAATATTGGCGGAGAAAAGGGGATTTGAACCCCTGCGCCTGTTACAGCCTACGAGCTTTCCAAGCCCGCCCCTTCAGCCTCTTGGGTATTTCTCCAGCTGAAGTATTATAGCATAATTGAAATTGGATGTCATTTAAAATATGAAAGAGTTTAAGATTAGTAAATTTGATTCTAATCAACGTGTAGACAAATTTATAAAGAAATTATTACCTAATGTTTCTTTGTCTTTAATTTACAAAACTTTTAGAAAAAAAGACATTAAAATAAATGATAAATGGGTAAAACAAGAATATATTTTAAAAGAAAATGATATTTTAAAAATTTATTTATCTGATGAAATATTTGAAGAAAGTTCTAATAACAAAAATGTAATAAATATCGATTCAAATTTAGATATTATTTATGAGGATGAAAATATTTTAATAGTTAATAAAGAAAAAGGTATTTTAATTCATGGTGATAAAAACGAAAATACATTTACTTTATCTAATAAAGTTATTTCATATTTATATAAAAATAAAGAATATAATCCAAAAGTTGATACATTCGTTCCTTCACCAGTTCATAGATTAGATAGAAATACAAGTGGCATATGTATATTTGCAAAAAATATGTTAACTAGTCAACTTTTAATGAATGAATTTAAAGATAAGAAAAATTTAGAAAAACATTACATAGCACTTGTTTTTAATAAAACTCCAGATCATTTAGAAATTAACGCTCCATTATTTAAAGATTCTAATAAAAATATAGTTAAAGTAGATTTTAATAATAAAGAATCTAAAAGTGCTTTAACGATTTTTGATAAAATTGATGGTAATAATGAATATTCTTTATTAGATGTAAATTTAATTACTGGAAGAACTCATCAAATAAGAGTACATTTATCATATAAAGGTTATCCTATTGTGTGTGATGATAAATATGGTGATTTTAAAAAGAATAAAGAATTTGAAAATAAATTTAAGTATAAAAAGCAATTTTTACACGCTTATTCAATAGAATTTAAAAATATGAAAGATCATTTAGAATATCTTTCTAATAAAAAATTTGTTGCAAAATTACCAAAAGATGAAATTAAAATTTTAGATAATCTAAAATTAAATTATAAAATTTAAAGGGGGCTTTTAGATGAACGAAGTTGTTAAAAAAAATTATGAAAAATGGTTAAATTCAAATGTTGTTTCTAAAGAAGATAAAGAATTATTAAAAACTATGTCTGAAAAAGATATTGATGATTCTTTCTTTAAAGAAATTGCTTTTGGTACTGCAGGAATAAGAGGAATATTAGGTCCTGGTACAAATAGAATGAATCTTTTTACTGTTAGAAGAGCTACAATTGGTTTTGGATTATACTTAAAGAACCATTATAAAGATGACATTTATGTTGCAATTTCTCATGATAATAGATATATGTCAAGAGAATTTACTTTATCTACTAGTGAAATTTTAAATGAAATGGGAATTAATACATATATTTTTGATTCTTTAAGATCTACTCCAGAATTATCATTTACTGTAAGATATAAAAAATGCCAAGGTGGTGTTATGATTACAGCATCTCATAATCCTAAAGAACATAATGGATATAAAATATATGATGAATGTGGATGTCAACTTGTTCCAAATAAAATTAAAGAAGTCATTGAAATTATAAATAAATTAGGAGATCCATTAGAAATTGAAGTACCTAAAGGTTTAAAAAAAGGGAAAACAATTTTAGTAGGAGAAGATGTTGATGGACCATATTGTAAAATGGTTGAAGCATTAGAAATTAATAAAAATCTTGATAAAAAAGATTTTAAAATTGTTTTTTCTCCTAATCATGGAACAAGTTACGTTAATGCAATGAGAGTATTTAAAGATTTAGGATATGATATTATTGATATAAAAGAATTATCTAATCCAGATCCTGAATTTACAGGACTTGCAAGTCCTAATCCAGAAGATCCTAGAGCATTTATTATACCAATTGAAGTTGCTAAAAAAGAAAATGCAGAATTAATTGTAATGACAGATCCTGATGGAGATAGAGTTGGTTTAGCGTCTAAAGACAAAAATAATAATTTTAATTTAATGACTGGTAATGAAAGTGCTGCTTTATTATTAGATTATATCTTAATGAATAGAACTGATTTAGATTTATCAAAATATGTTGTTTATAATACAGTAGTTTCTTCAATGATAGGAAAAGCAATTTGTGATTATTATAATGTAAGACTTGAATCATTCTTAACTGGTTTTAAATACATTGGAAATCAAATTGAACATTATAAAAATATTCAAAATGGTTATAAATTTCTTTTTGGATATGAAGAAAGTTATGGATGTTTAATATCAGATGAAGTAAGAGATAAAGATGGCACTCAAGCAATTCTTTTATATAGCGAAATGGCTTTATATTATCATAAATTAGGAATAGATTTAAAAACTGCTTATAATAATTTATGTTCTAAATTAAAAAAATATTATAAATCTCAATTGTTCAGTATTTATTTTGAAGGAAGTGAAGGTCAAAATAAAATGAATGAAATTATGAATAGTCTTGAAAACAATCCTTTTAAAGAAATTTTAGGTAATAAAGTTACAATTATTGAAAATTATTTCAAATTAAAAAGAATTTATTTAAAAGATAATAAAGAAGAAAAAATTGAAAATTTACCATATGGAGATTTAGTTAAGTTCTTTTTTGAAGATGGATCAAATATTTCTATAAGACCAAGTGGTACTGAACCAAAATGTAAATTTTATATCGAAGTCACAGAAGAAAAAATTGATGAAGATAAGTGCATAAATAAAGGAAAAACTTATTTTGAAGAACTTAAAAAAATCTTAAAAATTTAAATAAAATATCACAGAAAATTCTGTGATATTTTTAGTTAAAAGTTTTCACGTGAAAACTTTTTATTCTTTTTTAATCTAGGTTTAAGTTCATAATAAATACCATTATGATTATTATCTTTTTGGGTAATATTATTAACTTTATCTTTTAATTCATCGATACCATTTTTCATTAAAAATGAATTTTCAAATGAAGAAAGTAATTCAAGATCGTTTCCTGCATCTCCAAAAACAAATACATTTTTTTCATCAATATTTAATTGTTTTGCTAAATTTTTAACTGCTTCAGCTTTATTGATGTTATTTATACTAAATTCACCATAATTAGAAGTATGCCAATATCTTAAGTTATAGTTTTTTGTATGTTGAGCAACAAGATTTTGAATTTTATTTCTTGCTTCAATATTATCATTTTCTTCTTTAAGTTTAATTACATAAGTAAATGTATCTTCATTTAATGTATCAATATTATCGATTACGTTCATATTATTTCTTTGAAAGAATGTAAATAAAAATTCATCTTCTTTATCTGTATAAATTGTGTCTTTTGTTTCACACATTGTTAATTCTACATAATCATTTAGTACAGAATATACATCTTTTAATTTATTATGATCGAATTTATATTCAATTTTATTAAAATTTGAATCTTTAGGATTAAATGTTAATGCTCCATTATATGAAATCATAGGTGAATTTAATTTTAATTCTTTATAATATTTCATCATTGTTCTAGGTGCTCTTCCACTACAAAGAACAATATTTACACCTGATTTATTTAATCTTTGTAAATATTTTTTTGTTAAAAAAGAAATTTCTTTTTTATCATTTAATAGTGTTCCATCTAAATCTAACGCTATAAGATATTTTTGGTTTAACATTTTCATAAAATAACCTCAGTGAAAAAAATTTTATCAAATACAATGTTTATTTTCTACTATAAAGTAGAAATATGTACATTTAATTGCTATAATTTTATTACTAAAAGGTGATAATATGAAAGTAAGATTATATAATTCATTAACTAATAAGATAGAAGATTTTAAAACAATAAAAGAGAATGAAGTTTCAATGTATGTTTGTGGACCTACAGTTTACAATTATCCACATATTGGTAATATTAGACCTGTAGTTTTTTTTGATACATTAAGAAAATATTTAGAAAAAATTGGATATAAAGTTACTTATGTATCTAATTTTACTGATGTTGATGATAAAATTATTAAAAAAGCAAAAGAAGAAGGTGTTACTGAAAAAGAATTAACAAATTTTTATATTCAATCTTATCTTGATACTTTAGATAAATTTAATGTTAAAAAAGCTAATGAAAATCCTCGTGTAACAGAATATATGGATAAAATTATTAATTTTATCCAAGATTTAGTAGATAATGGCTCTGCATATGTTAATGATGGAGAAGTATTTTTTAATGTTGATAAAGATTCAAAATACGGCGAATTATCTAAAATAAATATTGACGATTTAATCAGTGGTGCAAGAATTGCAGAAAATTCTAAAAAGAAAAATCCATTAGATTTTTTACTTTGGAAAGACACTAAAGAAGGAATTAAATGGAATTCTCCATGGGGAGAAGGAAGACCAGGATGGCACACAGAATGTTGTGTTATGATTAATTCTATTTTTAAAGGAATGATTGATATTCATGGAGGAGGAAGTGATTTAAAATTTCCACATCATGAGAATGAAATTGCTCAAGTTGAATGTCATGATCATAATCATTTAGCAAATTATTGGATACATAATGCAATGATGAATATTGATGGAAATAAAATGTCAAAATCATTAGGAAATGTTATATTAGCTAAAGACGCTATTGAAGAATTTGGAGCAGATGAAACTCGTTTATTATTATTAAATGCTTCATATAGATCAATAATTAATTTTAATGACGAAACATTAAAAAATACTAAAGCTATATTAAATAAATTAAGTGCAGTATATAAGCAAAGTAATTTATTATTAAATGAATTAAATATAGAATTAAAAGGTGAATCAAATAAAATTGATAAATTTTATGAATTCTTATCAGATGATATGAATATTCCTAATGGAATTACTTACTTATTAGATTTAATAAAAGAAAGCAATGCTGAAATAAGAAAGAAAGATAAAAATATTGATTTAATTAAAAATAATTTCTATGCCTTTACTGATATTGCTTATGTATTAGGTTTACATTATGAACCTAAAAAATTTAGTGATGAAGAAATGAAATTATTGAATGAATATAATCAATCAAAGATTGATAAAGATTTTGAAAAATCTGATGAAATTAGAAAAAAATTAATAGAAAAAGGAGTTATATAATATGAATTTAAATATTTATGATTCAACTTTTAATATTTTAGAAGCTCGTGGCTTTGATGACATAATTGTTAAATTTTTTAAGTCTGGTTTTAATGGTGCTATTCCTAATTATGTTGGATACACATTACTTATAATTTTATCTATTTTAATTTCTGTTTTATACTCTTCATTTATTGGTGCTCAAAGAGAAAGAAATGGACATCCAGCTGGTTTTAGAACACATATTTTAATCTCATTAGGATCAAGTTTATTAATGGTTTTATCATTATATGGCGCTGATAGTAGTGATCAAATGAGACTTGCTGCTGCAGGTGTTACTGGTATTGGTTTTTTAGGTGCTGGAAGTATTATTCAAAATGGTTTTTCCGTTAAAGGATTAACAACTGCTGCAAGTATTTGGGTAACAATGGCAATTGGTATGTGTTGTGGTGCTGGTTGTTTTACACTTGCAACTTTAGCGTTAATAATTTGTATGATTTCATTAAATACATTCCAAAAAGTTAAAATTTCAACTAATGGAAAAAGTTGTTTTATGCTTGTAGTTACTGAAATTGATAAACAACCAATTAAAAAAATTAATGAAATTTGTAATGAATTAAATGTTGAATTAGTTGATGTAGATACAAGCTTAGTTAAATCTAATGGTAAAAATTATTTAAGATTAACTTTAAAATTAAAATCAAATCGTAAAGGTTTTGCTTTAGGAACACTTGAAAAAATTAACGAAGTAATTGAACCTATTGAATCAAAAATTTTACATTAAAAATAATTTTTTTAAGGGGTAAAAAATAATTTAATAAATAATAAATTTATTAAATTTTAAATAGTGGTTATTGAACTACTTTTAATATCAACTATATTTAAATGGAGAAATATTATGTCTAAAATCTATGGTATAAACACAGTTAAAGATTCTTTGAAAAATCAAACTGTGTCTAAACTTCTTGTAATTAAAGGATTTAAAAATAATTCTTTGATAAATGAAGCTAAAAAGAAAAATGTTCCAATTGAATATTTATCAAAAGAAAAAATGGATCAAATTTCTAAAAATGGCATACATCAAGGAATTATTGCAGAAGTCGAAGATTACAAAACATATTCATTAAAAGAAGTAATGAATAACAAGAAAGATTCAGTTATTGTTATGCTAGATGAATTAAGCGATCCTCATAACTTAGGTGCTATTCTAAGAAGTGCTGATATATTTAAGGTAGACGCTATAATTTATAAAAAAAATAACTCTGTTTCTTTATCTCCATTAGTTGCTAAAATTTCAACAGGCGCTATAAATTATGTTAAATGTGTTGAAGTAACTAATCTAACTAGAACTATTAACGATTTAAAAGACAATGGTTATTGGGTAATTGGTTTAGATGGTACAGCAAAAGAAGAAATAAAAGATATTTATAGAGATAGAAAACTTGTTATTGTTGTAGGTAGTGAAGGTTTTGGAATATCTAGACTTGTAAAAGAAAATTGTGATGTATTATTAAAAATTCCACAATTCGGACATGTAAATTGCTTAAATGCATCAGTAGCGTGTTCAATAGTCCTTTATGAAATAAGAAGATAAAGGAGAGTTTATGAAAAGGAAAAAATCAGAAGTAGAAAAGATAATGAAAAATGGTAATGAAGTTGAATTATTTAAGCATTTTGAAGCTTTATGTTTACCAATTACATTTAAATATTCAAATACACTTAAATTTGATTATTTATTAAATGATGATGAAATTAGAGATTTATGTTTTAAAACTTTTGATTTATTTTTAAAAAATTTAAAAGTAAAAGAAGTTTATAATTACGATAATTATTTTAAATATCTTTATATTCAAATTATTAAAGATGAAATTAGAAAATTGAATAGAACAAAACATAGAATTAATCGTGATTCAATTGATGTAAATGATAATTTAAATATTGAAGATTCTATTCAATTTTCTATCACTTCTAATTGTTTTGATAATATGAATGATGAAATTGTAAGTTTTATATTAGAAAGCGAAGAAAGTGAACTTACAAATAGAGAAAGAGAAATTTTATCTTTATATGTTAATGGTTATAACATTAGAGAAATTTCAAAATTTTTAAAATTAGCATATTCAGTATGTTTTAGAAGTTTTGAATCTTTGATAGAAAAAAGTAAAAATTTCTTAATGATAAAAATACCAGAATTATTTGAATAGCGTTAATTTTAATAAACATACTGAAAAATAATTGATTTTTATTAACTTTACTTTTATAATTTTTAAGAGGTGTAAATAAATATAATATATGAGAAAGAAAGTTATTTTAATATGTGAAGAATGTCTTTCTAGAAATTACACTACTACAAAAAAAGAGGAAGATAGAACAACTCGATTAGAATTGAGAAAATATTGTCCTAAATGTGGAAAATATACAATTCATAAAGAGAGTAGGTAAAGTTTATGAGAAAGATTTTAGGATATTTTAAAGGTGTTGGAAGCGAAATTAAACGTATCAAGTGGCCAAAGAAAGAGCAACTTGTTCCTGCTATTGTTGTTGTTATAATAATTACTGTTTTTGCTGGAATTTTCTTATCAATAGAAGATTTAGCAGCTTCTACATTAATTCAACAACTTCGTGACGCATTTGAATCATTAAGGGGATAAGATATGGATAATAAAGAATTTAATATTAATGAAAAACAATGGTATATTGCTACTACATATGCTGGACAAGAACAAAAAGTTGCTCAAAATTTAAGAAACAGTGTAGATAATTTAAATTTACATGATAAAATTTTTAGAATTATTGTAGCTGAAGAAAAAGAACTTTTATACGATGATCATGGTAACCCTTTAATGAAAAAAAATAAGGTTACTGGTGAATCAGAACAAAAATTTAAAATTCATAACTTATATAGTGGATATATTTTTGTTGAAATGATTATGACAGATGATACTTGGTATCAAGTTAGAAACACAATGGGTGTTACAGGTATTATTGGATCTGCTGGTGGAGGTCAAAAACCAGTTCCTGTAAGTGCTAGTGAAATGGAAGAAATTCTTAAAAGAATGGGAATGGCTGATAGTAATATTTATGATAAATATAATGTTGGCGATCAAGTTAAAGTTATTCATGGTACTTTCACAGATACTGAAGGCACAATTAAATCAATTGATAAAGAAACTGGAAAAGTTGTTATTGAAGCTATATTCTTTGGTAAATATACTTCAATGGAAGTTGACTTTAGTGAAATTTCAAGAATTTAAAAATAAAAAGATAGTTAAAAATATTTGACTATCTTTTTTTATTAGAATATAATATTTAAGACATATTTTCATATGTACGCTTTTTTATGAGTAAATATAAAAAAGTTTGGTAGGAGAAGAGCGATACTTCTTACTACAAAGTTATTTTTAAAGGAGAACAAAAATGGCTAAAAAAATCGCTAAAGTCGTTAAAATGGAACTTCCAGGTGGCGACGCTAAACCAGGACCAAAATTAGCAAGTGCTGGTGTAGTTATGCCTAAATTCTGTACTGAATTTAACGCAAAAACAGCTGATAGAAGAGGAGAAATTGTTCCTGTCATCATTACAGCTTACGAAGACAAAACATTCTCAATGGAAATTAAAACTTCCCCAGTCAGCGGATTATTATTTAAAGCTGCAGGTATTAGCAAAGGAAGTGCTAATGCAAAAACAACTATTGTTGGACAAGTTACTAAAGAACAAATCAGAAAAATTGCTGAATATAAAATGCCTGATTTAAACGCAAACGATATTGAAGCAGCAATGAAGATTGTTGAAGGTAGTGCTCGTAATATGGGCATTAAAGTTGTTGATTAATTTTAAAGGAGTACAAAAATGAAATTCGGAAAAAAATATAACGAAGCTTTAAAATTAATTGATCAAAATAAAGTTTACTCAATTAGTGAAGCTTGTGAATTAATTAAAAAAACTAGTACAACTAAATTCGATTCAACAGTTGGTATTAATTTCCATTTAAATATTAATACTAAAGCTGCTGATCAACAAATTAGAGGTACAGTAGTATTACCAAATGGTACAGGTAAAGAAGTTAGAGTCTTAGCAATTACTAATAAACCAGAAGTTGCTAAAGCTGCAGGTGCTGATTTTGCTGGTGGTAAAGAATTATTAGAAAAAATTACTAGTGAAAAATGGTTCGACTTCGATGTTATGTGTGCTACACCAGATATGATGGTTGAAATTGGTAAAATTGGTAGAGTATTAGGTCCTAAAGGATTAATGCCAAACCCAAAAACTGGTACAGTTGGACCAGATATTGCTAAAATGGTTAGCGAATTAAAAGCAGGTAAAGTTGAATACCGTGCTGATAAAGATGGAAACGTCAATTTAGGCGTTGGAAAAGTTTCTTTTGATGCTAAAAAGCTCGAAGAAAACGTTACTACAATTGTAAAACAAATTTTAAAAGTAAGACCACAAACTGTTAAAGGTGATTATGTATTATCATGTCATTTATCAACAACTATGGGTCCATCAATTAAAATTGATTTTGCTCTTTAGTTATTAATTTATTTAGTAGGATATATACCTAAGACAGTAACGGGGAAACCTTAATTATGTTACCGAGGTAAAAACCTTATGTATATTATCCTCAAATATATAAGGAGGGAAAAATGAATCAAGAAATCTTAAAACAAAAAGAAGTTGTTGTTTCTCAAGTTAAAGACTTAGTTAGTGATTCACAAGGCGTTGTTGTTTGCGAATATCGTGGATTAACAGTTGCTGAAGTTTCTACTATTAAAAGAGAATTAACAAAACTTGATGCACACTGCAGTGTTTTAAAAAATTCATTAGTAAGTCGTGCAACAGCAGAAAGTTTTAAAGAATTAGATGAATATTTAAGTGGACCAAATATGTTCGTTTTCTTAAAAGATCCAACTAACGGTTCTTTAAAACAATTAGCAAAATTTGCTAAACGCTATGAATGCTTAAAGATTAAAGGTGGTATTATTGATTCTAAAGTTCAAGATGAAGCATACATCAAGACTATCGCAAATTTACCATCAAAAGAAGGACTTGTTTCTATGTTATTAAGCGTATTACAAGCTCCTATGAGAAATCTTGCTTACAGCTTAGATCAAGTTGCTAGTAAGAAATAATTGCTATAAATATACGGAGGAAATTAAAAATGGCAAAATTAACAAATGAAGAAATTATCGCAGCTGTTAAAGAAATGACAGTTGTCGAATTAAATGATTTAGTAAAAGCAATCGAAGAAGAATTCGGTGTTACAGCAGCTGCTCCTGTAGCAGTTGGCGCTGCTCCAGCAGAAGAAGAAGCAGCAAAAGGACCAGCAGAAGTTTCATTAATTTTAAAAGCTGTTGGCGGAAGCAAAGTCGGTGTCATTAAAGCTGTTCAAGCTATTACAGGCTTAGGTTTAATGGAAGCTAAAAAATTAGTTGATAGCGCACCAGCTCCAATTAAAGAAAAAATTTCACCAGTTGAAGCAGAAGAACATAAGAAAGCTCTTGTTGCTGCAGGTGCTGAAGTTGAAATTAAATAGTTTTTCTAAATAGAAATCTTGCCTGTCTAAAGCTAAATTTGCTTTAGGCAGGTTTTTACCTATTTACAGGAGGGAGAAAATGAGCCATTACTTTATAGAAGATTCAACTCTAATTAAAAATCCAAAAATTATTGAATATGATATTTTGGAATATAAAGTAAAGGTTGTTAGCGATAAAGGGACATTCTCTAAATATAGAGTTGATTTAGGAACAAGTATTTTTATCAAAACTCTCGTTACTCTACCTTTAAAAGGAAATGCTCTTGATTTAGGATGCGGTAATGGAATTATTGGTATTTCATTAAAAAAAGTGTTTAATGAAAATTTAAATATTGAATTTAGTGATATCAATAATTATTGTATTGATTTAGTTAAGCAAGGATTAAAATTAAATCAAATTGAGTCTGAAACATATGTTAGTGATGGATTTAAAAATATTAATAAGAAATATGATTATATTTTCTTAAATTCACCGATATCATGTGGAAAAGAAGTTTGTTTTAATCTATACAACGAATCAAAAGAACATCTTAATGAAAATGGCAAACTACTTATTGTGATACGCAAAGATAAAGGAGCGTTATCACATGAAAAATATCTTTGTTCTTTGTTCGAGAATGTTGAGATAATTAATAAAGAAAAGGGATATTTTATTATTAGTAATTATTAATTAAAGGAGTGAGAAAATGAAATCTTATAAAGATTATCCAAAATTAAATAATGATCGTATTAATTTTTCAAAGATTGGTGGAACTTTAGACCTTCCTTATCTTTGTGAAATTCAAACTGATTCATACAAATTATTCTTAGAAAGTGGAATTGATGAAGTTTTAAAAGATGTTTTTCCAATTAGCAATCATAATGAATCAATGATTTTAAATTATGTAAGTTCTAAATTAGAAAAACCTGCTTTTACATATTTACAATGTAAAGAAAAAGATAAA
The DNA here is from genome assembly GCA_963605025.1 of bacterium. GTDB lineage: Bacteria > Bacillota_I > Bacilli_A > RFN20 > CAG-826 > Onthovivens. The sequence goes on along the minus strand of CAVCSZ010000001.1, from coordinate 39,426 downwards.
ACTTACAGTGCTCCATTAACAGCAACTTTATCATTAGTAGATAAAAATAACGGCGGACAAATCATCAGTAGTGATGTATTCATGGGTGATATTCCATTAATGACTGAAAGTGGAACTTTTATTGTAAATGGTGCTGAAAGAGTTATTGTTTCACAAATTGTTAGATCTCCAGGTGCTTATTTAAGTAAAACTTTTGATGTTAAAGCTGGTAAAAATATATATAATGCTGATCTTATTCCTTCAAGAGGAACATGGTTAGAATTTGAAACTGATTCAAAAGGAATTTTATGGGTAAGAATCGATCGTCAAAAGAAGATGCTTGCTACTATTTTCTTAAAAGCTTTAGGTTTTGATAAAGAAAATGATATTATTAATCTTTTTGGTGAACGCGAAAATTTATTAGCAACTATTGAAAAAGATACACCAAAAGATGGAAGTGGAGATGGATCAACAGCTAATTCATTAAATTGTTTAAAAACAATTTTCACTAAATTAAGACCAGGTGAACCTTTAACTGATGAAGGTGCACATGAATTTATTATTCAAAAATTCTTTGATGAAAAACGTTATGATTTAGGAAAAGCTGGTAGATTTAAATACAAAATTAAATTAGGTATTTACAATCGATTAGAAAATAGAGTTTTAGCTGAAGATTTAGTTGACGCTAATGGTGAAGTTAAATATGAAGCAGGAACATTATTAACAAAAGAAATTGTTGATCAATTAAAAGATGAAGAATTCTTTGAAAAAGGTGCTCACGAATTTAATTTAAAAGTTAATGAAAAATTAGATACAAATAGTATAGTTAACATTGTTAAAGTTTATTCACCAAATAAAGATTCTAATGGTAAAAATGTAATTAGTAATATTATTGGTACTGATTTAAATTTAAAAATTAGTAGAGTTACAATTTCTGATATTGTTGCAATTTTCTCATATTTCATCAATTTACAAGATGGTTTTGGAAAAACTGACGATATTGATAATTTAAGCAACAGAAGAATTAGATGTGTTGGTGAATTAATTCAATCTCAATTTAGAATTGGATTAACTAAAATGGCTAAAAATGTTGTACAAAAAATGACAACAATTAATTCTATAAATACTCAAGAACCAAGAAAAGAAATTACACCTAAAGATTTAATTAATATTAGACCTTTAACTAGTGCTGTTAAAGATTTCTTTGCAAGTTCTCAATTATCTCAATTTATGGATCAAACTAACCCTTTAGCAGAACTTGCTAATAAGAGAAGAATTTCTGCTTTAGGTCCTGGTGGTTTAACTCGTGATAGAGCTTCTATGGAAGTTCGTGATGTTCACTTTACTCACTATGGACGTATTTGTCCTATTGAAACACCTGAAGGACAAAACATTGGTTTAATTAACAATTTAGCTACATATGCTAAAATTGATAAATATGGTTTTATTCAAACTCCTTATAGAGTAGTTGATGGTAAAACTGGAAAAATTTCTGAAACTACAGAATATTTATCTGCAGATGATGAAAACAATCATTATATTGCTCAAGCAACTAGAGATGATATTAAAGATGGCTATTTATATGGTGATAAAGTTGTCTCAAGATATAATGGTAAAAATATCTTAGCAAACAAAGAAGATGTTGAATACATTGATGAAGCACCAATGCAAATTGTTTCTGTTGCTACTGCATGTATTCCATTCCTTGAAAATGATGATAACCACCGTGCTTTAATGGGTGCTAACATGCAAAGACAAGCTTTACCTTTATTAAAACCTCATGCTCCTTTAGTTGGTACTGGTTTAGAAAATAAGATTGCACACGACTGTGGTTTAGCTGTTATAGCTGTTAACGATGGTGTTGTTACTTATTTAGATTCAAAAACTATCAAAATTAAAGAAAGTGATGGTGAAAGAATTTATGAATTACAAAAATTCTCAAGAAGTAATGGTGGAACATGTATAAATCAAGTTGCTAATTGTAAATTAGGACAAAAAATTAAAAAAGGTGATATTATCGCTAATGGTCCTTCTATGGAAAATGGAGATTTAGCTTTAGGACAAAATGTCGTCGTTGCTTTCATGACTTGGGAAGGATATAACTATGAAGACGCTGTTATTATGAGCGATAGATTAGTTAAAGAAGATGTTTATACAAGTATTCATATTGAATCATATGATGTTGAATGCCGTGAAACTAAAAATGGTAAAGAAATTATTACTCCAGATGTTCCTAATGTTGGAGATAAAACTAAAGCAAATCTTGATTCAAGAGGTATTGTTGTAGTTGGTACTGATGTTAAAGAAGGTGATATCCTTGTTGGTAAAGTTACTCCAAAAGGACAAAGTGAATCATCACCAGATCAAAAACTTTTAGACGCAATTTTCGGAGACCGTTCAAAAGAAGGAAAAGATACTTCTTTAAGAGTTCCTCATGGTGGAGCTGGAACAGTTTTAGCAGTTAAAGTATTTAATAAAGAAAATAAAGATGAATTATCACCTGGTGTTAACGAAAAAATCAGAGTTTATATCGTTCAAAAACGTAAAATTTCTGAAGGTGATAAAATGTCAGGAAGACATGGTAATAAAGGTGTTATTTCAAGAATTGTTCCTCAAGAAGATATGCCTTTCATGGAAGATGGTACACCAGTTGATATTTTATTAAATCCTCAAGGTGTTCCTTCACGTATGAATATCGGACAAATTTTAGAAGTTCATTTAGGTATGGCATGTAAAAATCTTGGTAATGTAAAGATTGCTACACCTGTTTTCGATGGTATTTCAAATGATGAAATAAAAGAAATGATGAAAGACGCTAAATGTCCTGATGATGGTAAATATACACTTTATGATGGAAGAACTGGCGAAAAATTCGATAATAGAATTAACGTTGGTGTCATGTATATGATTAAACTTGTTCACATGGTTGATGATAAATTACATGCTCGTGCTACTGGTCCATATTCTTTAGTTACACAACAACCTTTAGGTGGTAAAGCACAAAACGGTGGTCAAAGATTTGGTGAAATGGAAGTTTGGGCATTAGAAGCTTATGGTGCTGCATATACATTACAAGAAATGATGACTGTAAAATCAGATGATAGAGTTGGTAGAAGAAGAACATATGAAGCTATCACTCAACATAAGACTTTACCTACTCCATCAATTCCTGAAGCATTTAAAGTTTTAGTTAAAGAATTACAAGGATTAGCATTAGATGTTACTTTATATAACAAAAATAATGAAGTAATTGATATGGATGCTATTTCAAGAGATTCTTTAAAAGAAGAACAAAGAGCAAATAGAAATTTAAAGAAAAATGATCCTGATGATAAAGATTATTCTAATGATGATCTTTTAGATTTTGATAATGTATCTTTAGAAGATAAAATTGATGGTGAATTTTAAGGAGATATGATATGTTTGATGTAAATGAATTAAGTAGTATTGGTATTAAACTTTTTTCACCAGAAAAAATTATTCAAATTTCACATGGTGAGGTTACTAAACCAGAAACTATAAATTATCGTAGTCAAAAACCAGAAACTGATGGTTTATTTTGCGAAAAAATATTTGGTCCTAGTAAGGATTACGAATGTCATTGTGGTAAATACAAAAAAAGTCGTTATGCTGGTGTTGTTTGTGAAAAATGTGGCGTTGAAGTTATTTCTAAAGAAGTAAGAAGAGAAAGAATGGGACATATCCATTTAGCATGTCCTGTATCTCATATTTGGTATTTAAAAGGTGTTCCTTCAAGAATGTCCTTAATATTAGATGTTCCTCCAAAACAATTAGAAGAAGTTGTTTATTTCAGTTCTCATATTTGTTTAAATCCTGGAAGCTGTACTTCAATTGAATATAAAGAAGTTTTAGACGATCATATTGGTAGAGAAAAATTTAAATTATGTATTGGTGAAATTATCAGTTCATTAAATGAAAGTGATCCAGATGGATATGATATTAAAAAAGCTCAAAATTTATTAGAAAATCTTGAAAATAATAATATCCCATTTGATTATTATACATGTGCAAATTTTATATCTAAACAAACAGGTGCTGAATTTGGTGAAGGTGCTGAAGCTATTAAAATCTTATTAAAAGAAGTAAAATTAGAAGAAGAATTTAATAAATTAAATAATGATATTAAAACAGCTAAAGGTCAAAATTTAATAAAAATAACAAAGCGATTAGAAGTTTTTGATGCTTTTATTAAGAGTGGAAATAAACCTGAATGGATGATTCTTGATTATTTACCAGTTATTCCACCAGATTTAAGACCTATGTTACAACTTGATGGTGGAAGATTTGCTGCTAGCGATGTTAATGAATTATATCGTAGAATTATTACTAAAAATAATCGTTTAAAGACATTTATTGAAAGAAATGCTCCACAAGTTATGATTATTAATGAAAAACGTATGATTCAAGAAGCAGTTGATGCTTTAATTGATAATGGTAGAAGAAATGGTAAACCTGTCACTGGACCTAACGGAAGACCATTAAAATCATTAAGTGCTGCATTAAAAGGTAAACCTGGAAGATTTAGACAAAATTTACTCGGAAAGAGAGTTGATTATTCCGGACGTAGTGTTATTGCAATTGGACCAAAATTAAAAATTTATCAATGTGGATTACCACGTGAAATGGCAATTAATTTATTTAGACCATTTATTGCTGCTATTTTAATTGATGAAGGTTATTGTAATGTTAATCGTCAAGCAGATAAAAAAATCGATAATAAAGATAAAGATGTTTATGATATTGTTGAAAGAATTGTTTCTCATCACCCAGTATTATTAAACCGTGCTCCTACATTACATAGACTTGGTATTCAAGCTTTCCAACCTGTTTTAGTTGAAGGAAGAGCAATCCGTTTACACCCATTAGTTTGTAGTGGATTCAACGCAGACTTCGATGGTGACCAAATGGCTGTCCACGTTCCATTAAGTAAAGCAGCACAAGAAGAAGCAATTAATTTAATGCTTGCAAGTAATAATATTCTTGCTCCAAAAGATGGAAAACCTATTGTTACTCCTTCTCAAGATATCTTAATTGGTAACTATTATTTAACAATGGAAGCTGATGCTAAAGAATTTGAAAAGAAAGCTGAAAAATATAAAGATGTAGATAAAGAAGAATCTGAAAAATACTTAAGTTTCATTGCTATGGAAGGAAAAGTATATAAAGATATCGATGAAGCTTTAAAATATTATGAAATGGGAAAAGTACATTTACATAATAGAATTGCTTTACCTGCAAAAGCTTTAAGAAAAACATGTTTTACTCCAGAACAAGAAAATTGTTATGTTGTTACAACAATTGGTAAAATTATATTCAACTTAATTTTCCCAAAAGATTTCCCTTATATTAACTCAAATAAAGAAGAAAATTTAATTGCAAATTTAGATTCTGATTTTGTTAAAAAAGGTACAAATATTAAGGAATATATTAAGAATTTACCTTGTAAAGAACCTATCGCTAAAAAGCATATTACTAAATTAATTAATAATATTTATCATAGATATGGAACTATGAAAACAAGTGCTATCCTTGATAAGATTAAAGATTATGGTTATAAATATTCAACAATTTCAGGATTAACTGTTGCTTATAGTGATATTAGTAATGTTCCAACAAAAGACGCATTAGTTAAAAAAGGTGATGAACAAGTTAAGAGAATCGAAAGTTTATTTGAAAAAGGCTTATTAACTGATCAAGAAAGACACCAAAAAGTTGTTGACGTTTGGAGTAAGATTAATAGTGAAGTCGGTGATGAAGTTGAAACTGTATTAAAAGAAGATACTAGAAATCCATTATATATTATGTGGAATTCTGGTGCCCGTGGTAGTAAATCTAACTATACTCAATTAATGGGTATGAGAGGTTTAATGGGTTCTGCTTCTGGAGATACTATTGAAATCCCAGTTAAATCATGTTTTAGAGATGGATTAAATGTTTCTGAATTCTTTACTGGTACTCACGGTGCTCGTAAGGGTGGTGCTGATACTGCTTTAAAAACAGCTGACTCTGGTTATTTAACTAGAAGATTAGTTGATGTTTCTCAAGATGTTATTGTTAGAGAAGAAGATTGTCATACTGATCATGGTACAATTGTTAGAGAGATTGTTGATACTTCTCAAAATCAAATTATTGAAAAACTTGAAACTCGTTTAGTTGGTAGATATAGTTGCCATGACATTATACATCCTGAAACTGGAGAAATTCTTTGCGAAGGCAATACTTTAATTGATGAAGATATTGCTGCTAGAATTTGTGAAGCAGGAATTAAAGAAGTTGAAATTAGATCTTTATTTGGATGTAGAACTGAAAATGGTGTCTGTCAACATTGTTATGGTAGAAACTTAGCTACAGGTAAATTAGTTGAAAAAGGCGAAGCTGTTGGTATTATGGCTGCTCAATCAATTGGTGAACCTGGTACCCAATTAACAATGCGTACTTTCCATACTGGTGGTGTCGCAAGTGGTGAAGATATTACTCAAGGTTTACCTAGAGTTCAAGAATTATTTGAAGCTAGAAATCCTAAAGGTGAAGCTACAATTTCTGAAATTGAAGGAACTGTTACTGAAATTAGAGAAGAAAATGGTTTCTATCATGTTACTGTTAAAAATGATAAAGATGAAAGAACAGTTAAAACTCTCTATGGTGCTAGATTAAGAGTCAAAGAAGGCGATCATGTATTTAATGGTTCTAAGATATCTGAAGGTGCTATTGCTCCTAAAAAATTATTAGAAGTTAGTGATCCAAAATCTGTTTCTGATTATATCATTAAAGAAGTTCAAAAAGTTTATAGCTTACAAGGTATTGGAATTTCAGATAAGCATATCGAAGTTATCGTTAAACAAATGTTAAGAAAAGTCTTAATTATTGATAGTGGAGATACTGATTTAATTAGTGGTACAAAAGTATCTATTAATGAATTTACTGAAAAGAATAAAGAAGCATTATTAAATGGTAAAAATCCAGCATGTTGTAAACCTTTAATTTTAGGTATTACAAAAGCTGCATTAGAAACAGATTCATTCTTATCAAGCGCTTCATTCCAAGAAACAACTCGTGTTTTAACAGATGCTGCTATTAAAGGCAAAATTGATCCTTTACATGGTTTAAAAGAAAACGTTATTACAGGTAAATTAATTCCTGCAGGAAGAGGTTTACTCGATACTAGCGTTGAAGCTGAAAAATTATCTAAATTTAATGTTATAGATGCAATGAGTGAAGTTAAAGGTCATTACATTGGTGTTCATGATAAAAATTCTGAAACAGAAGAAGAAATTAAAGCTGAACATAAATATGATGATTTCGAATCATTAGTAACACAAAATTTATACATTAAGAAAACTCTTGTTGAAGAAAATAATGAACAAGTTGAAGAAAAAGTAGAAACTTCAGAAGAATAATTAAAAAAATGGATTATGCAAATAATCCATTTTTATTTTATTATTTTGCTTAATAACGAATTATACCCTTCTTCAATAATAGTTTCAGTTGAAACTAATTCATTATTTACAAATGTTTTTCTTGAAATATAATTAAGAAGTATTAATCTACCGTATTTTAAATACACAATTGAATGATAAGTTTCTAAATTCTTTTCTAAATTCTTTATATCAATTTTATACTTAGAAATTTTATCATATATAAGTTTATTAATTTCTTTTACTATATAATCAAATTCATAATAATCGATAATCATTCTTCTTTTATTGTAAATAGGCTCTAAAATATAATCAAAAAAGTTCTGTATAAAATCTTCTTTATCATTAAATTTGGAGTAAAATGTAGCTTTACTAACATTTAACAATGTAATTAATTTTATTGTAGTTACATTTAAATTTTCAGTTAAAAATAAATTTAAAAAATTGTAATATAATTCTTTTTCTTCTTTCATAATAAAAGTATATTAGATTTTAATCAATATTTACACAAAAATATTTGACTTTTTATAATAAATTAAATTATAATTAAAAACGGCTAAAAATTTTATTTTTTTTAGCGGTATGTTGAAACACCGGGGTCGGTGTGAATTATGGAGGAGAAAGATGCCAACTATAAATCAATTAGTTAGACAAGGTAGAAGCAAAACTACTTTTAAATCAAAAGCACCTGCATTATTAAAAAGATACAATTCATTAACAAAGAAAGAAACAGATCAAAATAGTGCACAAAAAAGAGGAGTCTGTACCCGTGTTGGTACAATGACACCTAAGAAGCCAAACTCAGCTTTAAGAAAATACGCAAGAGTCAAGCTTTCAAACGGATATGAAGTCACTGCTTATATTGGTGGTGAAGGTCATAACTTACAAGAACACTCAACAGTTATGATTAGAGGAGGAAGAGTTAAGGATCTTCCTGGTGTTAGATATCATATTATTAGAGGTACATTAGACTGCGCTGGTATTGAATCACGTAGACAAGGTAGATCTTTATATGGTACTAAAAAACCAAAAACAAAGAGTGAATAGGGAGGAAAGATATGTCTAGAAAAGGTACTACAATTAAAAGAGACGTTTTACCAGATCCAATTTATAAATCAAAATTAGTTACTAGATTAGTTAATAGATTAATGTTAGATGGTAAAAAAGGAACAGCTCAAACTATTCTTTATAACGCTTTCAATAAAATTGAAGAAAAAACAAAAAAACCTGCTATGGATGTTTTTGCTACAGCAATGAACAATATCATGCCAGAAGTTGAATTAAAAGCTAAAAGAGTTGGTGGTGCAAACTATCAAGTTCCAACTGAAGTTTCTGCAGAAAGAAAAGTTACTTTAGGTTTAAGATGGTTAGTTTCTTATTCAAGATTAAGAAAAGAAAAATCTATGGAAGATAAACTTTGCAACGAAATTATTGATGCTGCAAACGGAACAGGTGGTTCTGTTAAGAAAAGAGAAGATGTTCATAAAATGGCTGAAGCTAATAAAGCTTATGCTCATTATAAATGGTAATATAGGTAATATTTATGGCAAGAGAATACGATTTAGCACATACTAGAAACTTCGGTATCATGGCTCACATTGATGCTGGTAAAACTACAACTACAGAACGTATCTTATATTTTACACATAAGATTCATAAAGTTGGTGAAGTTCACGAAGGTGCTGCAACAATGGACTGGATGGTTCAAGAACAAGAAAGAGGTATCACTATTACTAGTGCTGCTACAACATGTTTCTGGAAAGAAAACCGTTTCAATATTATTGATACTCCTGGGCACGTTGATTTTACTGTTGAAGTTGAACGTTCATTAAGAGTTTTAGATGGTGCTATCACTGTCTTAGATGGTAAAAATGGTGTTGAACCACAAACAGAAACTGTTTGGAGACAAGGTTCAAAATATAATGTTCCACGTATCGTTTTTGTTAACAAATTAGATGCTATTGGTGCTGATTTTGAAATGTGTGTTGCTTCTTTAAAAGAAAAATTAGGAGCTAATGCAAAACCAGTTCAATATCCTATTGGTATCTCATCAACATTAAGTGGTGTCATTGATATCATTAAAATGGAAGCATGGGATTTTGCTGATAAAGATAATCCAAAAATAGTTGAAATTCCTGAAGAATATAAATCTAAATGTGAAACATTAAGAGCTGATTTAATTGAAACAATTGCTGCTTTTGATGATGATTTCATGATGAAAGTTTTAGATGGTGAAGAACCAACTGTTGAAGAAATTAAAGCTGTTATTAGAAAAGCTGTTCTTACTGGTTCATTCCATCCTGTATTCTGCGGAAGTGCTTATAAAAATAAAGGTGTTCAATTATTATTAGATGGTGTTATTGATTACTTACCATCTCCACTTGATATCCCAGGAGCTAAAGGAAATACTGCTGATGGTTCTGAATATGTTTGTAAAGCTGATGATAACGAAAAATTCGTTGGTTTAGCATTCAAAATTGCTACAGATCCATTCGTTGGTAGATTAGCATATGTCCGTGTTTATAGTGGTGTTTTAAAATCAGGAAGTTATGTTTTAAATAGTAATAAAGGTCAAAAAGAAAGAATTGGACGTTTAGTCTTAATGCATTCAAATCACCGTGAAGAAGTTGAAGCTTTACACGCTGGTGAAATTGGCGCTATTATTGGTTTAAAATCAACTACAACTGGTGAAACTTTATGTGACGAAAATTTAGATGTTACATTAGAAAAAATGGAATTCCCAGAACCAGTTATCGAAGAAGCTGTTGAACCAAAAACAAAAGCTGACCAAGATAAAATGGGTATTGCTTTAGCAAAACTTGCTGAAGAAGATCCAACTTTTAAAGTTCATACAGATGAAGAAAGTGGACAAACAATTATCGCAGGTGTTGGTGAATTACACTTAGATATTATCGTTGACCGTTTAAGAAGAGAATTCAACGTTAACGTTAATGTTGGTAAACCACAAGTTGGTTATCGTGAAACTATTAAAGCTACTGGAGATTGTGAAGGTAAATACATTAAACAATCTGGTGGTAGAGGACAATATGGTCACGTTGTTATTAACTTTGAACCAAATCCAGGTAAAGGATTTGAATTCGTTAATGGCATTGTTGGTGGTGTCATTCCTAAGGAATATATCAAACCTACACAAGAAGGTCTTGAAGACGCTTTAAATAGAGGTTTAGTTGCTGGTTATCCAGTTATTGATATTAAAGCAACATTACATGATGGTTCTTACCATGATGTTGACTCTAGTGAAGCTGCATATAAGATTGCTGCATCTATGGCTTTAAAAGAAGCTGCTAAAAAATGTAAACCAGTTATCTTAGAACCTATCATGAAAGTTGAAGTTACAGTACCAGAAAATTATTATGGTGATGTTATTGGAGATATTTCAAAGAGAAGAGGTAATATGACTGGTGAATCTCAAAGAGGAAATGCTAAAATTGTTGACTGTGAAGTACCATTAGCAGAAATGTTCGGTTATGTCACAGATTTACGTTCATTTACTCAAGGTAGAGGTTCATATACAATGGAATTCTCACATTATGGAGAATGTCCAAAATTCATTCAAGATGAAATCATCAAGAATGCATCAAGCAAATAATATTGCGTAAATAAAAATATTGGTGATAATAACAAAAATATTGATATTATCACCAAAATGCTATAAAATTAAATCATTGCAAATGCAAGTATATCAGGAGGAAAATATTACTTATGGCAAAAGAGAAATTTGATAGAAGTAAAGTTCACATGAACATTGGTACTATTGGTCACGTTGACCATGGTAAAACAACATTAACAGCTGCTATCACACACGTTTTAGGTAAAGCAGGTTTATCAGAAGTTAAAAATTACGACCAAATCGATGCTGCACCAGAAGAAAAAGCAAGAGGTATTACTATTAATACTGCTCACATCGAATATTCAACAGGAAAGAGACACTATGCTCACGTTGACTGTCCAGGACACGCAGACTATGTTAAAAATATGATTACTGGTGCTGCTCAAATGGATGGTGGTATCTTAGTTGTTGCTGCTACAGATGGTGTTATGCCTCAAACTCGTGAACACATCTTACTTGCTAGACAAGTTGGTGTTCCATACATTGTTGTTTTCTTAAATAAATGTGACTTAGTTGATGATCCAGAATTAATCGACTTAGTTGAAATGGACGTTAGAGATTTATTAAATAAATACGGATTCCCAGGTGATGACACACCAATTATCAGAGGTAGTGCTAGAAAAGCTTTAGATGGCGATCCAGAAGCTGAAAAACAAGTTATGGCTTTAATGGATGCAGTTGATGCTTATATTCCTGATCCAGTCAGAGATACAGATAAACCATTCTTAATGCCAATCGAAGACGTTTTAACTATCACAGGTAGAGGAACTGTCGTTACTGGTAGAGTTGAAAGAGGTACTGTTAAATTAAACGACGAAGTTGAAATCGTTGGTATTAAAGAAACAAAGAAATCAGTTGTTACTGGTATCGAAATGTTCAGAAAAACATTAGATTTCGCAGAAGCTGGTGATAACGCAGGTGTCTTATTAAGAGGTGTTAACAGAGACGAAGTAGTTAGAGGACAAGTTTTAGCTAAAGTCGGTAGTGTTACTCCACATACAAAATTCACATGTCAAGCTTATATCTTAACTAAAGAAGAAGGTGGAAGACATACAGGATTCTTATCAAATTACAGACCACAATTCTACTTCCATACAACAGATATTACAGGTACAATCACTCTTCCAGAAGGAACAGAAATGGTTATGCCAGGTGATAACGTTAGCTTCACAGTTGAATTAATTCACCCAGTCGCAGTTGAAAAAGGTACTAAATTCTCAATCAGAGAAGGTGGTAGAACTGTTGGTGCTGGTACAGTTAGCGAAATTATTAAATAATAAAAATAATAAAATTAAAAGAGGATTTATAAATCCTCTTTTTTTATATTATTTTTTATATTAAAAATTTTCAATAATATCAATAAATAATTTAGCTGCTACTAAACTACTTGTGGATGCCATTTTTTGAAATTCTTGACTACCACCAGAATATGAATCACTAATTCCTTTTAAAAATAAACATGGAATTTTATTTTGATAACAACATATAAAAATACCAGCAGATTCCATTTCACAAACATCAGCATCAAAATTTTGATGTAAATACAATCTATCTTCTTCTTTATCAATAAACTTATCTCCACTTGCACATCTATAAAGAGGAAGTTTTTCTTTGCTTAATACTTTATCTATTAATTCTTGATTTGGTTTTAAAATTAAAGATTTTATTTCAGTATGAAATCCAACACCTTTATGATCAATTGGATCTGTATCAAAATCATAATTTATAATTGAATCAATCAAACAACAACTTGATGTTTCAAGATTTGGTCTTAAAGCACCACATATTCCATAATTAAAAATAATATCAATTGAAAACTTAGTTATTAAATATTGAGTAGCTATACTTGCAAAAATTTCACCACATCCTGAGTGAATAACATAAAGTTCATTATTATTTATTTTTGCAAAATAAATTTCAAATCTATCATCCTTTAATTTTTTTAAATCTTTATTAATTTTTAATAAAGCATTTATTTCTGTTTCAACAGCTACAACTAATCCAAATCTTTTCATATAATCTCCAATTAAATTTTATAAATAGTAAGTAAAGTTTTCAAGTTTTATTATATAATATAAATATGAATATATTAGTAGTTGGCGCAGGAGTAAGTGGTATTTTTTTATCAATTTTTTTAAAAAATAAAAATAGTAACTTGAACATTAAATTATTTGATAAAAATAAAATAATTGGAAAAAAATTATTAGTAACTGGAAATGGAAGATGTAATATAGGAAATTCAAATGTAAATGAGTTTTCATATAATATTGATTCTATTAATGAAATTATGAAAGATTTTAGTTTAAAAGAAGAAGAAATACTAAATAATTTTGGAATATTTTTAAGAAAAATAAATGATCTTTATTATCCTAATTCTTTATCTAGTAAAACATTAAATAATTATTTATTAAAATTATTAGAATATTACAAAATTGATATACATTTAGAAGAAAATATAATTGAATATAATAATCAAATGTTAATTACAGATAAAAATAAATATAATTATGATAAATTAATTTTTGCTACTGGTGGAAAATCAATGAAATCTACTGGAAGTGATGGTAATTTATTTAATATATTTAAAAAACATAATTATAATATTATTCCTTTAAAACCTGGTTTATCTCCAATTAAATTAAATGAAAATGTTAAATCATTAGAAAATTTAAGATTAAAAGGTTTAATTAAATTGATAAATAATAATGAATTAATTTATGAAGAAAAAGGAGAAGTTATTTTTAAAAAAGACGGAATCAGTGGAATTTCAATTTTTAATATCAATTCTATAATAAATAGAAATAATTTTAAAAATCCTATAATTTCTATTGATTTATATCCTGATTTAGATGAAGAATCTTTATTTAATAATTTTAATGATAAATATAAAAAATATGGATTATGTTTTTTAGAATCTTTGTTTGGTAAGCAATTATTTTCATATTTAAATAGTATTTCTAATGATAATTTAAAAAAATATATAAAAAACTTAAAACATTTAAATTTTACATTTAAATCTTCTTATGATTTTGAATTTTCACAAGTAACAATTGGTGGATTAGATTTAATAGAAATAAATGATTATTTTGAATCAAAAAAAGAAAAAAATGTTTATTTTTTAGGGGAATGTTTAAATGTTGATGGATTATGTGGAGGATTCAATATTATGTTTGCTATTTATAGTGCTTATAAATTAGCAACTTCTATAAATTAATTTCTTTAAATTCATAATTTATAGTTTTATCATTATTTAAATTTAAAATTAAATAAGTACCTAAATTATTATCTCTTGGTTTAGAGATACTCCCAGGATTAAAAATATAAATATTTTCTATTTTATTAGCAAATCTAGTATGAGTATGCCCAAATAAAAAAATATCTGCTTTTGTATTTTTAATATACTCTTCTTTAAAATTTGTTCTTGTAAAATTAATACCATGTTCTAAATAAATTTTAAAATTATTAATTTCAATTATTCTTGATAAAGGTGCTTCACTTATATAATCGCAATTTCCTTTTACTAATATAAAATTGTTTAATAAATATTCAGGTATTTCATAATCTCCAAGATGTATATAAACATCAATATCTTTTTCTATTTTTAATACTTTTTGAATAATTTCATAATTTCCGTGACTATCACTGATAACTAATACTTTCATAATAAAATAATATCAAATTAAAAATAAAAATAAAATTATGTATATTAAGAAACTTTTATGATAATATTTTTAAGATGAAAAATAATGATTTTGAAATTCAAAAAGAAACTCCATATTTAGATGCTTATAAAAAATATTTAGAAGAACATAATACTTCTTTTGATGTTCCTGGTCATCATCAAAAAAATATTAATAAAGAATTTAATAAAATATTTGGAAATAATCTTTATAAAAAAGATATTAATGCACCTCGAGGAATGGATAATTTAGCACATCCTCATTATTCAATCGCTAAAGCTCAAGACTTATTTGCAAAAGCGTGTAATGCTGACTATGCAAAATTTTTAGTAAATGGTTCTACAAGTGGTAATTTAATAATGATTATGTCTTGTTTAAAAGCAAAAGAAAAAATTATTCTCCCTAGAAATATTCATAAATCCGTAATAAGTGGAATTATTTTAAGTGGTGCAATACCTGTATTTGTTATGCCTGAAATTGATAAAGATTTAGAAATTGTAAATCAAATATCATTTAAAGATTGGAAAAAAGCAATTGATGAAAATCCTACTGCTAAAGCTATATTTATTATAAACCCAACATATTTTGGAGCAACTTGTGATTTAAAAAGAATTGTAAAATATGCTCATAGTAAAAATATGCTTGTTTTAGTAGATGAAGCTCATGGAAGTCATTTCTATTTTTCTAAACATTCTCCTATAACTGCAATGGATGCAGGTGCTGATATGACCACTCTTTCTATACATAAAACAGGTGGAAGCTTAACGCAATCTAGTATTTTATTATATAAAGGAGAATTAGTAAAAAATTATGATATTAATAAAAGTTTTAATTTAATTACTACAACATCTCCATCTTCAATTTTAATAGCATCTTTAGATGGTGCTAGAAAATTTTTATATTTTAATGGAAATAAATATATAAATAAAGCTATAAAACTCGCTAAAGAATGTGAAATTGAAATTAATAAAATTCAAGGATTTAAAGCACATGGAAAAGATTCTTTTATTAAACAAGGTAGTTATTCATATGATCAAACTAAATTAGTTGTAGAGATTGATAAACTTTCTATTAATGGCTTTGATTTATATAAGATTTTAAAAGATGATTATCGTATTCAAATAGAACTTGCTGAAACATATGTATTTTTATTACTTTTTACAATAGGTAGTAAAAAAGAAGATATGTTAAAAATAGTAGAAGCTTTAAAAGATATTTCAAAAAGATTCTATAATCCAAACACTAAATATATTGATCATCATTACGCTAATAATTTTCCAACTTTAAAAGTTAGACCTCGTGTAGCCTATCATGCACCATTAGAAGTTATTAAATTAGATAATGCATTAGGAAGAATTTCTAAAGAAACTATTATGATTTATCCTCCTGGAATACCTATTATTATACCTGGAGAAGTTTTTACAAAAGATATAATTAATGAATTGAATTATTATATTGAAACTAAAGCTAATATTATCTCTGATTGGGAAAATTTAGGAGAAGTTTGCGTAATAGATGAGAAAAACGCAGTTAATTTAAAAACTATCGAAGAATATGACCTAGATTAACTAGGTCTTTTTTGTAATAAAAAAACACGATATAAATCGTGTAATTTTTTAAATGGGGCGAAATACCGGGATCGAACCGGTGAATGCTTGGTTCACAGCCAAGTGAGTTAACCGCTTCTCCAATTTCGCCATGCTTAATTATATTATCAAAAATTATTTAAATAATCAATAAAAATATAATTAAAGAGAAATATTTATAAGTCTTTTTCCCATAAACCATGTAAGTTACAGAATTCATAAACTTTTAATGGTTTTTCATTATCAATATAAAAATCTACAACAGGTTTAGAATTTGGAGTTAAATCTATACGATGAACAGCTTTATCTGTAATTAAATAAATAAAATGAATATAATGTTCATCAATCATAGGATGTACGATTTGACCTATTTGAATATGAATGTGATTTCCATCAATTTGAACTACTGGAACATGCTTTTCTAAGCTAGCTTCTTGAGAATTTGGAACAAGTTCTACCATTGGAGAACCACAACAAACAGTAGGACATCCATGTGTTCCTGGTAATCTTTCTACAATTTTTCCACAAGATTTACATTTTAAAATTTTTATTTCCATAAACAATACCTCGATTAATTTTATAATTATATTAATAATAATTCAAATACAATGCTTTAAAAAAAGATTAAGTATATTAACTAAATTTGTTATAATATTTTTAACATATTTAAAATTTAAAATTATTTTAAAACTATTATTTATAATTAAAGGAGTTATATGGATAAATTAGACTTTAATGAATATCAAAAACATGCTTATAATTTAATTTCTGAAGAAGGTAAAAAAGATATGATTACTAACGGAGTTTTAGGTTTAGCAGGAGAAGTTGGTGAATGTTGTGATATTGTAAAAAAATTTAAATATCAAGGACATGAATTAGATAAAGAACATTTAAAAGAAGAATTAGGTGATGTTTTATGGTATCTTGCTGAAACTGCTAGTGGATTAAATTTATCTTTAGAAGAAATCGCTCAATATAATTTAGATAAATTACATAAAAGATATAAGGGTGAAAAATTTAATAAAGAATATTCTATAAATAGGAAGAAATAATATGAATAAAATTTATGATTGCATTGTAATTGGCGCTGGTATTATTGGAAGTTTTGTAAGTAGATATTTATCAAAATATGAAGGTAAATTTTTAGTTGTCGAAAAAAATAATGATGTTGGAGATGAAACTAGTAGCGCTAATAGTGCAATTGTTCATAGTGGTTATGATCCTAAACCTAATACAAAAAAAGCGTATTTTAATGTTAAAGGTAATAAAATGATGGAGAAAGTTTGTAATGAACTTGATTGTGATTTTATTAAAAACGGAAGCTTAACTATTGGATTTAATGAAGATGATTTAAATACTTTAAAAGAATTAAAAGTTCGTGCAGATTTAAATAATGTTAAATCTAAAATTATAAATTATGATGAATTACATAGATTAGAACCTAATTTAAATGAAGAATGTAAATATGCTTTATATTGTGAAGATTCTGGTATTGTTAATCCATTTAGATTATGCGTAGGTGCAATGGAAAATGCTTTAGATAATGGAGTTAGTTTATCTTTAAATACTAAAGTTTTAGATATTAAAAAAGAGAATAATATTTATATTTTGTTTACAAATAAAGGTGAATTTTATTCTAAATCAATTGTAAATACATCTGGACTATATGGAAAAGAAATATGGTCTTTATTAGAAGATAATGATTTTAAAATTATTCCTAGGAAAGGTGAATATATATTATTAAATCATTTTAATGAAAAGTGGGTAAAACATACATTATTTATGTGTCCTACAAAAGTTGGAAAAGGTGTTTTAATCTCACCTACTACATCTTTTAATTATATTATAGGTCCTTCAAATGATGAAAGTGATAAAGAAGATACTTCTATAGATAATTTTACAATTGAAAAAATAAAGGAAACTGCTAAAAAATTAATAAAAGATTTACCATTAGATAAAACAATTAGATATTTTGCAGGTGTAAGAGCAAATCCAAATACTGATGATTTTTTAATTGAAGAGAGTAAAAATAATCCATTATTTTTTAATTGTATTGGAATTATGTCTCCAGGACTTGCTTCATCTCCTGCTATTGGAGAAGAAGTTGCTAAAATGGTAAGTTCTAAATTAAATTTAAAAGAAAATTTATCTTATAATCCTTTTATTAGAAAACATTATTCAAAAAAGACAATGAATATTGATGAATATAATAAAATTATCAAAGAAAATCCTAAATATGGTCATTTAATTTGTCGTTGTGAGAAGATAAGTGAAGGCGAAATTGTTGATGTTATAAATAGAAATTGTGGTGCTACTACTATTAAAGGCGTTAAAAAAAGAGTTAGAGCAGGATTTGGAATGTGTCAAGGTACTTTTTGTCAAGAAGAAGTATTAAAAATTTTAAGTAGAGAATTAAATAAAAATCTAAATGAAATTAATTATTCTAATGAAGGAAGCGTTGTTATGAAATTTACTAATAAAGGAGAAAAATTATGATTTATCATGATTTAGTTATTATTGGTGGAGGTAGTGCAGGATTAAGTGCTGCTATTAGTGCTTTTGATAATGGAGTAAAAGATATTATTATCCTAGAAAGAATGAACCAATTAGGAGGAATTTTAAATCAATGTATTCATAATGGATTTGGTTTGCATTATTTTAAAGAAGAATTAACTGGACCTGAATTTGCTTATCGTTTTATTAATGAAGTTAAAAAAAGAAATATTGAATATAAATTAGATACTCAAGTTTTAGATGTTAATAAAGATTTAGAAATTACATATTGTAATTCTTTAGATGGCATTGTTACTTTAAAAGCAAAAAGCATTATTTATGCTGCTGGATGTAATGAAAGAACTGCTGGTCAAATTGCTTTACCTGGAGAAAGACCTAATGGGGTTTTTACTGCAGGATTAGCACAAAAATATTTAAATATAGATGGTTATTTAGTAGGCAAAAAAGTTTATATTTTAGGAAGTGGAGATATTGGATTAATTATGGCTAGAAGAATGACTTTAGAAGGTGCTAAAGTCATAGGTGTAAGTGAATTAATGCCTTATTCTAATGGATTAAATAGAAATATTGTTCAATGTTTAGAAGATTATAATATTCCATTAAAATTACATAATACTGTTATTAAAGTTCATGGTAAAAATCAATTAATAGGAATAACTATTTGTGACGTAGATGATAGTTTAAAGCCTATTCCAGGAAAAGAAACTTTTATTGAATGCGATACACTTTTATTATCTGTAGGATTATATCCTTTCAATGTTTTACTTGAAAATGCTGGTTGTAAACTTTATAAAAATACTAAATCTGTAATGATTAATCAAAATTATGAAACTTCTATAAAAGGAATATTTAGTTGTGGGAATGTTTTGCATGTTCATGATTTAGTAGATTATGTTGTAGAAGAAGCAGAAATTGCTGGTAAAAATGCTGCAGATTTAATTTTAAATGGTGATAAGAAAATTATTAAAACTATTGAAACTCATCATAATTCTTTATTAAATTATTTACTTCCTAATTATATTGATGTTTATAATGAATTAAAAGAAGTTGAATTTTCTTTTAGAGTTAAAAAACCTATTAAAAAAGGAAATATTTATATAAAAGATAAAGATAAAATAATAAAAAAGATTTTAAAATTAAATATGATTCCTTCAGAAATGATAAAATTAAAATTAAATGATATTGATTTTAAAGAAATTGAAGAATTATCATTTGAAATTGAGGAGCTTTTATAATATGAATAAAATTTTTACTTGTATAGTTTGTCCTAAAGGATGTCAAATTCATGTTGATGGTGATCTTATTAGTGGGAACTCATGTCCTAGAGGAAAAAATTATGTACTTCAAGAAATAAAAAATCCTACAAGAATTGTTACTTCATCTTTTAAAGTTAAAAATTCAAGTTCTTTAGTTTGTCCTTGTAAAACTTCAGGACCTATTAATAAAGAATTAATTTTTGATTTAATGAAAGAAATTAATAAAGTAGAAATAGAAGTACCTATTAAAATTGGACAAATAATTATTGAAAATGTTTTGAATACTGGAATAGATGTTATTTCTACTAAGGAGATTGATTAGTGAATACAATAAAGAAATTTTTAAAAATAAATGGAAATAAAACGATTAACGAATTACCTTTTTGTCAAACTGATGTTTTAATTTTGACATGTATTTCTTATTGTGCTTTTGTAAATTCTCCAAAATTTGATGATAAAATGAAAGATAAATTTTTTGATTTTTCTATTTTTGATGATAAAAATGATTATACAATTTTAAGAAAACCATTTTTAACTCCAGGAAATAAATATACTTTATTTATAGAAAATTTCTTTAAATGCAAAAGATACAAAAAATTAAAATTTGGACATGTTATGAATTATTTTTCTAAAGAAAAAAATGCTCAATTTTTTGCAACAACTTATCGTTTAGGGAATAATTCATTAATAGTTTTTAGAGGTACTGATAATACAATTACAGGTTGGAAAGAAGACTTCAATATGGCTTTATATGATGTTGTTCCTGCTCAAAAATACGCTAAAGATTATGTTGAAAGAGTGTCTAAGAAATTAAAAGGTAATTTTATAATCGCAGGACATTCAAAAGGTGGTAATTTAGCGTATTTCTCTTATTTTAATTCTAAAGAAGAAATTCAAAATAGAATAACTAAAGTTTACAATTTAGATGGTCCTGGTTTTAAAAATGATAATTTTGATTACAAAAAACATAAAGATAAGATTATTAAAATAGTTCCAAATGAAGATATAGTAGGTGTTTTATTTGATAATAGTAATAATTATGAAATATGTTACACTTCTAAATTAAGCGTTTTTGCACATGATCTTTTAACATGGAAATTAAATAAAAAACATAACTTTACTGAAGTTGCTAAAGCAAATAATTTAACACCATATTCATCTGCTTTTAAAAATACTATTAATAATTGGTTTTATAGTTATGATTCTACTTATATTAACGAAATGACTGATTTTATTTTTACTTTTTTAGAATTAAATAATCATAATACTTTAGGAGATATCGCTAAAGATTTCTTTTTACATGGTTATATTTTTTCTTCTAAATTATCCAAAATGGATTCTTCTAAGAAAACAATTGTATATAAAATGACAAAAGAATTTTTAGCTTTATATATCAAAAATTTATTTTCTAATGATCAACAAAAAATTGAGAAATTAAAAATTTCTAATAAAAGGAGTTAATTATGAAATATGTTTTAGCAATAGATCAAGGAACAACATCTACAAGAGCTTCTTTAATTGATAAAAATGGTAATATTTTTTATAAGTCTCAACAAGAAGTAGAATGCTATTTTCCACATGATGGATGGGTGGAACAAAACGCCATTGATATTTGGTTATCTGTTTTAAATGTTATTAATGATTTACTTGCTAAAACTAATTTATCTTTTGAAAATATTGATTGTATAGGAATTACAAATCAAAGAGAAACAACAGTAGTTTGGGATAAAAAATCAGGAATGCCAGTGCATAATGCTTTAGTGTGGCAATCCCGACAATCTGCAGATATATGTGATTCAATTAAAGATAAAGAAGAAATGGTACATAAAAAAACTGGATTAATAATTAATCCATATTTTAGTGCTAGTAAAATTCGTTTTATTTTAGATTCAATTCCAAATGGACAAGAAAGAGCAAATAATGGAGAATTAATGTTTGGGACAGTTGATACATGGATTATGTATAAGCTTTCTAGAAATAAAATTTTTAAAATAGATATTTCTAATGCTTCAAGAACAATGTTATATAACATTAATACTAATGATTATGATGATGATTTATTAAAACTTTTTAATATTCCTCGAATTATGTTACCTGAAGTATGTGAATCAAGTTCTTTTTTTGGATATGCTTCTTTTTTAAAAGAAGATTTAAAAATATGTGGAGTAGCAGGAGATCAACAAGCAGCATTATTTGGTCAAAATTGTTTAAATGCTGGCGATATTAAAGCTACTTATGGAACTGGATGCTTTGTATTAATGAATATTGGGAATAAACCTATCATAGAAAATAATGGTTTAATTACTACAATTGCTTGGAAAATAAATGGTGAAATAACTTATGCTTTAGAAGGATCGGTTTTTGTTGGCGGAAGTGCAATACAATGGTTACGTGATCAAATGAGAATGATTAAAAAAGCTGATGAAAGTGAAATGTATGCTAATAGAGTAGAAGATACTTTAGGGGTATATGTTGTTCCTGCTTTTGTAGGTCTAGGAGCTCCTTATTGGGATGATAATTGTAGAGGAGCAGTTTTTGGATTAACTAGAGCTACTACAAAAGAACATTTTATTAAAGCAACTTTAAATAGTATTGCACTTCAAACTAAGGATGTAATTGGATTAATTTCCAATACATGTAAAAAGAATATAAATTCTGTAAAAGTTGATGGAGGTGTTACAAACAATGAGTACTTAATGCAATATCAGGCGGATATTCTAAATAAAGAGGTAGTTTTACCTAAAAATTTAGAAACGACTTCATTAGGTGTCGCTTTTTTAGCGGGTTTAAATAATGGATTTTGGAAAAGTATTGATGAAATTAAAAGTATTAATAATATTCAAAAAATATTTAAACCAACATTTGATGAAAATAAAATTAATGAAATAGATAAAAAATGGAAAGCTGCAATTAACGCAACAAGGGGGTTTAACTAATTGCAAAATTTAATAAATGATTTGAGTAATTATAAAGATATTATTTTAGTAGACAATGATATTGATTACTCTTTTTTAAAAAACATTAAAGATTATTATAGTTTTAATTTTGAAGTATTTTACTATGATGATTTTATTTTTAATTATAAGACTGCAAAATTCAATTGTGCTTCTTATGATTTTAAATACGATACTATAATTGATAAAGTTATAGTGTGTATGGATAATATATCGATATTCACAGAGGAATTTGATATCGATAATGAATTAATTTTGTATTATAAAAGTGGAGATAAAAAAGAATATAAAAATTTTTATTCTTTAAGTAATAAAGATTATCTTTATATTAATGATTTTATTTATGTTACTTCTTTTAAGAATACAATTGAAAATAACTTTAAAAATAAAGTTAAATTATTAAAGAAGAAAAATGAAGTAAAAAATATTGAAAATGAAATCAAATATGTTTTTGATTTAAAAGAATTTAATTTATTTTTCTTAAATCCTATTTATAAAAAATTAAATATTATTAAAAATAATTTTTTAATAAGAGGAGTTTATG
>CAVCSZ010000001.1:0-15836 GCA_963605025.1 bacterium | reverse complement strand
GTTTATGAAAATGAATCTTTTAAAATTTTTGATATTGTAATTAATAATGATATTTCTAAAGAAGAAATATTAAATGAATTATCTTCAGAATTTTCAAATATTACAGGATTTTTTAATTTAAATAAAGGGGTAAGTAATAAATTTTATTTTGATTATAAAGTTATTAATGAGAGAATTAAAACTTATTTAAATGAAAATTTTTTTTAGAATTATTTGGATTTGAAATAAGAAAAACCAATTTTAATTTAAAAAAGAACCCTTTAATTTTTTACAATATGGAGTAGATTTATGAAAAAGGAATTATTTTTTAAAAAAGAAGAAGTTTATTCTGAAAAAAGTTTTCATAATTATATATTAAAAACTAATTCTCCTTATTTGTTTTCTTATATCTTTAATAAAGAAGAATACAATAAAGTTAATTTAGAATTAGATAAAACTCTTTTCTTAAAACATAAAAAGTTAGTAAATAAAGATTTAGAAATTATTGAATTTGATAAATTTTTAGATGAAATAGAATTTCAATCTTATTCTTTTTATGATAATAATTTAAAAATTGTTAATAAAAATAAAAAGAAAAATTATTTTGAAAATTATAAGAAAATTCAAAAGAAAGAAATTGATTATGAAGATGTTATTTTTTTAAGACACAAAAATATTTATAAATTATTAGAAAATATTCAAAATAATATAATTTCTGATATTTTTGAGTTTAAAATATCTGAAAAATTCACTTTTAGAATTATAGTAGAATCTAAAAAAACTTATGAATTATTATCTAAATATATTTTCGATAATAAAATAAATATTTCTTTTAAAGAATATAATTATTTTTATGAATCTAGTTTATATAAAAAATTGATGGAATATATTGATAGTGATATAAATTTTTCAAAAGATTATATTAAAAATATTCTAAAAGATTATTTGAATAAAAAAGATCTTATATTAAATAAATTTATAAGTATATTAAAATCAATTTTATTAGATATTTTATCGAAAGAACAATTATTATTTTATCTACTTTTCTATAAGAATTTATTTATTTCTAATGAATTTAATTCTCAATCAAAAATTGAATTAGTTTTACTTTCAGAATTAGAATATAAAAGAAATACATTAGATTATTTAATTTTAGATAATGCATATACTTATGAACATAAATTCAAAATGGAATATGATTTTAATAGAATGTGTTGTCTTTTAAATAACTATAAAATTTATTGTTTAAAAAGTTTAAAAAATCCTAATGAAAATTATAAATTTAATATTCTTAATTTATTATCAAAATATTAAAAATATATTATAATTTAATTATGATTTTAAATAGATTAAATATTGAAGATTTTAAAACATCTTTAAAATTTTTTAAAAAAAATGGTGATATAGTAGATAATTATGAAGAATTATTTATCATTTATAATTTAATTTGTGATTCAATAGAAGAAGTTTTTAATGAAATAATAATTAAAAAATATAGTCCTATCAATTCTATTATTATAATTTTATATATTATTTCAGAATTAGAATATTATTTTAAAAATCAAAATATTAATAAAGATATTATTAAAAATTATTTAATAGATGAAGATTTTCAAAATTCTATAGCTTCTAAAGTAGCAGATAAATATTTAACAAATGAACAATTAAATTATAAATCTGATGTATTTTTAAATAAATTTAATCCTGAAATTTCATCTTTATCTTTATATTTTAATTTTTTATTAAATGTATTGAATAATTTAAAAGATTTAAATAAATATGAAGCTTTATTAGTTAAAATGTTAATAAATTCTTTTAGTTTAGGAAAATGTATTGAAAATTTATTAATCGATGGATTTGAAGTTGAAGCTTTTTCTACCTGGAGAACAATGCACGAAAATGAATGTATTGTTTATTGTTTAATTAAAAATGGTAAATTATTATTTGATTCATATTTTAAACATATTGAATATTCTTTAGCGTATCGTTTACAAATAAAAGATCAAGATAAAGTAGATAAAATTTTTATTGAAATAAAAGATAAAATGAAAAAATATGATTTAAAAAGTAAAGACACTAAAAAATTTATAGAATATGGATATTTACTTGATATTCCAAACATTAAATTAAATGAAGATATTAAATTAAATTTTAGAGATGGAGTTCAAAAAGTAGCAGGACTTGAGAATTATTCTAAAATATACGAATTAAGTAGTGAAGTAGCACATTCTTCTCCATTATTATTTTTCTCTAATAAAGAATATTATTTTAATATAACTATTTTAAATTTATATGAATCTTTTTTTAGACTTGAAGGTATTTTTTATGATTTCTATAAAGAATTATCTTCAGAAAGCGAGATAAAAGCATACGAAAATATGAGAGATATTTATCTTAAAGAATTAAGTAATATTCATGATCACATTTTAAAACGTTATAAAAATAATTAAAAAAATCAGATTGATTTAAATAGTCAATCTGATTTTTTATTTTAATCTTCGTTTTCTCTATAGGAACTTCCACCGATAAATTCTCTTAAAATTGAAGAACAAGGAATTACTTTTTCATTAACATCTGTGAAATATTTTAAGAAATTAATTAATCTTTGAGCGTCTGCTCCATAAGGTCCATCTAAATCAACTTTCTTTAAAATAGGAAGTGCATATTTTTTCATAACACCAAATTCATAATTTAAGAAACTATCAAATACAAAGTCTGCATCTTCTTCAGTTTTATAGATCCACTTGAATTCGCCTCTTCTAACACTAGGCCACATAGAAAGAGTGGATTCAACACTACTTGAATAATGTTTATAATCTCTAACAATTCTTCTAATTAATCTAATATCACTTAAAGATACTGGATTTTCAAAATCTAAATTAATTTGAGCTTGAGGTGAAATATAAATTTTATATTTAATGTTCTTTGGGAGAAGTGGAGTTAAATTTTCATTTAAAGCATGAATTCCTTCAATGATAATTGGGTCATTATTATTAATTTTTACTTTTCTAGTAAAACTTGTTTCTCCAGTTTTCTTTGAGAATGTAGGAAGAGTAACTTCTTCACCACTTAAAAGAGAAATT
Organism: bacterium; assembly: GCA_963605025.1. Lineage (GTDB taxonomy): Bacteria > Bacillota_I > Bacilli_A > RFN20 > CAG-826 > Onthovivens. The sequence continues at coordinate 12,774 of CAVCSZ010000001.1, read as the reverse complement.
AAATTTTGATTTAATAAATCTATTTCTAAAGCATCTAATGTTTCATAATCATATTCACCATTTTCATCTTTAGGAACATTATCTCCTCTTTTATAATAATCATCTAAAGAAACTCTAATTGGATGAATACCTCTAGATAATAATTCACAAGTTAAACGATCTGAGAAAGTTGTTTTTCCACTACTTGAAGGTCCTGCAATACAAATTAATCTTATTTCTTTAATATTATTTTGAATTTTATTACCTAATTCTACTAACATTTTATTATGTCTATTTTCACAAATATTAACTAAAATATTGCTGTTATTTAAAGAATTTAAATTATTAATAGAACCAACATCACTTAATCCAACAATTTCACTCCATGAATTACTTCCTTGTAATGTGCTAGAAAATACAGGTTCATCTTTAAATGGAGGAATTTTACCATTATATTCACTTCTTGGATATTGTAATAAAATTCCAGGTGGATAATAAATTAATTTAAAATCTTTTATATATCCAGTAGAAGGAACCATTTTTCCAAACATATAATTAAAATATCCATCACAATCATATAAATGAACAGTTTTTTCAGGACGATATTTAATTATTTCTAATTTATCTTGTAAATCTTTACTTTTATATAATTCAATAGCTTCTTCATTAGAAACAATTTTTCTAGTAAAAGGAAAATCTGCTTCTACAATTTTTCTCATTTCGTTTTCTAAATTATCAACGATACTTTTAGTTACTTGAATTTCTCCTTTAGCAACTTGAGCATAAATTCCACGTGAAACATTATAGTTAAATTTGAATTTAATATCAGGATAAATTCTTTGTTGAGCCATTGCTAAAATAAATCTAACTCCTCTTTCATAAATAGCAACTGCTCTTGGATCTTGTAAAGTTAAAAAAGTAAGTTCTGCATTATAATGAATATCGTAATCTAATTCACGAACTCTACCATTAACTAAACAAGCGATATAATTTTTATCATTATTTATATCTTTTAATTTTAGGGGTTTCTCAAATATATGGGATTCCCCATTAATTTTAAGTGTAAAACTCATATATATTATCTCCTTAAAAATTGTGTATAATTATTATAACTTATATATATTAATTTTAAAAATAAAAAAATTTAAAATTTGTAATTTTTCTTTTAAAAATAATTTAAAAATAATAATTTTTATAATATAATTTAATTATGATAAATACTAATAGAAAAGCCTATTTATTATATACTTTTTTATCATTTATTTTAATTTTAATTTCAACTATTGGAATTCCCTTTAAAAGATATGAACCAATTATTGTTTTAAGTTTATCGTTAAGCTTTGGAATAATTGTTTTGTTTATAAATTTAAAAGATCAAAATAAAAAATATGAAGAAGTATCTCCAAGTTTATTCATTTATATGATTAGTGGATTATTAAGAGTTTTATCTTATGGATTAGGTTTAGTATTATCTGCAATTTGTATTTATTTTTTAAATAAAGATGGAGATAAAATTAGATTTATTTATCTATTATTAGGTTTAATACCTATTTTAATTAATATTATTATTTTTTTATTAAGGAACAAAAATGAATAAAAACGTTGTCTTAGGACTATCAAGCGAAAACATTGATCAAATAGTAGGAATTCATTTTATTCCTGAAGTTTTTTATAGTGTATTAATAATGATTATATTATCATTATTTGCTTTTGTAATTTATTTTGTATTTAAAAAAGCTATAAAAGATCCTTTAAAACCTCAAAAAGGCTTAGTTTTTGGAATGGTTTTTATTGTAGAAAAAATTGAAAATTTAACAGTAGAAATTATGGGAGAAAGAAACAGAAGTTTATCTGGATATTTTCTTGCTTTAATGCCTTTTGTATTTATTTTATTTATATTTGGATTAACTGGATTATCTTCACCTATGACTTATTTAGGAGTTCCATTATGTTTATCACTTGTTACTTTTTTAATGATTCACATAACTGCTGCTAAAGAAAATAAATGGGGTTATTTTAAAAGATATGTTGATCCATTTCCAGTTTTTTTACCTATTAATTTAATTTCCATGTGGGCTCCACTTTTATCATTGGCTTTACGTATGTTTGGTAATGCATTAAGTGGATATTGTATTATGGGTTTAGTTTATGCAGCATTAGAAGCTATTTCTAGTGATATATTTAGACCTATATTTGATTTGGTTAATAATAGTGGACTTACCGGAGCAGATATTATTATTGCGCCTATTGTAACTCCAATATTACATTTATATTTTGATTTATTCAGTGGAGCAATTCAAACTTTAGTATTTACTATGTTAACAATGATTTTTATTGCACAAGAACAAAATGAAGATTCTGCAGAAAAAATCTTAGATAAGGTTCAATTAGAAACTAAATAGAGGAGGAAATTTTATGAACTTTTTATTAAATTTATTACCAATGTTAGCAGATGCAAGTCAATTAACTGATAAAGCATACGCTTATATTGCAATCGGACTTTGTGGTATTTCAATGGCAGGTTCAGGACTTGGTGAAGGATATGTCTGTGCTAATGCTATAAATGGTATGAGTAGAAATCCAGAAATGTATTCAAAATTAAGAACATCAATGATTTTAGGTTGTGCTTTAACAGAAACAACAGCTATTTATTGTTTACTTCTTTCTATATTCTTATTCTTCCTTGCTTAATTATGAAAAAAAATAAAATTGCAAAAACATTAATTTTATTATTTTCTTTATTTAGTTTAACAAGTTGTAATGTAAATGATTTTTTAAATCTAAAAGAAGAAATTTCTCAAAAATTATTTCCTAATGTTTGGGCTTTTTTAGTTCAATTTATAGCTTTTATTATTATGTGTATTATAATAATTGTTTTCGCATACAAACCAATAAAAGCATATATTAATAAAAGAAAAGAATTATTAAATAACGAAGTTAAAGAAGCAGAATTAAATAAAACTGAATCTGAAAAATTAATATTAGATGCCCAAAAAGAAGTTGCAAATTCACGTAAAAAAGCAAATGAGATTATTGAATTAGCAAAAAAAGATGCTGAAATTAAAAAAGAAGAAATTTTAGAATCTGCTAATGAAGAAGCAAAAAATAAAATTGAAGAAGCAAATGCTATTATAGAAAAAGATAAATTAGAAGCTGAAAAAGAAATTAAAAATAATATTGCTGGAGTAGCTTTAGATTTATCTAGTAAAATTTTAGAAAGAGAAGTATCTTCTTCTGATAATGAAAAAATTATTAATGATTTTATTAATTCTTTAGATAAGGACAATTAAAATGGATAATAGTTTATATAATAAATATGCTTTAGCATTACTTAATATTGCAATTGAAGAAAACCAAGTTAGTGAATATCGAGAAGATATTAAAGAATTAACTAAAATTTTGAAAAAAAATAAAGAGTTAATTTATCTTTTAGCAAATAAAGTTACTACAACAGAAGAAGCATATAATTTAATTGATAGAGTCTTTGGAGATTGTAAAAAAACATTGATTAATTTCATTAAAATTATTTATAAAAATAGTAGATCTTTTTATTTATATTCAATTTTTAAAGAATGTTTATATCGTTTTGATGATTATTTAAAAATAGAAAGAGGTACTATTTATTCTTCTTCTAAATTAGATGAAAATTCTATAAATAAAATATCAAAAATCATCGAATCTAAAATTAATAAAAAAATAGAATTAGAAAGTATTATAGATCCTTCTTTAATAGGTGGATTTAAAATTATTTTAAAAAATGATATATACGATACTTCAATTAATAGTCAATTAGAAAGTATCAAAAAAATTATTATGGAGGATTAATCATGTCCATTAAAACAAATGAAATTAGTGAATTAATTAAAGTAGAAATTAAAAACTTTGAGAATGAAATAAAAAAGAATAATGATATCGGAACTGTTGTTACAGTTGGAGATGGAATTGCTTTAGTTTATGGATTAGAAAAAGCCATGTTAGGCGAACTTTTAATATTCAATAAAGATGAATATGGAATGGTTATGAATCTTGATGAAGACGCTGTAAGTGCTGTCATGTTATCAAATACAAGTAATGTTAAAGAAGGCGATAAAGTTTCTAGAACTAGAAAAGTTGTTGAAACTCCAGTAGGAGACGCTTTACTTGGAAGAGTAGTCAATGCTTTAGGTGAACCAATTGATGATAATGGAAAAATAGAAGCAAACGAATTTAGAGAAATCGAAAAAATTGCTCCTGGAATTATGAAACGTGAATCAGTTAAAGAACCTTTAGAAACAGGTATTTTATCTATTGATTCAATGATTCCTATTGGAAAAGGTCAAAGAGAATTAATTATTGGAGATCGTCAAACAGGTAAAACTGCAATTGCAATTGATACAATTTTAAATCAAAAAGGAAAAGATGTTATTTGTGTTTATGTTGCTATTGGTCAAAAAAATAGTACTGTTGCATCTATTTATGAAAAATTAAAGAGAAATGGCGCTATGGATTATAGTGTTATTGTTAATGCATCTGCTAGTGAAATTTCTCCATTACAATACATCGCACCATATACTGGTGTTACAATGGCAGAATATTGGTGTGAACAAGGAAAAGATGTTTTAATTGTTTTTGATGATTTATCAAAACACGCTGTCGCATATAGAACATTATCTTTATTATTAAAGAGAAGTCCTGGTAGAGAAGCTTATCCAGGTGATATTTTCTATTTACATTCAAGATTATTAGAAAGATGTGTAAAATTATCTAAAAAATTAGGCGGAGGAAGTATAACTGCTTTACCTATTGTTGAAACTTTAGCAGGTGATATTTCTGCATATATTCCTACAAATATTATTTCAATTACTGATGGTCAAATCTTCTTATCAACAGATTTATTTAATGCTGGTCAAAGACCTGCAATTAATGTCGGATTCTCTGTTAGTAGAGTTGGAAGTAGCGCACAAACTAAAGCTATAAAAGAAGTATCTAAATCCTTAAAAATGGAATTAGCAAATTTTAACGAACTTCAAGCATTTACTCAATTTGGTAGTGATTTAGATAAAAATACAAAAGAAATTATTCATCATGGACAAGTTTTAAATGAAGTTTTAAAACAAAAACAATATAAATCTTTATCAATGACTGAAGAAATTGTTTATCTTTTCGCATGTAAAAATAGATATTTAGAAAATTTAGAATTCGAAGATATTCATCCATATTTAGAAAGTTTATATAAATATTTTGAACAATTTCATAATGATTTCTTAATTAAAATTAATGATTCTAAAACTTTAAAAGAAGAAGATTTAAATGAATTAAAAACAATAATGGATGAATTTTCAAAAGATAGAGAGCTTAATCAATAATTTATGGCAGGTCAAAATTTAGAAAACGTAAAACGTAGATTAGGAACAGTTAAGTCAACTTTAAAAATTACTAATGCGATGAAACTTGTTAGTAGTGTTAAAGCAAGAAAATTACAATCCGTTTATGAATCAAATAAAGTTTATAATGAAAATTGTAATAAGCTTTTAGATTCTATTCTTTTTTATAATGACGCTAATCCTGATTGTAATTTTAATTCAAAACTTTTATTGAAAAATAATAAGAGTAATTCTACTTTATATATAGTAGTTACAAGTAATGTTGGATTATGTGCTAATTACAATAATAATGTAATTAAATTTTTAAGTGATATTTATAAAGAAGAAGATGAAGTATTTATAATAGGTTTAAAAGGATCTTTAGAATTAAACGCTAAAAATTTAAAACATAATGATAAATTTATTGATTTATTAAATAATTTCGATGATGAATCCACTAATAAATTAATAGAAGAAATTGTAGAGTTATATAAAAGTGATAAATTCAAAAAAATATCTATTATTTACACACATTTTATAAATTCAATTGCTTCAAAAGTAACTGAAAAACAATTATTACCTTTAGATATTAAAGTTAATAAAAAAAGAGGATACAGCCCTACATTTGAACCATCTAAAGATGAAGTCATTGAATATGCGATTAAAAAAATACTTTATGGGAATTTAAGTTATTATCTATATGATTCAAAAGTTTCTGAAGAGAACGCTAGAAGAAATGCAATGGATAATGCTACAAAAAATGGAAATGAATTAATAGATAAATTAAATCTAGAATATAATAAAGCAAGACAAGCTGCAATTACTCAAGAAATTACTGAAGTAGTCGCAGGAAGTAAAAAAAATAAATAAGGAGGGAATTTATGAGTGAAATTTTAAATAAAGGAAAGATTATTCAAGCAGTTGGTACTATTATTGATGTACGATTTGAAGAAGGTAAATTACCTGCTTATTTAAATGCTTTAAAAGTAAAATTAGATAATGGAAAAGAAATTACATTAGAAGTTGAGCAATATATTGGTGATGATACTGTTAGATGTATTGCTATGTCACCTACTGAAGGACTTGCAAGAGGTCTTGAAGTAATTGATACAGGATCATGCATAACTGTTCCAGTTGGAGACGTTACTTTAGGAAGAGTCTTCAACGTTTTAGGTGAAACAATTGATGAAAAAGAAAGCGGAGATATTGAAAACGCAAAAAGAATGCCTATTCATAAACAAGCTCCTGCTTTTAAAGACCAAAAAATTCAAACTCAAATTTTAGAAACTGGTATTAAAGTCATTGATTTGCTTTGCCCTTATGTAAAAGGTGGTAAAGTTGGACTTTTTGGAGGAGCAGGTGTTGGAAAGACTGTTTTAATCCAAGAATTAATAAATAATATTGCTACTGTTCAACATGGTATTTCAGTTTTTGCTGGTGTTGGAGAAAGAAGTAGAGAAGGAAACGATTTATATAATGAAATGAAAGAAAGTGGAGTTTTAAATAAAACTTCCTTAGTTTATGGTCAAATGAATGAAGTTCCTGGTGCAAGAATGAGAGTTGCTTTAGCAGCTTTAACAATGAGTGAATATTTTAGAGATAATATGCATTTAGATGTTTTATTCTTTATTGATAATATTTATAGATTTACACAAGCAGGTAGTGAAGTTAGTGCTTTAATTGGAAGAATGCCAAGTGCTGTTGGATATCAACCTACTTTAGCTACTGAAATGGGACAACTTCAAGAAAGAATTACTTCTACAAAAGATGGATCAATTACTTCTATTCAAGCAGTTTATGTTCCTGCAGATGACTTAACAGATCCAGCTCCTGCAACAACTTTTAATCATCTTGATGCTAAGACAGTTTTAGATAGAAATACAGCTTCACTTGGTATTTATCCAGCTGTTGATCCTCTTGAATCATCATCAAATGTTTTAGATCCTTTAATCATCGGAGAAGAACATTATCAAGTTGCTCGAGGAGTTCAAATGATTCTTCAAAGATATAAAGAATTACAAGATATTATTGCAATTTTAGGAATCGATGAATTAGGTGAAGACGATAAATTAATTGTTGCACGTGCAAGAAGAATTAGAAATTTCCTTTCTCAACCATTTACAGTTGCTGAAGCTTATACAGGTAAAGAAGGAAAATATGTTAGTTTAAAAGATACAATTAGATCTTTTAAAGAAATATTAAGTGGTAAATATGATTCATATCCAGAAAGTTGTTTCTTATATTGTGGAACAATAGAAGATGTTGAAGCAAAATATAAGGAAATTAACAATGGATAATACATTTTCTTTTTCAATAACAAGTAATGATGGTAAACATTTTGAAGAAGAAGTAAATGAAGTTTATTTTACTTCAATTTCTAAAGGTGATCGAGCAATATTAAAAAGTTCTGAAGATTTAGGATGTCTTTTAGATATTTCAAAAATATTTTACAAAAAAGATGGTGAGAAAAAATACATATCTATTGGAAAAGGCATCATGTCTTTTCATAATAATGAAGCTATTTTTATTGTAGATACATTTGAGTTATCAAATGAAATAGATAAAGATCGTGCTTTAAAGAAAAAAGATGAAGCAGAAAATATTTTAAAAAAATCTGATATTTCAATAGAAGAAGCCAAAAAAGCTGAATTATCTTTAAAAAAGGCATTAAATAGATTGTCAATTTTAAAATAGTATATTAATATAAATTATTGGATAGGAGTTTACGAATTATGAAAAATTTTATTTTTATTTCACCACATTTTCCAGACAACTATTGGAAATTTTGTTTTGCTTTAAAAAATAGAGGTTTTAGAGTTTTAGGAGTTTGCGACGCTTCCTATAATGATTTAAAAGAAGAATGTAAAAATTCTCTTGATGAATTTTATGGATGTCATTTAATGGATGATATAAATAATGAAATTAAAGCTTTAGAATATTTTAAAAATAAATATGGAGAAATAAATTTTATTGAATCTAATAATGAATATTGGCTTCCTAAAGACGCTAAATTAAGAGATATTTTTAATGTTCACACTTCATTTAGTGAAGAAGAAATTTTAAGATTAACAAAAAAATCAAATCAAAAACAATATTATGAAGAAGCAGGATTAAAACCTGCTAGATATTCATTAAGTAGAGATTTTAATGAATTAAAAGAATTTGCTAATTTAGTAGGCTATCCTATTTTTGCTAAACCTAATTATGGTGTAGGTGCTCATGGTACTCAAAAAATTAATAATAATGATGAATTATTAAGTTTTGTTAATTCTTTACCAGAAAACGAAGAATATATTTTTGAAGAATTTATTAATGGAAGAACAATTTCTTTTGATGCGATCTGTGATTCTAATAGTAATGTAATATTTGCAACTTCACATTATTTTAATGATAGTTGTGCAGAAATTATTAAAAATCATAATGATACAATGTATTTTTGTTATCCAAAATGTCCTGAAGATTTATTAGAAATTGGTAAAAAATGTATGAAAACTTTTAATATTAAAAAGAGATTTGTACATTTTGAGTTTTTTAGATTATTAGAAGATCATCCTTATTTTGGTAAAAAAGGAACTATTGTTCCATTAGAAGGAAATTTAAGACCTGCTGGAGGATACACTCCTGATTTAATTAATTTTGCAAATTCAGTTAATGTTTATGAAATTTATGCAGATATGATTGCGTATGATGAAAATAGACAAAAAATGGATTATGAAAAATTTTACGCTATTTCCAGTGCTAGAAGATATGGCAAGAAATATGTTCACACTTTAGAAGAAGTATTAAATAAATATCGTAATAACGTTTGCTTTTATGGTGAATTCCCTTATGTTTTAAGAGATGATATGGGTGATTTTTTCGTATGTGCTAAATTTAAAACTGAAGAAGAAATGTTTGAATTCGATAAATTTTATAGAGAAAAAGAGGAATAATTATGAGTTCAGAATTAGATAAAAAATTTTTAGATTTAGAATTTTCAATTGAAGAATTTCCTTGTTTAATTGAAATTTCTAAAGGTAGTAAAAACAAATATGAAATTGATAAAAAAACAGGATTATTAAGATTAGATAGAGTTTTATATACATCTACTCACTATCCTCAAAATTATGGTTATATTCCCTTAACTTTAGCAGATGATGGAGATGCTTTAGATTGTTTATTAATTAGTAGTGAACCTATGTTACCATTATCATTTACATACGCTAAACCAATTGGTGTAGTTAGAATGATAGATAGTAATGAAAGAGATTATAAAATTTTAGCAGTCCCTCTTAGAGATCCATTTTATAATAATTATAATGATATTAATGAAATGCCTCGACATATCGTTGATGAAATTTCTCACTTCTTTACTGTTTATAAATCTTTAGAAGATAAAAACACATTTATTAAAAGTATTGAAGGAAAAGAATTCGCTATGGGTGTTATTAGAGATTGTAAAAAAGCATACGATGATGAAGAAAAGAAAAAACAAGCATAAGAGCTTGTTTTTTTAATATAATAATGAATTTCTTGTAATTCTATCTCTTTTAATTTTAGCTATTTCTAAATAAATTTTATCATTTCTTTTAAAATAATAAGACATAGCCCAATAATAAAATAATATGTCTTGAAAATAAATAAATATATCTACCCTTTTCTTTTTTAAGGAATTATATTTATATCCAAAATATTTCTTTAAAAAGAATTCTTCTTGTTCATTATTTAAATTATTTTCACTAATAAATGAAGCTAAATCGAAATTTGGATTATTTAATCCTGCCATTTCCCAATCAATAAAATAACAATAATTGTATTTAAATAATAAATTTCCTTGAACTAAATCATTATGACAAAGTACAAATTCATCTTTACTTAATATTTTTTGAATTTCTTTTATTACTTTTTGTTCATAAGACTTATTAATATGATATTTTTCGGGGATATCTTTTTTATATTCATCAAGACGATTGAACATTTGATATCCAAAATTAACTTTTATATTACTTGTATGTAATTTTTTAAGTGTTTTAGCAACATAAATGATATTTTCTTCATCTAATGATTTGTAAATTCTTGTATTATGAACAAATTTAGTAAGTTTAACTCCACTAGATTCATCTAAGAATAATAGTTTTTCACTTAATTTTAATTCACTTATAAGGTTATATATTTCTTTTTCATTTTTATAATCAATTAATGATTCTGTTTTTTCTTTAGGAATTCTTAAAACATAGGCATTATTAATCAAATAATTATCATTTGTAATGCCTGTAGGAATATATTCACAACTTCTTACTTCTTTTGAAGTTATTTGTTTAAAAATTTTACGTGGATCGTTCATTAATAATATTATACAAAAAAATTAATTTAAATTATAATAATAAATATGATTAATATAATACTTTATAGACCTGAGAAACCTTCAAATGTTGGAAACATTATAAGAACATGTGCATCTACTGATTCAAAATTAATAATTATTGGACCTTTAAGTTTTAATTTAACTGATAAAGAATTAAAACGAGCAGGAATGGATTATATAAACATGTCTAGTATTAAAATGTATGATAATTTAGAAAGTTTTAATAAAGATTTTAAAAATAAAAAAATATTTTATGTAACTAGATATAGTAAAAATATTTATTCTCAAAATGATTATTCAAAAATAGAAGAAGAAATTTCTTTTATGTTTGGAAGAGAATCTAGTGGAATTCCTCATGATATATTAAAAAATAATTTTGAAAATACTATAAGAATTCCTATGGTTATGTCTGCTAGAAGCTTAAATTTATCTAATTGTGTAGCATTAGTACTTTTTGAAGCTTTAAGACAAAGAAAATTCTTTGGATTATCAACTTACGAATCTATTAAAGGTGAAGATTTTTTATTTAACGAGAAAAACGACTAGAATTATCTATTAAATTTTTAACTTCATCACTATATTTATTAATGTGATAACTTTCATATTTTAAAACATTAACAAGTCCTAATGTAGGAGCTTTTTTAATGTCTTTAACTTTAGCTACTAAAACATCAATTGATTCTTTTTTAGATAAATATAAAATAGATTCTAAACAAACTTGTAAAAGTTCATCACTTAATTCATCACAAAAACAAATTAAATGATTTCCATGATAATTCAAAATATGGAAATAATAATTATTTTTTCTTGCTAAATTAAAAGTTAATTCATTATTTTGAAGATTATTTTTACCATAACCTATCTTTACACCTTTATATTCAAAATAATATGGATTAATTGCTTTTATTTCTTTTATTTTAAGATTTTTATTAATTTTAATTATTTTTTTAGAATCTAATTCTTTAATTAATTCTTGATAATCTGAGTCATTATAATAATCTTTAGATTCTAAAATATAATTAATATAATTTAATTCATCAATAGATTCTTTTAAAAAAATATCATTTAAAACTAAAGTATTTTTAGCTTTTTTATAAACTTTATATAAATATTGAAGATTATCGTTTTTATTATAATTTTCTTTTAAAGGTATTTTTTTATCTTCATAAATAAAATATTTATCTCCTTTTTTTAAATCATTCATAATAATTAAAAAATAATCAGCGTATTCTTTATATTTTAAATTTAATAATGCTTTTTCTTTATCTTCTTTTAATCCATTAATTTTATTTTCTAAAGATTTTTTCTTTCTTTTTAATTGAGTTATTAAAGAGTTATATTTTTCTTTTAAATATTTTTGATTAATAGAATTAATATAAGTATTTATTTTATTATCTTCATTATTAAAATCTATATCTTTTAAAATAAAATTATTTTCTAAAGGAAGATAAGTTGTATTAGGAATAATTGGATGATTAGTTTCTAAAGAATGATATTTAAACGCTAAAACAATTTTATTATCTTCTAATAAAATTAAATTAGGATTACCTTTAAAAAGTTCTAATAATAAATGATAATGTTTTTTTTCATATGTATCTGTAGTTTTAATAAAATATAAATCTACAATTGAATCATTATTATATAAACTTGCTTTTTCAAATAATGATTGAAGTAATTTAGGTTTTAATATATTTAAAAATAAATCATTAAAAGAATCTTTATTTTTATAATTACTAATAGATATAAAAGGATTTTGACTATTTAAAGAAATAAATAAAGATTTATCTTTATTTTTAGAAAAAGTAAAAATAAAATCCAAAGAAGTAATTTCTTGAATTTTATTTAAATATGTTTTTGAAAAAGTAGAATTAATTATTTCTAATTTTTCATTTAAAAAATCAATTTTATTCATTTAAATATTATAATTTTTTTAAATTAATAATTAAAGTTAAGAATATAATTTTATATTTAAGAATAAACGATCTTTTTTAGATTTATTTTTAATATTTAAATAAATAAATTTACCTTTAGATTTTACGCTTACTCGATCATTTTCTTTTAAAATATAACTTTGATTATTAATTAAATTGCCATTTATAAATACAAAAT